>NZ_JBVKBH010000016.1:0-54486 GCF_055657175.1 Streptomyces sp. NPDC107581
GCCTCGAGGTCGAAGAGTTTGGTGGCGTAGGCGATCAGTCCGTTGGCGATGGCGGAGACCACGCCGATCAGGACGAGGGGGAGGATGGCCAGGATCGGTGCGCGGAAGATGATCAGCAGGGTGACCAGGATGATGACGAAGGTGCCGATGCCGATCAGGGCGTCGCCGCGTTTGGAGGAGTCCTGCTGGTCCAGGGCTTGTGCGGCGGGGCCGCCGAGTTTGACGTCGAGGTGGGTGCCGGCGGCGAGTTTCTTGGCGTCCTCGCGCAGTGTCTTGGCGGCGTCGGCCTGTTTGGGCTGGCCGGCGGTGCGGTCGTCCATCTGGACCAGGGTCATGGTGTATTTGCCGTCCGCGGAGGGCGGGCCGGGTACGACCTTTTGGACCTGGTCGATGTGTTTGCCGCCGAGTTCCGTGGTGATCCGGGCGACGTCCTTCTTGTCGTCGGCGGTCAGCCTGGCGCCGTCGGTGCGCTGGTAGAGCGCGATCGCCGAGGGGGTGAAGGCGGCAGGGAACGCCTTGTCCTGGACGTCTGCCGCTCTGATGGATTCGTAGCTCTTGGGCAGGAAACTGCTCTCGTCGCTGTTCGATGGAAGGCTGGGCGCGGTGGCGACGATGGCCACCGCCGCTATCAGCCACGCCACGATCGTCCAGACGGGATGACGGACGACAGCGGTCCCGATACGTCGGAACATTCGGGGGGTCCTCCTGGATGGGAAGATCACCGCCGCCCGGGCAGTCCCCCCGGCGCCGGCGACTCCGACCGGCATGCGCCAACAGGTCGGTCGATGGCTGGTGTTGAGAATGGTTGCCTAGAGGCCTGATCGGCGGGACCCCGCCGGGGACCGGAGCCGGGGACCGGACTCCGCCCGCGGAAAGTCCTCAGGAACCCTTGGGGAAAACGGCGCGCAGCGTGGAGCCGCGGGTGACGACGGCGGCCCGGATGACGGGCAGGGCGCACACACCCTGCATCACGGCGAACCAGAGCGGGCAGACACCCGGGATCAGGTCGACGCCGATGATCGCGATGGGCATGATGGCGCTGAGGGTCTCGACGCGGTCGAAAGCCTTACGGTTTCCCTGTGAAGCGGTGACGGCCATCCGGTGGATCACCACGGCGACGGCGAGCAGCACGGCCGACCGGACCCACATGAACGTGCTCACCGAGTGGCCGCTGATCGCCACCACGGCGAGCACGACGATGGCGACGGCGGTCAGCACACCGTAGAGCTTGATGCTGCTCTTCACCGTCTCGAACGCCGCCTGGACACCGGGGTCCGTGAGCTGCGTCGCATTGACCGTCGTGTCCTTGGTCTTGGCCATGTCCTTCATCCTCCGTCTTGTTGTGATGCCGACGCTACGGAGTGCAGGAGTGCCGCGGTATGGGCCTGGACGTACGGGTGGGTGGGGCCAGACCCACTCCCGGGCCGATCCGGGGGAAATGAGACAGACCGGTGCACGACGAGGCGATTCCAGCCTGCCCCGCCATGCGGCGCTCACACCTCGCAGCGGCGTGAGTCCGGTCTCGAAGTCGCCGCCGGCGCAGCGCCGGGTTCTAGGCTCGAAGACGTCCAGTGATCCCGGCGGAGGGCTTGAACTGCAGTGACTGAGCAGCGGGTTGTGATCGTGACGGGCGGAGGTACGGGTATCGGCGAAGCCACCGTACGGCTGTTGCGCGAGGGAGGTCACCAGGTGGTCGCCTCCGGCCGGCGGACCGAACCCCTGCGGCGCGTCGAACGGGAGACGGGGGCGCTGGCGTACCCGTCCGACGTCGGGGACCCGGACGCGGCCGACGGTCTCGTCCGGGCGGCGCTCGCCGCCCACGGACGGCTGGACGGGCTCGTGCTCAACGCGGGCATCGGGCGGGGCGGAGCGGTCGGGGACCTGTCGCTGCAGGACTGGGACGAGGTGATGCGCACCAATGTCACCGGACCGCTGCTGCTTCTGCGCGCCGCGATCCCGCACCTGCTGGAGACCAGGGGATCGGTGGTCGCCGTGGCTTCGGTGTCCGCCCTGCGCAACGGCACGAGCAACGCCCCCTACGCCACGTCCAAGGCGGCCCTGCTCCAGCTGTGCCGTTCCGTCGCCGTCGACTACGGGCGCCAGGGGGTCCGGGCCAACATCGTGTGTCCCGGCTGGGTCCGGACGGAGATGGCCGACCGGCGCATGGCACGCTTCGCCGGGGAGGCCGAGTTGCGGCAGGGGCAGGACGGGGGTGTGGCGGCCGCCTACGAGGAGGCGACCAGGCTGCTGCCCGCGGGCAGGCCCGGTGAGCCGGGCGAGATCGCGGAGACCATCGGCTGGCTGCTGTCCCCGGCCGCGTCCTACGTCAATGGCGCGGTGCTCACGGTCGACGGCGGGGCGACGGCCCTTGACCCCGGGACCCTCGGCTTCGACTTCCACATCGCGCCGCGCGATGACGGCCGAACCGGCACCGCACGATGACGGCGGTCACGTCGGGAGCCGACCATGACGGAAGAGGGACGGGAGCCGACCATGACGGAAGAGGGACGGGAGCCGACCATGACGGGAAAGAGACGGGAGCGGACAATGACGGAAAAGAGAAGGGACGCCCTCCGCACATGACGCAGTCCACATCCCTGCGCCGCCCACGGCCGCGCCCGCAGGCCCGCCTCCAACTGGTCTGTCTGCCCCACGCGGGCGGCTCGTACAGCATGTACAGCGCGTGGGCGGAGCTGCTGCCGCCCGAGGTGGAGCTGATCGTCGCCTGTTATCCGGGGCGGCTGCACCGGTTCACCGACCCCTGGCCCGTCTCCCTCGCGGCGCTCGCCGCGGATCTGGCCGCGGACCTGCGGACGGTACTGGACCGCCCGTGGCTGGCCTTCGGGCACAGCATGGGCGGCCTCGTGGCATATGAACTGGTCCTGGCCCTGGGGGAGTCGGGGAGCCCGGCCGAGCGGCTGTTCGTGTCCGCGCGTGAGGCTCCCGACTGCCCCGCCGCCCGGCAGCTGCATCTGCTGACCGACGACGAGATCTGCGAAACCCTGGTGGAACTGGGCGGCACCGAACCGGAGTTGCTGCAACTGCCGGACATGCGGAAGCTGATCCTGCCCGTGGTGCGCGGCGACTACCGGCTCCTCGGCACCTACACACCCCGCCCGGACGCCCGGCTGACCTGCCCGGTGACGGCGTTCGCCGGTCTGGCGGACGACCGGCTCTCCCCGGACGCCATCGCACGGTGGCGCGAGTGGACCTCCGGCCCCTTCGACTCCGTCGAGTTCCCCGGCGGCCACTTCTACCTCTTCGAGGAGAGGGACCGGGTGATCGGCGAACTCACCGACCGTCTCCTCGCCCACACCTGACGGGCACACCGAATCAGCACACCGGGCCCGTGTACCGAATCAGCGCACCGGACCCGCACACCGAGTCAGCGCACCGGGCCCGTGTACCGGATCAGCACACCGGCCCGGCGCACTGGTCCGGCGCACCGGACCAACCCATCGGACCAACCCACCGGTCCGGCGCACTGGCCCGGCGCACTGGTCCGGCGCACCGGACCAACCCACCGGACCAACCCACCGGTCCGGTGCCCCGTTCACTTCCCGCCGAACGCCCGCAGGATGCGTTCCGCGGCCAGGGTCGCCGTCAACGAGCCGTCCCTGACCTGCTGTTCGAGGCCGGGGGCTGCCTCGCGCACCGCAGGGTCCGCGTGCAGCCGGCCCAGCAGTTCGTCGCGGACCATCGACCAGGTCCAGTCGACCTGCTGGTCCCGCCGCTTGGCGGTGAGCCGCCCGGTGGAGTCGAGCAGCGTGCGGTGCTGTTCCAGGCGCTCCCACACCACGTCGAGGCCCGCCGACTCACGGGCACTGCAGCTGAGCACCGGAGGAGTCCAGAAGGCGTCCTTGCCGTGCATCAGGCGCAGCGCTCCCGCCAGCTCCCGTGCCGCCGCCCGCGCGTCGCGCTCGTGCGGGCCGTCCGCCTTGTTGACGGCGATCACGTCGGCCAGCTCCAGGACGCCCTTCTTGATGCCCTGCAGCTGGTCACCGGTGCGGGCCAGGGTCAACAGGAGGAAGGAGTCGACCATGTCGGCCACCGCGGTCTCCGACTGGCCGACGCCGACGGTCTCGACGAGGATCACGTCGTAGCCGGCCGCCTCCATGACCACCATCGACTCGCGCGTCGCCTTCGTCACCCCGCCCAGCGTGCCCGCGCTGGGGGAGGGCCGCACGAAGGCGTTCGGGTCCACCGCCAGGCGTTCCATCCGGGTCTTGTCGCCCAGGATGGAACCGCCGGTGCGCGTGGAGGACGGGTCCACGGCGAGCACGGCGACCCGGTGGCCCAGCGAGGTCAGCTGGGTGCCGAACGCGTCGATGAACGTCGACTTGCCCACGCCCGGCACGCCGCTGATGCCGATCCGCCGCGCCCGGCCGCTGTGCGGGAGCAGCTCGGTGAGCAACTCCTGTGCCAGCGCCCGGTGCTGGGGGCGGGTGGACTCGACGAGCGTGATGGCACGGGCCACCAGGGCCCGCTTCCCGTCGAGCACACCCTTCACATACGTGTCGAGATCGATCGCTGCCATGCGGATCAGAGGGCGTGGCCGAGGTTGCCCGACAGCCGCTGCACCAGGTCGTACGCCGCGTCCGGGATCACCGTCCCGGGCGGGAACACGGCCGTGGCGCCCATCTCCAGCAGTGTCGGCACGTCCTGCGGCGGGATCACCCCGCCGACCACGACCATGATGTCCTCGCGCCCCTCGGCGGCGAGCTGCTCGCGCAGCGCCGGGACGAGCGTGAGGTGACCGGCGGCCAGCGAGGACACCCCGACCACGTGGACGTCCGCCTCGACGGCCTGCCGGGCGACCTCCTCCGGGGTCTGGAACAGCGGGCCGACGTCGACGTCGAAGCCGAGGTCGGCGAAGGCCGTCGCGATCACCTTCTGGCCGCGGTCGTGGCCGTCCTGGCCCATCTTGGCGACCAGGATGCGCGGCCGGCGGCCCTCGGCCTCCTCGAACGCGTCCACCAGGGCACGGGTGCGGTCCACGGACGGGGACTGTCCTGCTTCGTTGCGGTACACGCCGGAGATCGTACGGATCTGGCTCGCGTGCCGGCCGTACACCTTCTCCAGGGCGTCCGAGATCTCCCCGACGGTCGCCTTGGCGCGGGCCGCGTGCACGGCCAGCTCCAGCAGGTTCCCCTCGCCGTCGGCGGCCCGGGTCAGCGCGTCGAGCGCGTCCCGGCAGGCCGTCTCGTCCCGCTCCGCGCGCAGCCGCCGCAGCTTCTCGATCTGCTGGGCGCGCACGGAGGAGTTGTCGACCTTGAGGACCTCGATCTGCTCGTCGCTGTCCACCCGGTACTTGTTCACACCGATCACCGGCTGGCGCCCGGAGTCGATGCGGGCCTGGGTGCGCGCCGCGGCCTCCTCCACGCGCAGCTTGGGAATGCCCGCGTCGATGGCCTGCGCCATGCCGCCCGCCTGCTCGACCTCCTGGATGTGCTGCCAGGCCTTGCGGGCGAGGTCGTACGTCAGCTTCTCCACATAGGCGCTGCCGCCCCACGGGTCGATGACCCGGGTGGTGCCCGACTCCTGCTGGATGTGCAGCTGGGTGTTGCGGGCGATGCGCGCCGAGAAGTCCGTGGGCAGCGCGAGCGCCTCGTCCAGGGCGTTGGTGTGCAGCGACTGGGTGTGGCCCTGGGTCGCCGCCATCGCCTCCACGCACGTACGCGTGACGTTGTTGAACACGTCCTGCGCCGTCAGCGACCAGCCGGAGGTCTGCGAATGGGTGCGCAGGGACAGCGACTTGGTGTTCTTCGGCTCGAACTGGGAGACCAGCTTGGCCCACAGCAGCCGGGCCGCCCGCATCTTGGCGATCTCCATGAAGAAGTTCATGCCGATGGCCCAGAAGAACGACAGCCGGGGCGCGAACGCGTCCACGTCCAGGCCCGCCTCGCGTCCGGCGCGGATGTACTCGACACCGTCCGCGAGGGTGTACGCCAGCTCCAGGTCGGCCGTGGCCCCGGCCTCCTGGATGTGGTAGCCGGAGATGGAGATGGAGTTGTAGCGGGGCATCCGCTGCGAGGTGAAGGCGAAGATGTCGGAGATGATCCGCATCGACGGCTTCGGCGGATAGATGTAGGTGTTGCGGACCATGAACTCCTTCAGAATGTCGTTCTGAATGGTCCCGGCCAGCTTCTCGGGCGGTACGCCCTGCTCCTCCGCCGCCACGATGTACAGCGCGAGCACCGGCAGCACGGCGCCGTTCATCGTCATCGACACGGTCATTCTGTCCAGCGGGATGCCGTCGAAGAGCTGACGCATGTCGTAGATGGAGTCGATCGCCACGCCCGCCATGCCGACGTCGCCGGTCACCCGCGGGTGGTCGCTGTCGTAGCCGCGGTGCGTGGGCAGGTCGAAGGCGACCGACAGGCCCTTCTGGCCGGCCGCGAGGTTGCGCCGGTAGAACGCGTTGGACTCCTCGGCGGTGGAGAAGCCCGCGTACTGACGGATCGTCCAGGGCTGGTTGACGTACATCGTCGGGTACGGGCCGCGCAGATACGGGGCCATGCCCGGGTAGGTGCCGAGGAAGTCCAGGCCCTCCAGGTCACGGCCGGTGTACAGCGACTTGACCCCGATACCCTCCGGGGTCTCCCACAGCGGTTCGGCGGCGCCGGTGGCCCGTTCCACGGCCCGGCGCCACTCACCGTCACCGCCCTCGGTGACCGGCGTCCCCAGCTCGATGCCGGAGAAGTCGGGGATTCCCATCAGGACACTCCCATGCGGTCGAGGGTCGCGGAGAGTACGGCGATGGCGTCGCAGCCCGCGAAGACGTACGAGTCGATGCCGGCGTGGTCGGCCGGGCGCCCCGCGAGGAACAGATGACGGGCGCCCGAGGAGCGCAGGAACTCGGCGGCCTGCCCTGCCTGTTCGGCGTAGAGGGCGTCACTGGAGCACAGGACGGCTTCGGTGGCGCCGCTGTCCTCGAAGCGGCCCTCGGTGACCGGCTCGATCCCGCCCGCCTGGAACAGATTGGCGGCGAAGGTCGCCCGCGCGGTGAATTCGGCGGCCGAGCCCAGGGTCGCGAGGAAGATCCGGGGCCGGGAGCCGGTCGCCGCCAGATGGGCGTCGGAGCGGGCCCGCAGGGCCTCGTACGCCTCGTCCCGGCGCACCCGGGGCAGCCCTCCGGAGGGCTGCTCGGGCGCCGGCTCGCGCTCCACCGGCTTCTCGGCGAGCAGCGGGAACTCACTGACACCGGTGATGGGCTCGCGCCGCTTGGCGAGCTTCTTGGAGCGCTCGGCCCAGGTCGTCGCCAGGTCCGTACGGATGCGGCCGGAGCGCAGCACGGCCGCCTGGCCGCCGTCCCGCTCGACGGTCCGGAAGAACTCCCAGGCCGCGTGGGCGAGTTCGTCGGTGAGCCGCTCGACGTACCAGGAGCCGCCCGCCGGGTCGATCACCCGGGCCAGATGCGATTCCTCGACCAGGATCGTGGAGGTGTTGCGGGCGATGCGGCGGGCGAAGGCGTCCGGCAGGCCGAGCGCGTGGTCGAACGGCAGCACGGTGACCGATTCGGCGCCGCCGACCCCGGCGGCCAGCGTCGCGACCGTGGTGCGGAGCATGTTCACCCATGGATCGCGGCGGCTCATCATCACCGGCGAGGTCACCGCGTGCTGTACCTGCGCGCCCGCCCCGGGTGCCCCGGACACCTCGGCGACCCGCGCCCAGAGCCGGCGTGCCGCGCGCAGCTTGGCGATGGTCAGGAACTGGTCGGCGGTGGCCGCGTACCGGAACTCCAGCTGGGCGCAGGCCGCTTCGACCGTGAGGCCGGCCTCGGTCAGCTCACGCAGATAGGCCACACCGGTGGCGAGGGAGGCACCCAGCTCCTGCGCGGCCGAGCCGCCCGCCTCGTGGTACGGCAGCGCGTCCACGGTCAGCGCGCGCAGGCCCGGGTACTGCTCGGCGCAGCGCGCGGCGAGGGCGGCGACGGGCGCGAAGTCCAGCGCGGTGCCGGTGCGGGCCTCGTACCCGAGCGGGTCCGCGCCCAGGTTGCCGCGCGCTGCCTTCGGGTCGACGCCGTTGTCCTCGTACAGCCGCAGCAGCGTGTCCGCGGCGGCCTCGACCTCCCGGCCGGCGTCCAGGACCACCGGGGCCAGGTCGAGGTAGACGCCGTCGAGGGCGCGCGCGATGCCGGACACCGGGATGCCGCCCTGGCCCACGAGCAGCCAGAGCGAGGTGACGCCGTTCTCCAGGTCGGCGAGGACGGCACCGTCGACGAGTGCCGCGTGCCGCTGCCGTACGTCCCAGCCGCCCGCGGTGCTGCCCTCGGGGCGGCTGCCGCGCACGAACGGCGCGAAACCGGGCAGACCGGGGTCTGGCGCGTCGTCATGCGCCGTGTACAGGGGCCGGGTGCGCAGCCCGTCCTCGAGCATGGTGGACAGGGCGTCCTCAGCTGCCGTACCCGAGACTTCCTTGCCCGACTTGCGCAGCACACCTTCGACCAGGTGTTGCCACTGCTCGTGGGTCGCGTCAGGGAACTCGGCGGCCAGTGGGAGCCCGTCGTCAGGCAGGACCGTCATGGCTCGGATGCTAGGGCAGCAGCCTCGGGTCGGAGCAGAGCCGGGCTTGTGACGTTTCCCTCCTTGCGCCGGTGAGCTGTACCGCACCCGCCCCCAAGAGCCCGTTTTCCTACGGTTCTACGGCTGCTGCGGCGCGTCGGCGAGGTCGGGGACCAGCGCGGACAGCGCCTCTCGCTGCTCGGGTCCGACGAACCGGGACAGTGCCTCCCGTACCGTCTGCGCGAGCGTGCCGGAGGCCTCCCGCAGCAGCCGCCGGGCCTTGTCGGTGAGCGCCACCTCGATGCCCCGTCTGTCCCCGCACACGGACTCGCGGGTGACCAGGCCGGCCCGCTGGAGGCAGGCGATCTGGTAGGTGAGCCGGGTCTTGGGGCGGCCGAGGAGTTCCGCGATCCGGGTCATGCGCAGGCCGCCGCGCGGCTGCTCGGCCAGCAGGCACAGGATGAGGAACTCGTCGTGCGAGACGTCGAGGGACTTCTTGACGACCGACCGCAGCCGCTGCTCCACGGCGCCCGTCGCGGCCAGCAGGAGCATCCAGGCGCGCAGCTCGCCCGGGAGCAGCCCGGTGCCCCCGGCGGAGGGGCAGGAGGGCTGGTCGGCGGGGGGTTCGTCGTGGGCGGCCATGGCTTCGAGTCTACCTGTTGTCCAAATTTGGATAGTGGGCTAGCGTGAGGTCATCCAAATTTGAACCACCGATGTCGCCGCAAGCCGGCCATCTCACCGAACAGGAGGACGGCCATGACCGTCGCCGTGGAAACAGGCACCTGGCAGCTCGACCCGGCCGCGTCCACCGTGGGCCTGCGGCACCGCACCTTCTGGGGCCTGGTCACCGTCAAGGGCACGTTCACCGCCGTCACCGGCCACGGAGAGGTGCGCGCCGACGGCTCGGCCACCGGCGCCGTGACCCTGGAAGTGGCCTCCCTGGACACCGGGAACGCCAAGCGCGACACGCATCTGCGCTCGGCCGACCTGCTGGACGCCGGCAACCACCCGGAGATCACCTTCGCCGTCCGCGCCGCGGACCGTCTCGACGGCAGCGGCAGCGGCAGTGGCAGTGGCAACGGCGACAGTGACGGTGTCCGGGTCGCCGGTCAGCTGACCGTGCGCGGCATCAGCCGGCCGCTGGACCTCACCGCGCGCCTGACCTCGGCGACGGCCGACGCGCTGACCCTGGAGGCCGAGTTCGAGGTGGACCGCGACCAGTTCGGGGTGACCTGGAACCAGCTGGGCATGATGCGCGGCCTGACCACGGTGACGGCCGGGCTGCGGTTCACCCGCACCGCCGTCTGACGTCAGCCCTGCCGGCCCAGCTCGGCCGGTCGCACATCACGGGTGGAGAGCGTCTGCGGGGTCGCCGTGAAGGCGCGCAGCCGGATACGGGCGCTCTTCTTGACGGACAGCGGGAACCGGCCCGAGGGCGCCCGGAGTTCCACGGTCGCCGTGGTGTGCGCCGGGATCGTGGCCGGACCGTGCTCCAGGGACCAGTACTTGCTCATGCCCTGGCCGGTGGTGAGCATGTAGTGCGGGGTGAGCGGGGAGCTTCCGGTGTTGGTCACCCGCACGGTCAGCCCCGACAGCGCGTGCCCGGTGGCCCGCCGCGCCGCCGTGATGTCCATCCGCAGCGGCGGCCGCCCCGAGACCGCGAGGACCGCACTCACCAGCGCGGGCAGCATCAGCAGCGCGACCGCGCCCGCCAGCGCCGGCCGCCGGCGCGGCCCCGAGAGCCACCGCGGGCGTGGCTGCCAGGCCCGCGCGAAGTCCGTCAGGGGCACGGTGACGGCCGCCGCGAGCCACAGCGGCGTCATCATCAGGTAGTAGCCGTCCTGGGAGCGGGTCGCCAGGTAGAAGGCACACCAGGGCAGCACGGTCGCCGCCGGGCCCAGCCGCCGCACGAAGAGCACGAACAGCGCCAGCAGGGCCGCGGCGAGCAGCACGCTCGCGTGGCCGTACCAGTCGAGCCGGTCGCTGCCGTGCGTGAAGTACAGGGAGATGTCCACCAGGCCCTGGCCGTGCAGCACCGCGCCCTGGGTCAGCGGCAGAGCGATCCCGTCGAGCCAGGGGCCCGGCTCGTGCACGACGAAGTACGCGTTGATCAGCAGCCAGGCCGCCGCGGCGATCCCGAGGATCCGCAGCACCACCAGCCGGGCCTCCCGGCCGCCCAGTTCCCCGCGGCGCACGGCGTAGACGCCGGCCAGCAGGAACGGCATCACGAACCAGGGAAGTTGCTGGGCCGCGCACGCGGCACCCAGGCACACGGCCCGTGCGACCCCCGCGGCGCCCAGCCGGCCGCCGCTGCCGATCCGCGGCCAGCGCACCACCACCGGCACCAGCAGGGCCAGCGCGACGATGGCCGGATAGCCCTGGCGGGCGTACGTCGGCAGGAAGCCGAAGCCCAGACAGACCATCGTCGCCGCCGAGCGCCACGGCACCGGCAGCATCCGCCACAGCACCACCGCGGCCGCGATCAGCGCGAGCGTCGCCGCCGCCGTCGCCGGGGCGCCGCCGTGGCCCAGCCACAGCAGAGGCGCCGTCAGCAGCGGGGTGAGCGGGGGATAGCCGTAGGTGAAGTCGTAACCGCCGGTCGTCGTCGGTGTCAGCGCGACGCCCTTGGCGTGGAACAGCCAGGGCCACGGCTGCCCGTACACCGGGTGCCCGGCCACCAGTTCCCGCGCGGCCTGCGTGGACAGGACCGCCTCGTCGCCGCCGGCGTGGTTCAGCGCCCAGGTGCACAGGGCGAGCGTGACCGCGGTCAGCAGCACCACCAGGTCCAGCCGGGCCAGCGAGCGCGCCCGCCGGACCGTCAGGGCGAGGACACCGGTGATCAGGATCGAGGCGTAGCAGACGGAGACGACCGCCGCGAGGACCGGCCGGTGGGTGGCTGCCTGGGTCCACACCGTGCGGGTGCCGATGAACAGGCTCACGTCCGCGAGCAGGGTCAGGACCCGGTGCCACTGCGCGGGGGCCCCCGGAGCGGCCGCGGCTGCCGCGCGGGCTCCCGGAGCGGCGGACACCGCCGACTGCGTCCGCCGGCCGGGTGTCACCTGCGGTGTTTCTGCCAAGTGCACGACATCGGACCGTAATGGCGGCTGGTGAGCGGGGTGTGGCGGGAGGTGAAGAGTCCGGTGTGAGGCCGGTAAGAACCGGGCGTATTCGTACATGTGCCCCTCGATGGGGCGGAACGAGGGGCCGCCGCGCCTGTGGCGCTTCGTGTCGCTGTTGGGCCGAACGGGTGACTTGGCGTAAGAATTGCCTGGTGCAGGCATTGAATGCGAGTCAGGTCGGGGGGAGCCGGTGAGCCGTTATGACGTCACCGATGAACAGTGGGAAGGGCTCGCCCAGGTCGTGCCGCTACGCGGGCGGGACGCGTGGCCGTCCGCGGTGAACCACCGCTCGCTGCCGGACGCGGAGACCGAGACCCGCCGCCGGTTCGTGGTCCTCAGGGTCAATGTCTTCGCGGACGCCCGGGAAGTCGCCGAGACGCTGATGGCCGGGGCGCCGGTCCTGCTCGATCTCTCGAGCGCGGAGGGCGAGGTCGCCAAGCGGGTCCTCGACTTCAGTACCGGCGTCGTCTTCGGACTGGGCAGCGGGATGCACCGGGTGGACCGCAACGTGTTCCTGCTGACCCCGCCCGGCACGGAGGTCAGCGGGCTGATGGAGGGGGCAGGCGTGTCCGGCGGCTGAGGCGGCGGGCGGTGCGGCCGGTGCGCGCGGCACCGGCCGTCCCCCGATCGTAGGAAGGCCCGGCGGAGAAAACGGTTCACCGGTCTCGCGCGGACCTACCGTCCGCATATGGCCGTGCCTTCCGCCTCCGCCGAGCCCTCCGTGTCCTCCGTGTCCGCCGGATCCTCTGCGGCCCCCGCTCCACCGACGTCTCCGGCAACCGCCGTGCCGCCGTCGGCTGCGCCCGTCGTGCCGGCCCCCGGCACCCCCGTCGACGTGCGTGCCCGCATCACCGAGTTGCGGCTGTCCGCGTTTGCCGGGCACCGGCGGGCCGTGTACCCGCTGGGCCCCGTCACCCTGTTCGCCGGACCCAGCGGGGCCGGGAAGTCGACTGCGCTCGGTGCGTACGAGGCCCTCGCGCGCCTCGGAGGAGGGGCGCCGCTCGCCGAGGTGTTCCCGGACCCCGGCGCCTGTGTGCCGGAGCGGGCGCGGCCCGACGGGGAGGGACGCAGGGGGTTCCGGATCGGGTGCACGGCCGACGGCGCCGAGGGGCCGGTCCGGCTGGATGTGGCCGTCCAGGCCGAGCCCGAGCTGCGGATCGTGGGCGAGCGGCTGACGGCCGGGGGAGTCGTCCTGCTGGAGACGGCCCTGCGCGATCCGGGACGCCGGGCCGTACAGGCCGCCTGGCACACCGCGGGTTCCTCCCCGGTGACCCGTGCCCCGCTGCCCGACGACCTGCTCGGCACCGCCCTGCTGCCGCTCAGGGTGGCCGGCAAGACGGACGGGCAGCGGCAGGTGCTGGCCGCCGCCGAGCAGATGGTGGTCGCGCTGCGCTCCGTCTTCGCCTGCGACCCGCGCCCCGAGTACATGCGCGTCCCCGTTCCGACGGGTTCGGGACGGCTCATGCCCGGCTGCGACAACCTCGCCGACGTCGTATGGCGCACTCGCTTCGAGTGCAGCCGCCGGCATGCCCAGCTGGTCGAGACGCTGCGTGCGGGCTGCGCCGGCCCGGTGGCCGATCTGCTCGCCGAGCCGATGGCCGACGGCACCGTCCGGGCGCTGCTGGACCGCGGCGACGGCTTCCGCACCGATCTGGCCCGGCTCGGCGACGGCGAGTTGCGCTATGTCGCGCTGGCACTCGTGCTGTTCACCGGACCCGGCGTCCTGGACGTCGACGCGCCCGGTGAGGTGCCCGATGCGCTGCGCAGCCTCACGGTGCTCGCCGACGGCTTCGACCGGTGCCTCGACCCCGCCCAGCGCAGCGAACTGCTGCGGACCGCAGCCCGGATGGGCGAGCGCGGGCACATCCGCTGCGTGGGCGCGGTGAGCGACGCCTCGTGGGCCGGGCGGACGCGGGGCGTCACAGTGGTAGACCTGAACCCGTGACGGAACACCTTGACCTGGCCGGACTCCAGCGCAGGCTGACCGAGTTCGCCGCCGCGCGCAACTGGCAGCCCTTCCACACCCCCAAGAACCTCGTGGCCGCCCTGAGTGTGGAGGCGTCCGAACTGGTCGAGATCTTCCAGTGGCTGACCCCGGAGGAGTCGGCCCGCGTGATGGACGACCCCGGCACCGCGCATCGCGTCACGGACGAGGTCGCGGATGTGCTCGCCTACCTCCTCCAGTTCTGCGAGGTCCTCGGCATCGACCCGCTGGCCGCCCTGTCGGCCAAGATCGACCGCAACGAACACCGCTTCCCGGCGCCGGGACCTGACGACACCGCCTGAACCGCGGACCCGGACCCAAGGGCCGGAACACCGCACTCCGTTATCACTCTCCGAAGTCAATTTCCCTGCTGAATCCGAATTGTTGTCCAGAGATTTCCGTCTTGCTCTGGCTTTTCGTCTGACGGCACCTCACTCTGGGTAGTGGAGTAGTGAGTTCGGGCGGACGTACGGCGGAGCACGACCGACGGGACGGGGGCAGCGCATGGATGCGGTGCGGCTCATAATGACGAGCAGGCGTGCCCTGGTGGGCGGCGCCGGTGGGCCCGAGATCATGGCGGAGGTGTGGCAGGCACAGGCTCTGGCCCAGGCGATAGGCAGCCGCCTCGCGGTGTCCGGCCCGCCGGAGCTGCGGGGCGAGGCGCTGGGTCTGACCGAGCTGGCGGGCCGCGGCTGCGGCGTCCTGGATCCTCCGGAGCTCGACCCCGGAGACCTGCGCGCCGCCCAGCTCACCGAGCTGGACGACGCCCGGCTGACCCTGATCAGCCTGGGTGGCCTGCTCGGCGAGGTCGGCATAGCCCTGGTCGGCATGGCCAGCGCCGCGGCCGACGAGGCGACGTACTGGCAGTGCATGGAGGCCATCGACGCGGCGGACGAGTCCCGGGACCGGGTCCTGGAGATGCTGCGCAAGCTGGCGGCGCGCGAGGAGGCGTTACCGGAGAACGCGAAGGACAGCCCGACCGGCGTATGAGGGCGGGGCCCTTCAGGCCGGGGCGGGAATCCGGGGGCGGCGGCCCCCGGCGCAACGGCACGTCACCCCAGCTCGCCTTCCTCGGCCGGCGCCCATCCCGACCCCCCGGCCGACTGCAGATCCGCGTCCAGCGCCGACAGGTCCGCGTTCAAGGCCGCCATCAGCTCCTCCATCTGCTCCAGCAACCCCTTGGGCCGGCCGGCGGAGCCACCCTGCGGGGGAACGGACTCCACGGACTCTTCGGACATGACGGCCTCCTCGGCCCCCGGCCCCGGGGAGGACCGGGGCGACGACGCGCGGGAACGGCGGCCGTCCGGCGCGGGTGCCGGACGGCCCGGCTCCGACCGCCCAACGATCACTGCCGTCGCCGGTCACTGGCCCGCCCGGCCCCCCGCGGGCACGGTTGACGATTTTCACCCGACCGGGGACGGCCGCGCCCGGCGGTACCAGTGGGGTTGACGGGGCGCCGGCCGTGCAGGATGGATGTATGGACCTTCGAATCTTCACCGAGCCCCAGCAAGGGGCGACCTACGACACCTTGCTCACCGTGGCGAAGGCCACGGAGGACCTCGGTTTTGAGGCCTTCTTCCGCTCTGACCACTATCTGCGCATGGGCAACGCCGACGGCCTGCCCGGCCCCACGGACGCCTGGATCACCCTGGCCGGCCTGGCCCGCGAGACCAAGCGCATCCGCCTCGGCACCCTGATGACGGCCGGCACCTTCCGCCTGCCCGGCGTGCTCGCCATCCAGGTCGCCCAGGTCGACCAGATGTCCGGCGGCCGGGTCGAACTGGGCCTGGGCGCGGGCTGGTTCGAGGAGGAGCACAAGGCGTACGGCATCCCGTTCCCGAAGGAGAAGTTCGCTCGCCTGGAGGAGCAGCTGGAGATCGTCACCGGGCTGTGGGCGACCAAGGCCGGCGAGAACTTCGACTTCCACGGCAGGTACTACGACCTCACCGACTCGCCCGCACTGCCCAAGCCCGCCCAGACGAAGATCCCGGTGCTCATCGGCGGTCACGGCGCGACCCGTACGCCGCGCCTCGCGGCCCGGTACGCCGCGGAGTTCAACATCCCGTTCGCCTCGGTCGAGGACAGTGAACGGCAGTTCGGCCGGGTGCGGGCAGCCGCCGAGGAGGCGGGCCGCGGGGCGGACGACCTGACGTACTCCAACGCGCTGGTGGCGTGTGTCGGCAGCAGCGAGCAGGAGGTCGCCCGGCGGGCCGCCGCTATCGGCCGTGAGGCGGACGAGCTGAAGGCCAATGGCCTGGCCGGCTCCCCGGCCGAGGTGGTCGACAAGATCGGCCGGTACGCCGAGGCCGGCTCGCAGCGGATCTACCTCCAGATCCTCGACCTGGACGACCTCGACCACCTGGAGCTGATCTCCTCCCAGGTCCAGTCGCAGCTGTCGTAGCCACCCGCCCTCTGTCCACCGCCCCCTCCGGCCCGAGGGGGCGGTGCGACGCCGTGACCGCACAAGGCCCCCTTGGCTCCCGCACCCGTCGGCGTGATGGTGCATAGAACATTGCGCAATCCGCGTGCCGGAGGGGATCGTCATGGCTTTACGATCATTCGGGAAGGACCCCGAGGCGAACGGCGACCACTGCCCCACGGTGTGGCTCGACGAGGACAAGCGAGAGTTCGTGTTCCAGGGATGGAAGGCGGACGAGGTTCTCCAGGCCCGGTGTCTGGAGACGGGGCCCATTCCAGACACGGAGGCGGTCGTCAGGCTGCCCGTCCGGATGGTGCAGCAGATCAGGGAGGCGTGTCATGCCGCAGACGGTTCCGCCGTTCGCTGAGCTGCTCGCCGGCTGTCAGCGGTCCGCGGTCCATCTGGAGACTCGCGACGTCTACGGCGTCGTCGAGGAGGACGAGGACTTCGCGGACTGGAAGGCGGGGCACGGGTACGCCCTCGACGATCGCGCGTCATGGTGGAACGGCTTCCATGACGCTGTAGCCCATGCCGTGGCGCGCGGAGTCGTCATGCGACGAGCCCGTGTCGTCTCGGAATCGGTGAGCGAGTACATCCGCTATGAGCACTCGTGCACGCCCCAGAACCTGGCGGCCGGCGAAGACGTCCGGTGGCTCCCGCGGCGCCTGGCGTCGGACTTGCTCCTCCCGGGAAACGACCTGTGGATCTTCGACGACCGGCTCATTCGCTTCAGCCTCTTCGCGGGTGACGGCCGTTTCGTCGAGGACGTCATGGAGGACGCCCCCGACGTCGTGAAGCGTCACGCCGAAGCATTCGAGGTTGTGTGGCAGCGTGGCGTCCCGCACCCGGACTACGTGATCTGAGCGCCGGCCCGCCGATGCAGTCTCCCTACCCTTCTGCCGCCCTCGACGAGGCCCGCCGCGCAATCGCGGAGAAACTCCGTGAGATTCGCCGTGACGCGGGGCTGTCGGGTAGGGAGGTTGCGGCGCGGGCCGGCTGGCAGCCCTCGAAGGTGTCACGCCTCCAGAGCGCGACTACGCCCCCGTCGGACGACGACATCCGGGCGTGGTGTCGCGCATGCGACGCGGAGAGCCAGGTCCCGGACCTGCTGGCGGATAACCGCACGGCTGACTCCATGTATCTGGAGTGGCGCCGGGTACAGCGCTCGGGGCTGCGACGACTTCAGGAGTCCCGGGTCCCCCTCTACGAGCGCACGAAGACGTTCCGTGTCTACAGTTCCACCGTCGTGCCCGGCTTCGTTCAGACCTTCGAGTACGCAGCCGCGCTGCTCCGGAACATCGCCCGTTTTCACGGCACGCCGGATGACGTCGAGGACGCGGCAGCTGCGCGGGTGGGGCGCTCGCGCATCATCCGTGGAGGGCGGCACCGGTTCGCGTTCCTGCTGGAGGAGTCCGTCCTGCGTCACGTGGTCGGCGAGCCGGCCGTTATGGCGGGGCAACTGGGCTATCTGCTGTCTGTCATGGCGTTGCCGGCTGTCTCGGTCGGGATAATCCCGGCCGGACGGCAGCGGCCCATGTGGACGCTGGAGACGTTCACGATGTTCGACGAAGACCGTGTGTCCGTCGAGTTGCTGACGGCCGGGGTGACGATCACCGCTCCGGGCGAAATCGCGATGTACACCCACGCCTTCGAGGAGATGGCGGCGCTCGCAGTCTTTGCAGCCGGAGCGCGGAGCCTCGTCTCGTCGGCGATCGACTCGCTCGAATGAAGACGCGTAGAACCTCATAGAACTCCGTGGAACTCTGATGTGACGCCTCCCTAATGTCATCCGTAGGACGACACGGCGGAGGAGCAGGGATGGTGTCGAAGACGGTGCTTCTGGGGAACCCCCCGATTCAGCTCACGGACCCGCACGGCTACAAGCGCCCCACGCCGAAACCGGGCTGTAGGGAATGCCGGGATCTTCAGCGTCAGATCAACCTGGCCACGGACCCGCGATGCGACGGGTTCGACCGGTCGAAGGCGACGGACCTCTATGTCAGGCTGGCGCGCCATCAGGTCAAGAGGGGGGCGTGCAAGTGAGCAATCATCCGCACCCCGACGTGGCGAGCACTGAAGACCTGAAGAAGCTGCCCGAAGATGTTTTCCTCGAAGTGGCCGGACGGCTCGTGCAGATCCCTCTGCGGCCCGGCGACGACCCCGTAGAGGTGGCGCAGGCTCACGCCGACGCGCGGCCGTGGGAGGACCGTTTCCGCCTCGTCACGATGCGCCGATTCCGGGTACCCGCGGAGCGGGCGACATGCGGAGCAGAGGCGGTGTCCGCGGAAGGTGTCGAGGTGGAGTGCGGCCTTGAACCTCACAACGACGGAGTGGATCACGCTGCCAAGGTGATGCGCGACGGCAAGCAGATCGGCGTCCACTACTGGCGAACGAAGACGATCCACATTCCCTAGACCCGCGCGCTGGACGTCTGTGCGTCCGGCTCACGGAGGGCGTGGCGGGGGCCGGTGAGTCGAGTGAGGCCGGCCTCTCCCGTCCCCCGCCGGCCTCCGAAGCTCCTCGTCCCTGCCCCCGCCGGGACGAGGGACCGCCCCGACGGCGCCCACCCGTCCCCTGTCCACCGCCCCCTCCGGCCCGAGGGGGCGGTGCGACGCCGTGACCGCTAACCGGCCGCGCCCGAGTACCGGAACCGGCTGCGGTATTCCGTCGGGGTGGTGTTCAGCCTGCGCCGGAAGGCCCGTATGAGCGTGTCGATGGTGTTGAAGCCGCAGACCGATGCGACGCGGTCGAGGGTGTCGTCCGTGGTTTCGAGCCGGTTCCGGGCGACCTCGACACGGGCGGACTCGACGTAGCAGCCCGGCGTGGTGCCGAGTTCGTCCTTGAACAGCCGGTTGAGCTGCCGTTCGCTGACATTGGCGTAGGCCGCGAGATCGGCGACCGAGAGACGATCGGCGATGTGCTGCGTGATGTGCAGGCGCAGGTCGTCCATGCGCCGTGAGGTGGAACCGGTCTCGATGGTCACACTGAACTGACTCTGTCCGCTGGGCCGCTTCAGATACATCACGAGCTGCCGGGCCACCCGCATGGCCGCGGCCTCCCCGAAGTCCTCCGCCACCAGGGCCAGCGACAGATCGAGGCAGGCGGTGAGCCCGGCTCCCGTCCACACCTCGCCCTGCCGGATGAAGATCGGGTCGGCGTCGACCTCCACCGCCGGATGGTCCGCGGCCAGCTGCTGGGCGGTCGACCAGTGGGTGGTGGCGCGCTTGCCGTCGAGCAGGCCGGCCGCCGCGAGGAGATGCGCCCCGACGCAGACGGAGGCGATGCGCCGGGAGCGGCCGGCGAGCTCCTTCACCCGGGCGACCACGTGCGGATCCACCAGGGCGTGGACATGGCGCAGCTGGTCGACCTCGACCGAGCCGGGAACCATGAGCGTGTCGACGGGCCGGCGGGCCAGTTCAGCAAAGGTCGTGTCGGGCAGGACCCGGACCCCGGCCGACGTGGTGACCGGGTCCAGGGTCTCGGCGGCCAGCACGACGTGGTAGCCGGTGTCCCCTTCCGTTTCCCGCCTGAGCAGCGCGAACACCTCCGGCGGTCCGGTGACGTCGAGCAGGTCGACGCCCTCGAAAAGCACGATGACGACGAGTCTTCGGATACGGCCCATTTTCAGTCCCCCCGGACGTCCGGGCGGCCTGTCATTTTCTGCAAGTAGTACGACATTGCCGCCATGTGTAGACGGATCGTAGCGTGTGATTCGGCCGCCGCGGATGGCCGGAAACTTCTGATGTACAAACAGAGAAGGGGCAGTTGTGCCTTCAAAAACCCTGCGTGACCTCAGCTCCCTCGACCAGACCCCGGCGTCGCTCGCGAACTCGACGCTGATCCTGATCGACCTGCAGAACACCTACACCCAGGGCGTCATGGAGCTGGAGGGCTGGGAGACCGCTCTGGACCGTGCGGCCGACCTGCTCGACAGGGCACGTCAGGCGGGGGCCGAGGTCATCCACGTCCAGCACGACGGCGGTGCGGGCAGCCCGTACGACCTGGACGCCGAAGTGGGCCGCATCCACAAGAAGGTGGCCCCCCTCGACGGCGAGCCGGTGGTCACCAAGCAGGCGCCCAACGCCTTCCACGGCACGGACCTGGGCGAGCTGGTGGACGAGGCCGGGAACAGCGACCTGATTCTGGCCGGCTTCATGACCCACATGTGTGTCACGTTCACCGCACAGGGCGCGTTCCTGCGGGGCAACCGGCCCACGGTGGTGGCCGACGCCACCGCCACCCGGTCCCTGAGCACGGACGTGGCCGACGTGTCCGCCGAGCAGCTGCACCACGGCGCCCTGGCGACGATCGCCGACCTGTACGGCGTGGTCGTCCCGTCCGCCGCGTCGCTGAGCTGACGCCGGACACCCGGAAATCTGCTGCGGAGAACGACGCTCACCCCCGTGCGGTCCGTTCTCCGCAGTGGCACGGAGTTCCTGCTTCCGAATTCCGTGCGGCATTTCGTTCGGTGTGATCGCACAGGCCGAGACGGTGAGGGCTGTTCAAGCGGTCCGTATTTTCCGGCCTGTTGGGGGGCTAGCGTCATACGCAATGCGCGTAGATGGGGATATCGCGCGCCTTTTCCGAGGGGGAAAAAGAGAGTGCCTACCCGAAGAACCGTCCTTGGTGCCGCCGCCGCCGTCGGCGCCACCGCAGCTCTCACCAATGTCAGTGCCACCGGTGTCGCCCACGCCGACTCCGACGCCGACCGCCAGAAGGCGGCCCGCGACGCGATCCGGAACGTCAACGCCGGCATGCGCAGCAACTACGCCACCCTGAAGGCGAACCTGACCCAGCACCTGGGGCCGGTCATCGTCGTCCAGAACGACTCGCGGGGCGGCACCTACACCCTGGTCGACAACGGCCAGAAGATCGAGCAGCTCCAGCCGGTCGACGAGATCTTCGAGCTGGCGAAGTCCATCGCGCACATCCCGCTGGGCATCTTCAGCATCCTCGCGCCGTACCTCGACCCGAACCGCATCCTCCCCGCTCAGGCCAAGTACATCGACCCGCACGACCTGAAGATGGTCGCCTTCGCCGGGCCGAAGGACACCAGCTGGACCACACCGCTCCAGGACTTCGTCAACACCCTAGACACCGCCCGCCGTCAGCTGGAGGAGGCCAACCTCCCCGCCGACCTGCACGACTCCTGCGCGACCATCCTCGACGCGGCGCACGAGTTCATCAACAAGACCATCCGCGCCCGCGCGTTCGACATGAAGTCCTACGAGGACTTCTCCGGCAGCGTCTATCCGAGCATCCGGACGAACATGTACTGGGCGTCGAAGATGCAGATCACCGGCGTCTCCAACCTGATGACCCGCTGGCGCAAGCAGGTCGGCGACGGTGCCTGGTCCGGCCTGTACGTCGTGGTCCTCACCCTGTGGACCACGTACGAGCTGAACCAGAACAGCATCATCATCAAGAACTTCATGAACAAGGACAAGGTCGACTCCCACCTGATCGACCTGATGACGGCGCAGCTCCCCACGGACGCCGTCGCCACCGCGCTCGACAACCTCGCCCGCATCGTGCAGGACAACATCGCGGCGGAAATGGTCTTCTGCACCGACCAGACCACCGCCGACGCCCTCAAGGGCAAGCAGGACCTGCTCTCCACCGAGATCCTGCAACTCCTCGGCAACGGAACCACCACCGCCGGCGGCGCAGCGGCCCTCACCAAGGGCCAGACCAACCAGCTCGTCTGCCCGTTCCACAGCCGCTCGGCGCCCACCGCGGCCGTCGTCTAAGCAGCACCCGACCGGACGTCCCGGCACCACCCGACCGGACGTCCCGGCATCACACAACCGGACATCCCGGCATCACACAAACCGAAGGCTTCCCCCTGTGAGACGACGTTGTCTCCGCCGCCGGGGAAGCCTTCGGCGTTTCCAGGGGGGAAATTGAAAAACTCATCCGCCGTTCACCGCGCCGCAAAACTCTGGGCGCTCACCGGCCTGGTGCTCCTCGCACTGAACCTGCGCGCGGCCATCACCGGAATCTCACCCATGCTGAGCGACCTGCAGCTCACCTTCCACCTCAGTGGGACGCAGACCAGCGTCCTGACCACGCTGCCCGTGCTGTGTCTCGGCGTCTTCGCCTCGCTCGCACCGCCGATAGCCCGCCGTATCGGCACCGAGACCACCATCGCCGCGGGCCTCGTCCTGCTCACCGCGGGAATCCTGCTACGGGCCTTTCCCTCCACGGTGCTGCTGTTCTCCGGCACCGTGCTGGCCGGCGCCGGAATCGCCCTCGGGAACGTCCTCATGCCCGTCGTCATCAAACGCCACTTCGCCCACCGGGTGGGCACCTTCACCGGCCTGGCGATGATGCTGATGGCGGCCGGCGGAGCCATCGCCGCGGGCCTCGCCGTCCCCCTCCACGACGCCGCTGGATGGCGTGTCGCACTCGCCGTCTGGGCCGTCCCCTCGCTCATCGCCGCACTGGCGTGGGGGCCGCTCGCGGCACGCGGCCGGCACGTCCCCCAGGACCCCTCGCCCGATTCCGGCCCGCACCTCGTGCGCTCCCCGCTCGCCTGGGCGGTCGCCGGATTCCTCGGCGTGGTCTCCCTGACGTTCTACGCCCTCATGGCCTGGCTCCCCGAGATCATGCACGACAGTGGATACCCCCCGGCGGAGGCCGGAATGATGGTCTCGGTCATGCAGGTCATCAGCATTCCGCTCGGCCTGCTCGTCCCCGTCCTCGCCGCCCGGATGCCCACCCAGCGCCCTCTCATCACCGCCGTGGCCGCGACCAAGGCGGTGGCCCTCCTCGGAGTCCTCCTGGCTCCCCACGCCGGATGGCTCTGGATCTGTGTGCTCGGACTCGCTACCGGCAGCGCCTTCCCCCTGGCCTTCACCCTGCTGAGCCTGCGCTCACCGAATCCGCGGATCGCCGCCCAGCTGTCCGGCATGGCCCAGGCCGGCGGCTACCTCGTGGCGGGGATCGGACCGCTGATGATCGGCCTCCTGCACAGCTTCACCGGGGGATGGAAGGTGCCGCTCCTCCTGCTGCTCGCCCTGCTGGTGCCCGAGACGGTCTTCGGGCTGCTGGCCGGCCGCCCCGTGTTCGTCCGCCCCGGCGGCCGGCACGCGGTCGGCAGCGATCTGCCGGTCCTGCAGCCGGTCACCTGACGCATCCGCGACCGCCCCGGCTCCGCGCGGCGAGGAGCCGGGGCGGTCCGCCGTGGCTCCTCGCCGCGAAGAGCCCGGGCGGTCCGCCGGGCCGGGCGATTCGTCGTTTCACCACCGCGAAGGTGAAATCGGCTGGCCAGACGGTGGGCGGGCGGGCGATGCTGAGACGTATGTTCCTGACGATCAGCACGACCGGCACAGCCGAGCGTCCGGCCACCGAGCTGGGCTTTCTGCTGCACAAGCACCCGGACCGGGTCCGGGTGGAGAGCCTGGCCTACGGCACCGCGCACGTCTTCTACCCGGAGGCGGACGCCGAGCGCTGCACGGCCGCGCTGTTGCTGGAGATCGACACGATCGCGCTGGTTCGCCGGGGCAAGGGCAAGGGGCGCGGCGGAGCACCCGACGCGGCTCTCGCGCAGTACGTCAACGACCGCCCCTACGCGGCCTCCTCGCTGCTCGCGGTCGCCCTGAGCGGCGTGTTCTCCAGCGCCGTGCGGGGTGTGTGCGCCGCCCGTCCGGAGCGGGCCGCCGCGCCGCTGCCGCTGCGCATCGAGGTACCCGCGCTGCCCGCCCGCGGCGGACCCGAGCTCGTACGACGGCTCTTCGAGCCGCTCGGCTGGGCGGTGACCGCCGAACCCGTCGCCCTCGACACCGAGTTCCCCGAGTGGGGCGCCTCGCGCTACGTCCGCCTCGTCCTGGAGTCGCAGGCACTGACCCTCGCCGAGGCGCTGCGCCATCTGTATGTGCTGCTGCCGGTCCTCGACGACGCCAAGCACTACTGGGTCGCCTCCGACGAGGTCGACAAGCTGCTGCGGGCCGGTGAGGGCTGGCTGTCCGGGCACCCCGAACAGAAGCTGATCACCAGCCGCTACCTCTCCCGGCGCTGGTCGCTGACCCGGCAGGCGAGGGAGCGGCTGGAACTGGTGCGCCTGGCCGAGACCGACGACAGCGAGGTCGAGGCCATCGACAACGCGGTCGAGGAGGAGACGGAGGCGGAGGAGAAGCCGGCACCGCTCGCCGTGCAGCGCCGGGAGGCGATCGTCGCCGCGCTGCGCGCCTCCGGTGCCGCCCGGGTCCTCGACCTCGGCTGCGGCCAGGGTCAGTTGGTGGGAGAGCTGCTGAAGGACGTGCGGTTCACCGAGGTCGTCGGCGTCGACGTGTCGATGCGCGCGCTCACCATCGCCTCCCGGCGGCTCGGGCTGGACCGCATGGGCGAGCGGCAGGCCTCGCGCGTCAAGCTCTTCCAGGGCTCGCTCGCGTACACCGACAACCGGCTCAAGGGCTATGACGCGGCCGTGCTCAGCGAGGTCGTCGAGCACCTCGACCTGCCCAGGCTGCCCGCCCTGGAGTACGCCGTGTTCGGGCACGCCCGCCCGAGGACGGTCCTGGTGACCACCCCCAACGTCGAGTACAACGTCCGCTGGGAGACCCTGCCCGCCGGTCATGTCCGGCACGGCGACCACCGCTTCGAGTGGACCCGCGAGGAGTTCCGCGTCTGGGCGGGCGCGGTGGCCGAACGGCACGGGTACGAAGTGGAGTTCGTCCCCGTCGGACCGGACGACCCCGAGGTGGGGCCGCCCACCCAGATGGCCGTGTTCGTGATGAACACCGCCGCCACGAAGACCGGTGAGGAGGCGAAGGCGGCATGACCGGGACACAGCACACGGGACGGGTCCTCCCCGTCACCGACCTCTCTCTCGTCGTTCTCGTCGGCGCCTCCGGCTCCGGCAAGTCCACCTTCGCCCGCCGGCACTTCAAGCCCACCGAGGTGATCTCCTCCGACTTCTGCCGCGGTCTCGTCTCCGACGACGAGAACGACCAGAGCGCCACCAAGGACGCCTTCGACGTCCTGCACTACATCGCCGGCAAGCGGCTGGCCGCCGGCCGCCGCACCGTCGTGGACGCCACCAGCGTGCAGCAGGACAGCCGGCGCCGGCTCGTCGAGCTGGCCAAGAAGCACGACGTGCTGCCCATCGCCATCGTGCTCGACGTGCCCGAGGAGGTGTGCGCGGAGCGCAACGCGGCCCGCACCGACCGCGCCGACATGCCCCGCCGGGTCATCCAGCGGCACATCCGCGAGCTCCGCCGCTCCCTGCGGCAGCTGGAGCGCGAGGGCTTCCGCAAGGTGCACGTCCTGCGCGGAGTCGAGGAGGTCGACGGCGCCACCGTCGTCACCGAGAAGCGGTTCAACGACCTGACGCACCTCACCGGCCCCTTCGACATCATCGGCGACGTCCACGGCTGCGCCGGCGAACTGGAGGCGCTGCTGGCCAAGCTGGGCTACGCCGACGGCGTGCACCCCGAGGGCCGTACCGCCGTCTTCGTCGGCGACCTCGTCGACCGCGGCCCGGACACCCCGGGCGTGCTGCGCCGCGTGATGTCCATGGTCGGGTCCGCGAACGCGCTGTGCGTACCCGGCAACCACGAGAACAAGTACGGCCGTCACCTCAAGGGCCGCAAGGTCCAGCACACCCACGGGCTCGCCGAGACCATCGCGCAGATGGACGGCGAGAGCGAGGAGTTCAGGGCGCAGGTGCGCCGCTTCCTGGAGGGGCTGGTCAGCCACTACGTCCTCGACGGCGGCAGGCTGGTCGTCTGCCACGCCGGTCTGCCCGAGAAGTACCACGGCCGCACCTCGGGCCGGGTGCGCTCGCACGCCCTGTACGGCGACACCACCGGCGAGACCGACGAGTTCGGGCTGCCCGTGCGCTACCCGTGGGCCGAGGAGTACCGCGGCCGCGCGGCCGTGGTCTACGGGCACACCCCGGTCCCGGAGGCGACCTGGCTGAACAACACCATCTGCCTGGACACCGGTGCGGTCTTCGGCGGCAAGCTGACCGCGCTGCGCTGGCCGGAGCGCGAGCTGGTCGACGTACCTGCCGAACGGGTCTGGTACGAGCCGGCCAGGCCGCTGCGCAGCGAGGCCCCCGGCGGGCGCGAGGGACGGCCGCCGGCCCTGTCGGACGTGCACGGCCGCAGGGTGGTGGAGACCCGGCACGCGGGCCGGGTCGCCGTCCGCGAGGAGAACGCGGCCGCGGCCCTGGAGGTCATGAGCCGCTTCGCGATCGACCCGCGCCTGCTGCCGTATCTGCCGCCGACCATGGCGCCGACGGCGACCTCGCGGGTGGACGGCTATCTGGAGCACCCGGTGGAGGCCTTCGCGCAGTACGCGGCGGACGGGGTCGAGCGGGTCGTGTGCGAGGAGAAGCACATGGGCTCGCGGGCCGTGGCCCTGGTGTGCCGGGACGCGGAGGCGGCACGCGAGCGGTTCGGCGTGGACGGCCCCACGGGGGCGCTGTACACCCGTACCGGGCGGCCGTTCTTCGACGACGAGAAGGTGACGGAGGAGATCCTCGGCCGGCTGCGCTCGGCCGTCGGGGACGCCGGGCTGTGGGAGGAGCTCGCCGGGTCCGACAGCGCGTCCGGCGCGGGGGACTGGCTGCTGCTGGACGCCGAGCTGATGCCGTGGTCGCTGAAGGCCTCGGGCCTGCTGCGCAGCCAGTACGCGGCCGTGGGCGCCGCCTCCGGCGCGGTGTTCCCCGGCGCGCTCGCCGCACTGGAGGCCGCCGCGGCCCGCGGGGCCGACGTGGCCGGCCTGCTGGAGCGGCAGCGGGAACGCGCCGCCGACGCGGCCGCGTTCACCGACGCCTACCGCCGCTACTGCTGGACCACCGACGGCCTGGAGGGGGTCCGCCTGGCCCCCTTCCAGATCCTGGCCGCCCGCGGACGCAGCCTGGCCGCGCTGCCGCACGACGAGCAACTGGCCCTGATCGACCGGCTGGTGGAGCACGACGGCAGCGGACTGCTGCAGACCACCCGGCGCCTGTACGTCGACACGGGCGACCCCGAGTCGGTCCGGGCCGGCGTGGACTGGTGGCTGGAGATGACCGGCCGGGGCGGCGAGGGCATGGTCGTCAAGCCGGTCGGCGCGCTGGTCCGCAGCCCGCAGGACAGGCTGGTGCAGCCCGGCATCAAGTGCCGGGGCCGTGAGTACCTGCGGATCATCTACGGTCCCGAGTACACCCGGCCGGACAACCTCGCCAAGCTGCGGCAGCGGTTCCTGAACCACAAGCGGTCGCTGGCGATCCGCGAGTACGCCCTGGGCCTGGAGGCCCTGGACCGGCTCGCGGCCGGCGAGCCGCTGTGGCGGGTGCACGAGGCGGTGTTCGGGGTGCTCGCCCTGGAGTCGGAGCCGGTGGACCCGCGCCTGTAGACCCGCGTCCGGAGACCGGCACAGAACACCCTTGTGTCACCCACACATCTGTCCATATGGTGGACGGCTGTGCGGCACAGGGGTGTTCGCGCGTACGGGACGAGCTGTGCGGCACCGGGTGTTCGCGCGCACGGGACGAGGGGTGGGCATGGAGAGAGGGGCGGGCATGGAGATACGGAAGATCGTGGTCCGCGAGGAGCAGAGCACCGGCCGCCGGCCGGCGATCCTGGAGAAGCGGCCGACCCGCTGACCATGCGTGTGCACCTGGTCGCGATGCCCTGGCACCCCCTCGACCTCCCCTCCCTGCAACTGGGCCTGCTGAACCGGATCGTGCGGCAGGCCCGCCCCGCCGACCGGGTGACCGAGTTCCACGGCTCCCTGCGCTGGGCGGAGTTCCTGCTGGAGCGCTCCGGGGGCCGGCTGCGGCCGGGCGACTGCGTGGCGGTCGGCAGCGACGCGATCTTCCACGGCCTGGGCGACTGGGTCTTCTCCGGCGTCCTGTACGACGACCCGGGCTGGGGCCTGGCCCGGCTGCGGGACTACGCGGCCGACCGGGACGTCCTCATCGACACCGCCGTCGCCATGCGCCCCTACGCCGCCGCGTTCATCGCCGCCTGCGCCACCGAGGTGCTGGCGGCCGGGCCCGACGTGGTCGGGTTCACCACCACGTTCATGCAGAACGTGTCCTCCCTCGCGCTGGCCCGCGAACTCAAGCGCCGCAGGCCCGGGTTGACGGTGGTGTTCGGCGGCAGCAACTGCGAGGGGCCCATGGGCCACGCCCTCCACCGCAACCACCCCTTCGTGGACCATGTGGTGCGCGGCGAGGCCGAGTACGCCTTCCCGGCCCTGCTGGGGCACCTGGACGAGGGCACCCCGCCGGCCGCGGTGCCCGGCCTGTGCTGGTGGGACGGCCCCGTGTCGCGGGCCAACACCGAGACCCGGCGGACCGTGGCGCCCGCGGACATCCCCTCGCCCGACTACGACCAGTGGCAGACCGCCCTGGACGCCTCACCGGTGCAGGAGTACGTCCACCCCAAGCTGGTGGTCGAGGGCGCCCGGGGCTGCTGGTGGGGCGAGAAGCACCACTGCACGTTCTGCGGGCTCAACGGCTCCGCGATGGCCTTCCGGGCCAAGCCGGGCGAGCGCCTGTGGGCCGAGATCGACCGGCTGGTCCGCCGCCATCGCCTCCTCGACGTGATCACCGTCGACAACATCATCGACATGGCCTACTTCCGGGACTTCCTGCCCCGGGCCGTGGCGAGCGGCTGGGACCTGCGGCTGCACTACGAGGTCAAGTCCAACCTCACGCCCGCCCAGCTCCGGCTGCTCGGCGAGTCCGGCACCGTGCACATCCAGCCCGGCATCGAGAGCCTGGGCAGCCGGGTCCTGGACCTCATGGACAAGGGCGTCACCGGCGCCCGCAACGTGCGCACGCTGCGCGAGTGCGAGAACCACGCCCTGACCTGCTCCTGGAACCTCCTCTACGGCTTCCCCGGCGAGTCGGCGGAGGACTACACGCCCGTCATCGAGCAACTCCCCGCCCTGGTCCACCTCCAGCCGCCGAGCGGTGCCCACCGCATCCAGCTGGAGCGCTTCAGCCCCCACTTCACGGACCCGGCGCTCGGCTTCGGCAAGCGCCGCCCGGCCGAGATGTACCAGCACGTCTACGACCTGTCCGAGGACGAACTGGACGACCTCGTCTACCTGTTCGACACCGAGGATGCGGGCATCTCCGGCCCGGTCGAGCAGCGGCTCAAGGACGCCGTGGCCGCCTGGCGGGCCGGACACGCGCACTCCCGGCTGCTGTTCGCGGAGGCCGGCGAGGAACTGCTGGTCATCGACCGGCGGCACGGCCGCCCGCCCGCCACGCACCGCTTCACCGGCTGGCAGGCGGAGGCCCTGCGTCTCCTGGAGGACGGCCGCAGCGCCCCCGCCCTGCACCGGCTGCTGGCACAGGGCGGCCATGAGGTGCCGGCCGACGCCCTCGACGCCTGGATCCTGCACGCCCTCTCCCTGGGCCTGCTGTTCCGCGACGGACTCACCTATGTCGCGCTCCCCGCCCGGGGCGAGCCGGTCCGCCTGCCCGAGGGCGCGGGGGCGGCCGGATGAGCGCGCTGCCCACGGCCGTGCCGCACCGGCTCACCGGCCGCCGGGTCGAGGTGGGGGTGCCGCTGGACATCGGCGGGCAGGGGCGGGACACGGCGGAGGCCGTGCGGTTCCTGCGCGAGTGCGCGGGCCTCGGCCTCCAGGTGAGCTGGCGGGCGGCGGGGCGGCCGTCGTACGACGTCCGCGCCCTGCGGCACCTGCCGCCGCCCGACGAACTGCCGTCCGCACAGCAGGAGTTGACCGCATGGCGGTCCGGGTACGGCCACGGGGCGCTCTACCATCGGCGTGGTCCCGGCTTCGTGACGGTCATGGACCGCAGGGAGCCGGGCAGGGCCGCCCGGCTCACCCTCGACCACCCGGACCTCCTGGCCGCCTTCGACCGGCTCCTCGACCCCACGCCCCTCGATGCGCTGGACCCCACCGGCCGGCAGGCCGCCGGCCTGCTGGCGGCCGAGCGGCTGGCCCTGGTCAGCGGCGGCTGGGCGGTGGCCCTGCCCCCGCGCATCCGGCGCTGGCCCGTCCCGTGCACCGCGATCTGACCGGTGCTCAGGCCAGCCTGAGCCGCTGTCCGCACACCCCGACCCGTACGGTCTGCCCCCAGGTGAGCTGGAGCGCGTCGCTCTCGATGCCGTCGCCGAAGGCGATGAGCCGGTCGGACTCCACGGTGACCGTGAGGGAGGCCGGGGCGGCCAGTTCGCCCGCCACCAGGGTCGTACCCGTGGCCGGTGACGGCCAGGCCTCCCGGACGAACCACACCAGCCGGTCCTCGGTGGGGGAGGGCAGCGGGAGCCGGCTGCCCCGCTCCTGCCACACCGAGCGCAGCCAGCCGGTCGCGCCGGTGCCGGTCCCCACCAGCACCCCGGAGGAGGCCTGGGCCTCGACGGCACCCCCGTCGTCGTCGAGGCCCAGGCGGTAGCGGGCGGTCTGGTGGCCCGGTGCGCCCAGATAGATCTCGTTGAGCGCCACCAGCCGCTGGGTGTCGTCGGCCTCGGCCTCGACCATGGTGAGTTCGTCGTCCACCGCGGCGTCCGCGGCCGGCAGCAGCTCGGCCGCGTCCTGCGGGCGGTGCCGTACCAGCACGCCGGGGTTGCGGCCCGGATCGGCGTCGATGCCGATCACCGGCTGGCCCGTCAGGTACTTGGCGACGTTCGCCACCAGTCCGTCCTGGCCGACCACCACCACCACGTCCTCCGGGGCGAACAGAAAACGGTCCAGGTCGGACCGCTCCACCTGCGCCTGACGCCAGGCCGGCGGCACGGCGGAGGTCACCTCGGCCAGGGCCCGGCGGGCCCGGCGGTGGCGTTCGGCGACCTCCTCGATGTCCCGGCCGCGGGAGGCGAGGAAGAAGGCGGCCTGGCCGTGCGTGCCGTGCCGGGCCACCAGTTCCTGGTACTCCGTGGTGCGGTGCACCAGGACGGCGCGCGGCGCGAGGCTCACCGCGTCGCCTCGGACGGGCCGCCGCCCAGCTTCGCGAGCAGTCCGGTCAGCACGTCCGGCGAGAGGGTCACGCTGTCGATCCGCGGCAGGTTCTCCGCGAGCCGGGTGGCGGTGAGGGCCTGCAGGGTCACCGCCCCGTCGATCCCGGCATCCGCGTGCGCCCGCAGCCAGGCGGCCTGTGCCTGCGCCCGGGCCTCGCCGATCTCCCGCGCGCCCGCGGCCTCCGCGCGGGCCACCCGCTCCGCCCGGGCGGCCTCGGCCTCGGCGAGCTTCAGGGTGCGTGCCGCCTCCGCCTCGGTGAGCTTCAGCGTCCGTGCCGCCTCGGCCTCCGCGAGCCGGACCGACCGGGCGGCCTCCGCCTGCGCCAGCGTCACCGACCGCGCCGCCTCCGCCTCGGCGCGCACCGCGTCCGCGGCCGCCTGCTCCTCGGCCTCGCGGCGCGCGTTGGTGCCGCGCTGCTCGACCAGCTGCTCCTCGCGGCGGGCGAGTTCGATGCGGCTGGCCAGCTCGTTCTCGGCGATGGCGCGCTCCCGCTCGACCGCCACGGCCCGCCGCTCATAGGTCGCCCGGTCCGCCTCCTGCTGGATCTGCTCCCGCGCGGGAGTGCGCAGCGCCCGCTCCACCTCCGGCTCCGGCCGCAGCGCCATCACGCGTACGGCCACCACGTCGATGCCGGTGGCCGGCAGCCGCGGTTCGGCGGCGAGGCCGGCCGCGACCTGCTCGCGCACCGCCGTCACCCCGTCGACCAGGGCCGCCGCGAGCGGCGTACGGGCCAGGACGTCCAGCGCGTGCTGCTGGGCCGTCTCGGTGAGCAGGGTGCCCAGCTGCTCCAGCGGGGTGCCCCGCCAGACGCCGGTGTCCGGGTCGATGGAGAAGTCCAGACGGGCGGCGGCGACGGCCGGGTCGGCGATCCGGTAGGTGACCGTCGCCTGCACCGACACGTCCTGGAAGTCGGACGTGCGGGCGTGGAAGGTCATCGCCAGCTCCCGGTCGTCCACCGGCACCTCGGACAGTGCGGCGGCCAGCGGGCGGAACCAGAAGCTGAGCCCGGGACCGTCGTGCACCAGCGTGCCGGAACGGTGGTGCCGGATGTGCGCCGTGGGCGCCCCGCGCAGATGGCGCCAGCCCAGGCGCCGGGTGATGTCGGCCATGATCCCCTCGCTTTTCGTCATCGCGACGATAATCCTGGACCCCGCTTCTCGTCAAGAGGACGAAAACAGGAAGCGGCAGAAACGGCCAAGAAGAGCGTGAAGACGGGCGCTGATGGCCAGGATGGAGGCATGGCATACCACGTCGACTCCGAGGCCGGACGGCTGCGCCGGGTGATCCTGCACCGGCCCGACCTCGAGCTCAAAAGGCTCACCCCCAGCAACAAGGACGCCCTCCTCTTCGACGACGTGCTGTGGGTGCGCCGGGCGCGCGCCGAGCACGACGGGTTCGCCGACGTCCTGCGTGATCGCGGGGTCGCCGTCCACCTCTTCGGCGATCTGCTCACCGAGACCCTGGCGATCCCCGAGGCCCGCACCCTGGTCCTCGACCGGGTCTTCGACGAGAAGGAGTACGGCCCCCTCGCCACCGGCCACCTGCGCGCGGCCTTCGACGGGATGGGCCCGGACGAGCTGGCCGAGGCGCTGGTCGGCGGCATGACCAAGCGGGAGTTCCTGGAGGCCCACGCGGAGCCGACCTCCGTCCGCTTCCACGCCATGGACCTGGACGACTTCCTGCTCCGCCCGCTGCCCAACCACCTGTTCACCCGGGACACCTCGGCGTGGATCTACGACGGCGTCTCCATCAACGCCATGCGCTGGCCCGCGCGGCAGCGCGAGACCGTGCACTTCGAGGCGATCTACCGGCACCACCCGCTGTTCCGCGACAACACGTTCCACATCTGGTCCCGCGGGCAGGCCGACTACCCCTCCACCATCGAGGGCGGCGACGTGCTGGTGATCGGCAGCGGGGCCGTGCTCATCGGCATGAGCGAACGCACCACCCCGCAGGCCGTGGAGATGCTGGCGCACAAGCTCTTCGCGGCCGGGTCGGCGCGCACCATCGTGGCGCTCGACATGCCCAAGCGGCGGGCGTTCATGCATCTCGACACCGTGATGACCATGGTCGACGGCGACACCTTCACCCAGTACGCCGGACTCGGCATGCTGCGCTCGTACACCATCGAGCCGGGCGTCGGCGAGCGGGAGCTGAAGGTCACCGACCATCCGCCGGAGCACATGCACCGCGCGATCGCCGCCGCCCTCGGACTCGGTGAGATCCGGGTCCTGACCGCCACCCAGGACGTGCACGCGGCCGAGCGCGAGCAGTGGGACGACGGCTGCAACGTGCTCGCCGTCGAGCCCGGTGTCGTCGTCGCCTACGAGCGCAACTCCACCACCAACACGCATCTGCGCAAGCAGGGCATCGAGGTCATCGAGATCCCGGGCAGTGAGCTGGGGCGGGGCCGCGGCGGCCCTCGCTGCATGAGCTGTCCCGTCGAGCGGGAAGCGGTGTGATCGAGCAGACCGCTCAAGCCTGTATAGAAATGCTAAACATCGTATAGAATTCCAAGGCCCGTTCACCCGTACCCCTGGAGCGCCCCCATGGCGACAGTCCCGACCGCCCTCGCCGGCCGCCACTTCCTCAAGGAGCTGGACTTCACCGAGGAGGAGTTCCGCGGCCTGGTCGAGCTGGCCGCCGAGCTGAAGGCCGCCAAGAAGGCCGGGACCGAGACCCCGTATCTGCGCGGCCGGAACATCGCACTGATCTTCGAGAAGACCTCGACGCGCACCCGCTGTGCGTTCGAGGTCGCCGCCGCCGACCAGGGCGCCGCCACGACCTACCTCGACCCGGCCGGCTCCCAGATCGGGCACAAGGAGTCCGTGAAGGACACCGCCCGCGTCCTCGGCCGGATGTTCGACGCCATCGAGTACCGCGGACACGGCCAGGGTGTCATCGAGGAGCTGGCCACCTACGCCGGGGTCCCCGTCTACAACGGCCTCACCGACGAGTGGCACCCCACCCAGATGCTCGCCGACGTGCTCACCATGACCGAGCACACCGACAAGCCCCTGGCCGAGATCGCCTTCGCCTACCTCGGCGACGCCCGCTACAACATGGGCAACTCCTACCTGGTCACCGGCGCCCTGCTCGGCATGGACGTCCGGATCGTCGCGCCCCGGCTGCTGTGGCCGGACGAGACGATCATCGAGGTGGCCCGGCAGCTCGCGGCCGTCTCCGGCGCCCGGATCACGCTCACCGACGACGTGAAGGAGGGCGTGCGCGGCGCCGACTTCATCGCCACCGACGTCTGGGTGTCGATGGGCGAGCCCAAGGAGGTCTGGGACGAGCGCATCGCCCTGCTCGGCCCCTACGCCGTGACCATGGACGTGCTCCGCGCCACCGGCAACGACCAGGTGAAGTTCCTGCACTGCCTGCCGGCCTTCCACGACCTCGGCACCGCCGTCGGCCGCGAGATCCACGCCCGGCACGGGCTGACCGAGCTGGAGGTCACCGACGAGGTCTTCGAGTCCGAGCACTCCGTCGTCTTCGACGAGGCGGAGAACCGGATGCACACGATCAAGGCGGTCCTCGTGGCCACCCTCGGCCGGTCCGCGCCGCAGGGCCTCGCCTGACCCGTCCCGCAGGTCCTCGGCCGGCCCGCGCCGCGGGGGCCTCGCCCGGTCTGCGTCACAGAGCCTTGCCTGAACGGCCTCACCAGGCCTTATCCTGACCGGCGGCCCGGCACCACCCCAACCGAGGCCGCCGCCGCGACCGTACGCCGGTCGCCCGCACCACCAGAAACGAGCACCACCCGCATGCCCGCTCCCCGCATCAAGTCCCCCGGCGCGCTGATAGCCGAATCCGGCGCGGACCGTGAGGGCCACGGTCTGAAGCGCACGATGGGCCTCTTCCAGCTCATCTGCTTCGGCGTCGGCGCCATCGTCGGCACCGGCATCTTCGTCGGCCTCTCCGACTCCGTCGCCCAGGCCGGCCCCGCCGTCGTGGTCTCCTTCATCCTCGCCGCGATCACCTGCGTCTTCACCGCCCTCTCCTTCGCCGAGCTGGGCGGTGCGATCCCGGTCTCCGGCTCCTCGTACTCGTTCGCCTACGCGGGCCTCGGCGAGACCACCGCCTTCCTGGTCGGCTGGTGCCTGCTGCTGGAGTACGGCATCTCCATCTCGGCCGTCGCGGTCGGCTGGAGCCAGTACGTCAACGAACTCCTGCACAGCCTCACCGGCTGGCAGCTCCCGCACGCACTGTCCGCGGGCCCGGGCGAGCACGGGATCGTGAACCTCCCCGCCGTGATCGTCATCGCGATGGCCTCCGTGCTGCTGGTGCGCGGGGTGCGGGAGAGCGCCCGGGCCACCGCTGCCATGGCCGCCGTGAAGCTCGTCATCCTGCTCGCCTTCTGCGTCATCGGCTACAGCGCCTTCAAGGACGGCAACCTCACCCCGTTCTCCCCGGCCGGCCTCGGCGGCATCGGCGCGGGCACCACCGCCGCGTTCTTCTCCTACATCGGCTTCGACGCGATCACCACGGCCGGCGAGGAGGCGAAGAACCCGCGCCGCGACATCCCGGTCGCGATCCTCGTCTGCATGGGCCTGGTCACCCTCCTGTACTGCGCGGTCGCGCTCGCCGCGATCGGCGCCATCGGCGGCGGCCAGGTCGCAGGCCGCCCGGCCGCCCTGTCCTACGTCGTCAACGAGGTCACCGGCTCCGCGATCGGCGGCGGGGTCATCGCCTTCGGCGCGGTCGTCGCCATCGCCTCCGTCGTGCTCGCCGTGATGTACGGCCAGACCCGCATCCTGATGTCGATGTCCCGGGACGGCCTGATCCCGCGCGTCTTCGAGAAGGTGTCCCCGAAGACCTCCACCCCGGTGGCCGGCACGCTGATCGTCGCGGTCGTCTTCGCGGTCCCGGCGGCCTTCGCCTCCCTGGACGCCGTGATGAACCTGTGCACCATCGGCACGCTCGCCGTCATGGCCGTCGTCAACATCGCCGTGATCGCCCTGCGCCGCCGTGAGCCGGGCCTCGACCGCAGCTTCCGGGTGCCGCTCTACCCCGTCGGACCGCTGCTCGGCGTCGGCTTCTGCCTGTACCTGATGTACGAGACGGGCTGGCAGACCTGGATCCAGTTCGCGGTGTTCCTCGTGGTGGGACTGGTCATCTACGTCGCCTACGGGCGCCGGCACTCCACCCTGGCCCGGGCGGCGGCCCCCGAGGTCACGCCGGACGCCGCTGAGCAGGAATTGCAGGCAGTCTGAACCACACCGCCTTGCCCGACGAGGTCGGGCGGTGACCACAGGACGAACTGAGGGCGCGGATCAGCAGCAGACCGCGCCCTCCCTCCTGCCAGGGGTCGGGCTGCTCGATCACCGGACGCGTCAGATGGCCGGGCGGCGCCGGATCCGGGTCGTGCACCTCGACCTGGCAGCCGGTCGGCAGCAGCTCCACCACCAGCTCTATCGGGCCGCGCCCGGCGGTGTGCTCCACCGCGTTGGCGACCAGCTCCGCCGTGAGCAGCTCGGCGGTGTCGCAGTCGGCCGTGTGCTCCACCTCGGTGAGGGCCGTCCGCACCAGGGCGCGCGCCACCGGCACCGCCGCAGTGGTGTGCGGCAGCGCGATGCGCCAGGAGGCCGGTCCGGTGGGGCGTTCGTGCAAGGCGAGTCCGTTCATGGAGCAGGATGTCCTGCTTTCAACTGTAGGAATGGTACGGGCCCGGCCACGGAGACCGTCGTCGGGTGCCGCGCGGGACCGTCGGCCCCGGTACCGGGCGGCTTACCCGGGAGAACGCCCCGCCTCGCCCCGCTGCGCCCACTGTTACGTCCCTGTGGACGATCGGTGACGCGTGTGACGGGACCGGACCGGGCTCGGTCGATCCGGGACTGGCGCATTGCGCCCTCATGACGACGGTCACAAACAAGTGATAACTTCGTGAGGCAGCGCAACGTGTGGCACCGCCGTCCTAGGAGGCGCACGTCATGAGTCCTTTCACCGGCTCCGCCGCCCGCACCCCTGAGTGGGAACACCTGAGGGTCGAGCGCGCCGACGGGGTCGCCACCGTCACCCTCGCCCGCCCCGACAAGCTCAACGCCCTCACCTTCGGCGCCTACGCCGACCTGCGCGATCTGCTCGCCGAGCTGTCCCGGGAGCGGTCGGTCCGCGCCCTGGTGCTGGCCGGCGAGGGGCGGGGCTTCTGCTCCGGCGGCGACGTGGACGAGATCATCGGCGCCACCCTCGCCATGGACACCGCCCAGCTGCTCGATTTCAACCGGATGACCGGGCAGGTGGTACGGGCGATCAGGGAATGCCCGTTCCCGGTGATCGCCGCCGTGCACGGGGTGGCGGCCGGAGCCGGTGCCGTACTCGCCCTCGCGTCCGACTTCCGGGTCGCGGACCCCTCGGCCCGCTTCGCCTTCCTCTTCACCCGGGTCGGCCTGTCCGGCGGGGACATGGGCGCGGCGTACCTGCTGCCCCGGGTGGTCGGACTCGGCCACGCCACCCGCCTGCTGATGCTGGGCGAGCCGGTGCGGGCACCGGAGGCCGAGCGCATCGGCCTGGTCAGCGAGCTGACCGAGGAGGGCCGGGCGGACGAGGCGGCGCTCGCCCTGGCCCGCCGCCTGGCCGACGGCCCGGCGCTCGCCCACGCCCAGACGAAGGCCCTGCTGACGGCCGAGCTGGACATGCCGTTGGCGGCGGCGGTCGAACTGGACGCCTCGACCCAGGCGCTGCTGATGAACGGCGAGGACTACGCGGAGTTCCACGCGGCGTTCACGGAGAAGCGCCCGCCGAAGTGGCAGGGACGGTGACCATGGCAGCCGACCCGAGCGACAAAGGGGCACGGGGCCCTGCCGGCACGCCGCCGCGCCGCGGGGCGCGACAAGCCACGACCGACCCGCAGCCGACGACGACCGGCCACCCCCAGCGCATCGCCGTCATCGGCGGAGGTCCCGGCGGCCTGTACGCGGCAGCGTTGCTGAAACGGCTCGACCCGGCCCGCGAAGTCACCGTGTGGGAACGCAACGCGCCGGACGAGACCTTCGGCTTCGGAGTGGTCCTCTCGGACGAGACCCTCGGCGGCATCGAACACGCCGACCCCGTCGTCTACGCCGCCCTGCAGGAGGACTTCACCCGCTGGGACGACATCGACATCGTGCACCGCGGTGTACGCCAGCGCTCCGGCGGACACGGTTTCGCGGCCCTCGGCAGACGCCGGCTCCTGGAGATCCTGCACGACCGCTGCCGCACCCTCGGCGTGCAGCTGCGCTTCCGCACCGCGGCACCGGACCCCGGCCACCTCGCGGCGACCCACGACCTCCTCGTCGCCGCGGACGGAGTCAACAGCACCACCCGCGAGACCTACGCCCAGGTGTTCCGACCCCGGGTGACCGCACACCGCTGCCGCTACATCTGGCTCGCCGCCGACTTCCCCTTCGACGCCTTCCGCTTCGAGATCGCCGAGACCGAGCACGGCGTGATGCAGCTGCACGGCTATCCGTACGCGGCCGACGCCTCCACCGTCATCGTCGAGATGCGCGAGGAGGTGTGGCGGGCGGCCGGCTTCGCCGACATGGACGAGGCCGAGTCCGTGGAGCGCTGCGCCAAGATCTTCGCCGACGCCCTCGGCGGACGCGCCCTGCGCTCCAACAACTCCACCTGGACCACCTTCCGTACGGTGGTCAACGACCGCTGGTCGCACGGCAACGTCGTCCTCCTCGGCGACGCCGCCCACACCGCCCACTTCTCCATCGGCTCCGGAACCAAACTCGCCGTGGAGGACGCGCTCGCGCTCGCGGCGTGTCTGGAGGAGCAGCCCGACGTCCCCGCGGCGCTGGCCGCCTACGAGGAGGAGCGCAGACCCGTCGTCGCCTCCACCCAGCGGGCCGCCCGGGCGAGCCTCGAATGGTTCGAGGACCTCCGCCTGCGCCTCGACCAGCCGCCGCGCCAGTTCGCCTTCAACCTGCTCACCCGCAGCCGCCGCGTCACCCACGACAACCTGCGGCTGCGCGACGCCCGCTTCACGGAGGCCGTCGAGCGCGAGTTCGGCTGCCCGCCCGGTACGCCGCCGATGTTCACGCCGTTCCGGTTGCGCGGACTGACCCTGCGCAACCGGGTCGTCGTGTCGCCGATGGACATGTACTCGGCCGTGGACGGAGTTCCCGGCGACTTCCACCTCGTCCACCTCGGCTCCCGTGCCCTCGGCGGGGCGGGACTGGTGATGACCGAGATGGTGTGCGTGAGCGAACAGGGTCGGATCACCCCCGGCTGCGCCGGCCTCTACACCGGACGCCAGGGCGAGGCCTGGCGGCGGATCACCGACTTCGTGCACGCCCAGGCGCCCGGTACGGCGATCGGCGTGCAGCTCGGGCACTCCGGCCGCAAGGGCTCCACCAGGCTGATGTGGGAGGGCATGGACGAGCCGCTGCCCGACGGCAACTGGCCGCTGGTGGCCGCCTCCCCGCTGCCGTACAGGCCGGGCGGCCAGATCCCGCGCCAGCTCTCCCGCGCCCAGCTCACCGACATCCGCGAGCAGTTCGCGGCAGCCGCCTGGCGGGCCGCCCGGGCCGGCTTCGACCTGCTCGAACTGCACTGCGCCCACGGCTATCTGCTGTCCGGATTCCTCTCCCCGCTCACCAACCGGCGCACCGACGCCTACGGCGGCTCGCTGGAGAAGCGGCTCCGGTTCCCGCTGGAGGTCTTCGACGCCGTCCGCGGGGTGTGGCCGGGCGAGCGGCCCATGACCGTCCGGATCTCCGCCACCGACTGGGCCGAGGGCGGCACCACCGCCGAGGACGCGGTGGAGATCGCCCGGGCCTTCGCCGCGCACGGCGCCGACGCCATCGATGTGTCCACCGGGCAGGTGGTGGCCGAGGAACGGCCCGAGTACGGGCGGTCGTACCAGACGCCGTTCGCCGACCGGATCCGGAACTCGGCCCGCATCCCGGTGATCGCGGTCGGCGCGATCTCCTCCTGGGACGATGTGAACTCCCTGATCCTGGCCGGGCGTACGGACCTGTGCGCCCTCGCCCGACCGCACCTGTACGACCCGCACTGGACCCTGCACGCGGCGGCCGAGCAGGGCTACACGGGCCCCGGAGTCGCCTGGCCCGCGCCCTACCGGGCGGGCAGCAGACCCCCGCAGACCGGCCGCACCGACGCCCCCAAACCCCGCCTGACGCTCGGCGGCTGAGAGCCGTCTGCTGTACTCGCGTGCGAGACGGCGAGACGACGGAGAGACCATGAGCGTGGTGTACGACTACTTCTGGGCGGCCGACCGGGCCACGGCGGTCGAATGGGCCATCGGACCGGACGGCGACTGGCTGCACGGAGGGTCGCTGGGCGCGATGTGCGCGGACCGCCTGGAGGTGAAGCGCCTGGACCCGAACATCGCGCTGGGCAAACTGGTCTCCTTCGCCGCGGGCATACCGTTCGGCAGCGTCGTGGACCCGGAACTGGTCTGGCCCGACCCGGCGGAGTGGCCCTACGGCCGGCAGGCGCCGCCCGGTACCACGTCCCCCTGGGACAGCGGCCTCGTCCTGGAGGAGCTGCCCGAGAGCTGGCTGGAGACGCTCGCCGGGGTCGTCGACGACGCGGTGCCCATGCTCGCGCTCCAGTGGCTCGACATCGAGGAGGTCCGCTTCGCCGACTACCTGGACGCCGAGGACCGCGTCAGCACGTTCGTCGCCATGGCCCGCCGGGCCAGGGCGGCCGGTGCGCGGCTGTACTGCTCCTACTGCGTGTGACCGTCCCGGACCCCGGACCCCCTCACACCGCCGCGAATCCCGCCCCCGCGTCCCGCAGACGCCCGTGCAGTGCCCGGAACACCTGCGCCGAGCGGACGCCCGGCCAGTCGGCGGGGAGCAGGGGGGTGGGGAGGCCGGGGTCGGTGTAGGGGAGGTGGCGCCAGGAGTCCAGGGCGAGGAGGTAGTCGCGGTAGGCCTCCTCGGGCGGGGTGTCCGCGCGGCACTCCCACGCGTGCAGGACGGGCGCGTGCACGTCCAGGAAGCGCTCGTGTTCCTTGGCGATCGCGGTCAGGTCCCACCAGCGGGCGACGGCCTCGGGGGTGGCGGCGAAGCCGAGGTGCTCGCCGCGGAAGAGGTCGACGTAGGGATCGAGCCGCAGACGGCGCAGGGTGTGGCGGGTCTCCTCGTACAGGCGGGCCGGGGCGATCCACACCCCGGGCGCCGCCGTGCCGAAGCCCAGGCCGGCCAGCCGGGAGCGCAGCACGTGCCGCTTCTGCCGCTCCGACTCGGGGACGGAGAAGACCGCCAGGACCCAGCCCTCGTCCTCGGGGGGTGCCGTCGCGTAGATGCGGCGGTCGCCGTCGTCCAGCAACTGGCGTGCCTCGGGGGAGAGCCCGTAGCCCGCCGCACCGCTGTCCGTACGGGCCGGCAGCAGCAGGCCGCGGCGTTTGAGCCGGGACACCGAGGAGCGCACGGACGGCGCGTCCACCCCGACCGCGGCAAGGAGCCGGATCAGCTCGGCGACGGGCACCGGGCCGGGCAGGAAGCGGCCGTACGCGCCGTAGAGCGTGACGATGAGGGACCTGGGGGCGTGCTGCTCGGACACGTTGATCATTTTAGGTCGTCGGCATCACTGCCGGTCACCTTCGGTGCGCAGCCGGAACCGCTGCAGCTTGCCGGTGGCCGTGCGGGGCAGTGCGTCGAGGAAGACGAACTCGCGCGGGCACTTGTAGGGCGCCAGTTCGCCGGTGAGGAAGGCGCGCAGGGCGTCCAGGTCGCGCCGGGCGCCGTCCCGCAGCACCGTGTACGCCACCACCACCTGGCCGCGCGCCTCGTCGGGCCGCCCGACCACCGCTGCCTCCGCCACGTCCGGGTGGCGCAGCAACGCGTCCTCGACCTCCGTTCCGGCGATGTTGTACCCGGACGAGATGATCATGTCGTCGGCGCGGGCCACATAGCGGAAGTAGCCGTCGCTCTCGCGGACGTAGGTGTCGCCGGTGACGTTCCAGCCGCCGCGCACGTACTCCCGCTGCCGCGGGTCGGAAAGGTACCGGCAGCCGACCGGGCCGCGCACCGCCAGCAGGCCCGGCTCGCCGTCGGGCACCTCCTTGCCGGTCGCGTCCTGCACCCGCGCCTGCCAGCCCGGCACCGGGACGCCCGTCGTGCCGGGCCTGATCCGCTCGTCGGCCGCGGAGATGAAGATGTGCAGCAGCTCGGTGGCGCCGATGCCGTTGATGATCCGTACGCCGGTGCGCTCGTGCCAGGCCCGCCAGGTGGCCGCGGGCAGGTTCTCGCCGGCCGACACGCAGCGCCGCAGCGAGGAGATGTCGTACCCGTTCAGCTCGTCGAGCATCGCCCGGTAGGCGGTCGGCGCCGTGAACAGCACCGAGACGCGGTGCTCGGCCATCGCGGGCAGCAGCTGCCGGGGGCCGGCGTGCTCCAGGAGCAGGGAGCTGGCGCCGGCCCGCATCGGGAAGACCACCAGCCCGCCGAGGCCGAAGGTGAAGCCGAGCGGGGGACTGCCGGTGAAGACGTCGTCCGCGCGGGGGCGCAGCACATGTCCGGAGAAAGTGTCGGCTATGGCCAGCACGTCCCGGTGGAAGTGCATGCAGCCCTTGGGGCGGCCCGTGGTGCCGGAGGTGAACGCGATCAGGGCGATGTCGTCGGCGGCGGTGTCCACCGCCGGGAACGGGGTGCCGGGCGCCGGGCGGCACAGCAGGTCGTCGGGGGTGTCACCGCCGTAGGTCATGATGCGCAGCCCGGGTGTGCCGGCCTTCGCCAGGTCGTCCACGGCCCGGACGTCGCACAGCGCGTGCCGGACCCGGGCGATCCGGCACACCGTGGCCAGCTCCTGCGGGCGCTGCTGGGCCAGCACCGTGACCGCGACCGCGCCCGCCTTCAGCACGGCCAGCCAGCACGCGGCGAGCCAGGGGGTGGTGGGGCCGCGCAGCAGGACCCGGTTGCCGGGTACGACGCCCAGGTCGCCGGTGAGGACGTGGGCGATGCGGTCGACGCGGGCGCGCAGCTCGCCGTAGGTCCAGGTGGGGCCGGCCGGGGTGTGGAAGACCGGGCGGGCGGGGTCGGTGCGGCCGAGGAGCTCGACGGCGCAGTTGAGCCGTTCGGGGTAGTTCAGCTCCGGCAGGTCGAAGCAGAGTTCCGGCCATTCCTCGGGCGGGGGGAGGTGGTCGCGCGCGAAGGTGTCGACGTGGGCCGAGACGTGCATGGCGGTTCGCCCCCTAGCCGTGACAAGCGTCGAGACGGGCGTCCAGATGGGCTCGGGCGTCCTGGTGGGCTCGCCCGTCGAGCGTATCGTGTTGGTGACGGCAGTCAACTGTGCGCGATAGCCTCGGGGGGTGACGGGGACGGGTCGCCGCGATCCGCCCGGAGGGAGGACCGGCAGATGACCGCATTCTCACTCGCACCCGAGCAGAGCGCCTGGTGTGCCGAGCTGCGCTCGATGGCCGCCGAACGGCTGCGCCCGCTCGCCGACAAGGGGGAGCCGGGCCGCGTCAACCGGCCGCTCCTCGCCGAACTCGGCCACCTCGGACTGCTCGCCCGGCTGTTCACCTCCGGCGCCCTGGAGCTGTGCCTGATGCGGGAGTCCCTGGCCCGGGCGTGCACCGAGGCCGAGACCGCGCTCGCGCTTCAGGGCCTGGGCGCCCACCCGGTGCACGCGCACGGCACCGCCGCCCAGCGCGAGCGCTGGCTGTCCCGGGTGGCCGACGGCAGCGCGGTGGCCGCGTTCGCGCTGAGCGAGCCGGGCGCGGGCTCGGACGCGGCGGCCCTCGCGCTCGCCGCCGAGCCGGACGGCACCGGCGGCTGGCGGCTCACCGGCGCCAAGTGCTGGATCTCCAACGCCCCCGAGGCCGACTTCTACACCGTCTTCGCGCGCACCACACCCGGCGCCGGAGCCCGCGGGGTGACCGCCTTCCTCGTCCCCGCCGACCGGCCCGGACTCACGGGCTCCGCACTGGAGATGATCTCGCCGCACCCCATCGGCGCCCTCGACCTCGACGCCGTACCCGTCACCGCGGACGACGTGCTCGGCGAGACCGACCGCGGCTTCGCCGTCGCCATGGGCACGCTGAACCTGTTCCGGCCCAGCGTCGGGGCCTTCGCGGTCGGCATGGCCCAGGCGGCGCTCGACGCCACCCTGGAGCACACCCGCGGGCGGGACGCCTTCGGCGGCAAGCTGATGGACCTGCAGACCGTGGCCCACCAGGTCGCCGAGATGGCCCTGCGCACGGAGGCGGCCCGCCTGATGGTGTACGCGGCGGCGACGGCCTACGACGACGGGGCCCCCGGTGTCCCCGGGCGGGCCGCGATGGCCAAGCTGCTCGCCACCGAGACCGCGCAGTACGTCGTCGACGCCGCCGTCCAGCTGCACGGTGCCCGCGCCCTGCGCCGCGGACACCTTCTCGAACACCTCTATCGCGAGGTCCGCGCCCCACGGATCTACGAGGGTGCGAGCGAGGTCCAGCGGGGCATCATCGCCAAGGAGTTGTACGCCATGACACGCAACGGGGAGGCCCGGTGACGGCCGAGCGCATCAACCCGCCGGAGCTGTCACCGCCCACGGGCTTCTCGCACGCCGTCGTCGCGGCCGGCTCCCGGGTGGTCTTCCTGGCCGGCCAGACCGCCCTCGACACCGACGGCAAGGTCACCGGGACCACCCTGCCCGAGCAGTTCGAGAAGGCGCTCACCAATCTGCTCACCGCCCTGCGCGCGGCCGGCGGCACCCCCGCCGACCTCGCCCGCGTCACCGTCTACGCCACCGACGTCGCCGACTACCGCACCCATGTCCGTCGGCTGGGCCGCATCTGGCAGCAGCTGGCCGGACGGGACTATCCGGCGATGGCGGTCGTGGAGGTCGTACGCCTGTGGGACGAACAGGCACTGGTGGAGCTGGACGGCTTCGCCGTGCTGCCCTAGGTGCTCACGCCGCCACGGCGAGTCGCCCGGACGTGACCCGGTGGGGCGGGACCACGCTGCCGTCGGGGTGGAGCTCCCCGGTGTCGTCGAAGAGGATCGAGCCGTCGCACAGCAGGGTCCAGCCCTGCTCCGGGTGGGCGGCCACGGGGTGCGGGGTACCGGCGTCTGACGCGGCGCACGAGGTTCGGCAGGAGCACATGGCGCACCTCCACATCGGATGTGAGGGGGCCGGCGGATGAGACCGCCGCCCGGTACACCCAGACCATCCTCCTGTCGTGAACGGCCCGGAACCGCCCGCGGTGAAGCGTGACAACACGCGGACAACTCCCGGACGGTTCCATGACGCGCCACCGAAGGAGTGACGGTCACGTCCGGCGGCGCGGCCACCCGGTACCAGTGGAGGCCCCACCCCACGGATCCGGGAGGCATCCCTTGCCCGTACGCCCCGCTCTCGCCGCCGTGTTCGGCGCAGCAGCCCTGCTGGGCACCGCCGTCGGCCCGGCCGGCGCCGACCCGTCCGAGACCGTGACCGTCGACCCGGGCGGCCGTATCGCCCCGGACGGCACCATCACCCTGTCCGGCACCTACCGCTGCACCGGGGCCACCGGTCCGGCCTTCGTCAGCTCCTCCATCGGCCAGGACGACCCGCACGTCCGGAACGGCATCGGAGGCACCATCGCCGAGTGCGACGGCGTCGAGCACCGCTGGGAGAACTCCGGCAGGATCACGCCGAACCCGATCAAGGCCGGAAAGGCCCATGTGCAGGCCACGGTCACGGAACTGCACCCCGGCGGCATTCTGGTGCTGCCGGTCTTCCACGCCGTCAAGGACCAGGACGTCAAGCTCACCGGGCAGTGAGCCGTCCGCACGCCGGGTGCCCCGGCACACCGGTGCGTGCCGGGGCACCCGGCGTGCGGACGTGATCCGTCAGGAGTGCTGCCAGCTGTGCGGCGCGTGGAAGGCGTGCGGGCGCCACGAGGTGGTGCCGGGGGACGTGGCCTCGGTGCCGGCCCCGGCCAGGGCGCTGCGGCTGAGCAGCAGCACCGCGATCGCGGCCAGCTCCTCGTCCGTGGCCTCGCCCTTCTCGACGCGGATGGGGGGAGCCAGGGGTGCGGGAGACGTGGGGGACATGGGGGATCTCCTTCACTGAGGGGGATTGCCGTGCTTGCGGGCGGGGCGCTCGGCGTGCTTGGAGCGGAGCATCGCCAGTGCGGCGATGAGGGCGGACCGGGTCTCGGCCGGGTCGATGACGTCGTCCACCAGACCGCGCTCGGCTGCGTAGTACGGGTGCATCAGCTCGGCCTTGTACTCCTTGACCAGCTCCGCCCGCGTGGCCTCCGGGTCGTCGGCCTCGGCGATCTGGCGGCGGAAGATGACGTTCGCGGCGCCCTCCGCGCCCATCACCGCGATCTCGTTGGTGGGCCAGGCGTAGGTCAGGTCGGCGCCGATCGACTGGGAGTCCATGACGATGTAGGCGCCGCCGTAGGCCTTGCGCAGGATCAGGGAGATCCGGGGCACGGTCGCGTCGCAGTAGGCATAGAGCAGTTTCGCGCCGTGCCGGATGATGCCGCCGTGCTCCTGGCCGACGCCCGGCAGGAAGCCGGGGACGTCGAGCAGGGTGACGATCGGGATGCTGAACGCGTCGCACATCTGGACGAAGCGGGCCGCCTTCTCCGACGCCTCGATGTCCAGGACGCCGGCCAGGGCCTGCGGCTGGTTGGCGACGATGCCGACGACCTGGCCGTCCAGGCGGGCCAGCGCGCAGATGATGTTGCGCGCCCAGCGCTGGTGCACCTCCAGGTACTCGCCGTCGTCGACGATCTCCTCGATCACCCGGGCCATGTCGTAGGGCCGGTTGCCGTCCACCGGCACCAGGTCGGCCAGCGCCTCGCAGCGCCGGTCGGCCGGGTCGTCGCAGGGCACCGCGGGCGGGTTCTCGCGGTTGTTGCGGGGGAGGAGGGACAGCAGGTAGCGGACCTCCTCCAGGCAGGTCTCCTCGTCGTCGTAGGCGAAGTGGCACACGCCCGAGGTCTCGGCGTGCACGTCGGCGCCGCCGAGGCCGTTCTGGGTGATCTCCTCGCCCGTCACGGCCTTGACCACGTCCGGGCCGGTGATGAACATCTGGGACGTCTCACGGACCATGAAGACGAAGTCGGTCAGCGCGGGACTGTAGGCGGCGCCGCCGGCGCACGGGCCGAGCATCACGCTGATCTGCGGGATGACCCCGGACGCGGCCGTGTTGCGCCGGAAGATGCCGCCGTAGCCCGCGAGGGCGGTGACGCCCTCCTGGATGCGGGCGCCGGCGCCGTCGTTCAGGGAGACCAGGGGCGCACCCGCCGCGATGGCCATGTCCATGATCTTGTGGATCTTGGTCGCATGGGCCTCGCCGAGGGCGCCGCCGAAGATCCGGAAGTCATGGGCGTAGACGAAGACGGTCCGCCCCTCCACCGTGCCCCAGCCGGTGACCACACCGTCGGTGTACGGTTTCTTCGCCTCCAGGCCGAACCCGGTCGCCCGGTGCCGTCTGAGCGGCTCGACCTCGTGGAACGAGCCCTCGTCGAGGAGCAGTCCGATCCGTTCGCGCACGGTGAGCTTGCCCTTGGCCTGCTGGGCGGCGGTTGCCTTGGCGCTCGGACCGGCGAGTACGTGTTCGCGTATGCCGGCCAGTTCCTCGACGCGGGACCTCATGTCTCCCCCTGACTGGGTGAAGTGGCGGAACGTCAATTGCCGAGCGGGCGCGGGCCGCGCGTCCGGAGCGCGGCGACCGCCGCGACGGTAGGGGCGGGCGACGGCCCCGGTGCGTGCGCCGGGGTCCGGCTCGTGCTCGTGCGGCCTCCTGGGGCCGGGGCCGGCTCCGATCCGTCGGGTGGCACCGGCCTGCCGGCTTCCACTGGCCCGTCGAGCGTGCCAGGGCGGGCTGACCGGGGACTGACGGACCGCTTACGCGGACCGGCCCCGCCGCCCGTCAGACGGGCTGGAGGCGGAGGTCGCCGGTGAGCGCCGGGTCGTGGGAGAGGATCGCGCTCTCGATCCGGCGCAGGGCCGGGGAGGGCTGGATGCCCAGCTCCTCGTCGAGGTGGCGGCGCATCCGGCGGAACACGTCGAGGGCGTCGGCCTGCCGTCCGGAGCAGTACAGGGCGATCATCAGCTGCTCGCAGAACCGTTCCCGCAGAGGGTGGTTGGTGTGTGCCTCGGCCAGCTCGGCGAGGACCGGGGCGTGCCGGCCGAGCCGCAGTTCGGCGTCGAAGCGCAGCTCCATGGCCCGCATCCGGTACTCCTCGAAGCGGGCACCCGCCAGCTGGCACAGGGTGCTGGCCGCGAACCCGCCGAAGACCGGACCGCGCCACATCGCGAGCGCCCCGCGCAGCAGCCCCGCGGTACGGGCCGCGTCATCGGGGCCGGCGGACTCGGCGAGCCGCACCGCCCGGATGAACTCGGCCGCGTCCAGCTCGCCCTCGCCCACACCGAGCCGGTAGCCGGAGGGGTGGATGGTCAGCCGGGAGGCCGGCCGCTCCGGCTCCAGCTCGCGCAGCCGGCGGCGTAATCGGCTGACGTGGGCCTGGAGCGCGTTGGCCTGGCGGTCGGGGACGGCGTCCCCCCACATCTCCTCGGCCAGGCTCTCCCCGGACACCGGCTGTCCCTCGCTGACCAGCAGCGTCTGCACCAGGGTGCGCTGCAGATCGCCGGAGATGTCCGCCGGGCCGGCCCCGGTGTGTATCTGAAGTGCCCCGAGAATGCTGAACCTCAGCATGTATTCCCCCCTTGGTGGCCGTTCCTTGGTGAGATGTTTCTTTCTGGGGTTGCGCTGCGGTGAAAGAAAGGTGACCGAACGCGCCGCGCCCCGGCGGGCCTCTACTCCTCAACGGCCCGCCGGGGCGGTTGCTCCGCCGGGACGGGGGGCGGCCGGCGGTTCCTGGGAATCCGGTCCTGTGCCGCGTTCGGCGCAGTACCGGTGTGGGATGGTGCATTCCGTGCGGTGGGCCGGTGAATACAGGATCACCGCGCACGGAATTCCGGTCCGACAGTGCTCCGGCCGTGATGCCGCCGGTGGCGGAGAGGGCAGGATTTGAACCTGCGCAGGCCGTTGCCGGCCCGACCTTGAGGCGCGCTCATGGTCCCCGATCAGCCACTCCGGGCACCTCTCCCCGATCCCGGCTCCGGGTTTTCCGTGCCGTTCACGGGAACCACAGTGGCAGCGTCCGCTGACGGAATGCTGACACGCTTCTGACGCAGGCAATGAATTTCTTTCGGCCCTTTTCCCGGACGTCCACTCGGTGCTGTACTCCCTTCGATGGGAAACGCTCCCGAAAGGGGTACGCAAATGACCGCGACCACCACCGAAACCGTCACGGACAGCCAGGTTCTCGACGCCGTACGCACGCATACGGCAAGCGAGAACCCGAGTTCGTTCCTGACGCTCAACAGCGGAAACAGTACGTTCACCGTCCCGGGCGCGGACGGTGTCATCGTCTACCGCCGCACCGGCCGCTACGCCGTGCAGTTCGGCGGTCCCTTCGCCGCCGAGCAGGACTACGGCACCCTCCTCGACGCCTTCCGCAGCCATGTCCGCGACGAGGGCCTCACCCTGGTCGGCGTCCAGCTCCAGCGCGCCGACGCCGAGCGCTACGCCGGGCTCGGCTTCACCGTCAACCAGGTCGGCGCCTCCTGGGCGGTGAGCCTCGCCGAGTTCACCCTGCGCGGCACCAAGTTCATGCAGCTGCGCAACAAGATCTCCCGCGCCCTGCGCAACGGCCTCGTGATCCAGGAGGCCGACGCGTCCGACGTGCAGGACGCCATCGCCACCATCGACCGCGCCTGGCTCGGCTCCAAGGGCGGCGCCCAGCAACTGGAGTTCCTCGTCGGCCAGATCGGCGGCGCGGCCCAGGCCCACCGCCGGCTCTTCGTCGGCACCATCGACGGCGCACCGGTGGCGTACATCTCCTACTCGCCGGTCTACGGCAGCCGGGCCGGCTGGATGCACGACCTCAGCCGCCGCATCCCCGAGGGCTCCCCGGGCCTGATGGAGGCCATCAACGCGCACGCCATCGAGGTGTTCCGGGCCGAGGGCGTCGCATGGCTGCACTTCGGGTTCACGCCGTTCACCGGCCTGGACGCGAGCCACGAACTCGACGGCCACAGCCCCGCGTTCCAGTGGCTGATGCACGCCCTGTGGGCCGAGGGCGCCGCCCTGTACCCGGCGCAGACGCAGCTGTCGTACAAGCACAAGTGGGCCCCCGACCTGCTGATCCCCGAGTACGTCGCGTTCGACGGACCGCAGGCCTCGCTGCCCGGCTTCGCGCACATCTTCCGTGCCTGCAACGCCTTCTGACCCTCCGACACCGACAGGAGAGGACGACATGAGCCAGTCCACCGAAGAACTCCAGCACGCCATGGTCGAGCAGCTGATGGCCGTCATCGGCGCACCCGACGACGAGGCGGTGGCCGAGGCCGCCGACACGGTCGTGCGCGCCCTCGACGAGCGGCTGCGCGGCGCGGCGGCCGCCTGAGCCGCCGCGCGTGAGCCGTGGGGCGCGCCGCCGCAGGCGAACGAGCCATGGACAGCGCACCGCACACCCGATCAGAACGGCATCAGTGTCACATCAGCGCTCCACGGAACGCTGGACACACGTTCGCCCGGCGGTCCGGGCCCGGAAGCACCGCACTGTGCTCCCGTCGCCCGGGTCCGCCGGGCGGACCCCGCCCGCGACGGTGACCGCACGCGGGAGCCTTGTCGACTCGCGGCGCCCGCAGGTCCGCGGGGCAGCGGCGCCGCCGCCCGATCCGGGCACGTCTCCCAAGGAGAGCAGCACATGCAGCGTCCGCACATACAAGAAGCCGGGGCTCCGGCCACCGGCGGAGGGGCCGGCGCCGGACAGCGCACCGGTGCCTCGGCGACCTTCGCCGAACTGCTCAAACGGGTCAAGGCCGAGGGCCTCCTCGACCTGAACCCGCGGTACTACGTGGGCAGGCTGGCCCTCAACACCACCCTGCTGCTGATCGGCTTCGCAGCCTTCTTCGAGCTGGGCGACTCCTGGTGGCAGCTCCTGACGGCCCTGTGGATGGGGCTGTGCGGCGGGCAGTCGGCGTTCATGTGGCACGACGCCGGCCACAAGGCGATGTTCCGCAGCAAGAAGGCCGCCTCCGCGGTCGGCTACGTCCACGCCAACCTGGTCAACGGGGTCAGCTACGGCTGGTGGGTCAACCACCACAACCGGCACCACAGCAACCCCAACCACCTGGACATGGACCCGGACATCGGCCGGCGCACCGCCATCTTCGACATCAAGCAGTACCCGACCCGCAAGGGCACCCAGAAGCTCGTCGTGCGCTACCAGAGCGTGCTGTTCTTCGTGCTGCTGGTCCTCGAGGGCTTCAAGATGCTGAAGACGGCGGTCCTGTCGATCGCCCAGGGCAAGACCAAGCGGCCCGCGCTGGAGACGTTCCTGATCCTGCTGCGCGCCGCCGTCTATCTGACCCTCGTCTTCACCCTCCTGTCCCCGGCACTCGCGGTCGCCTTCATCCTGGTCCAGCACGCCGCGCTCGGCGTGTACTTCGGGATGATCTTCGCCCCGAACCACAAGGGCATGCAGATCCGCGACGGCGAGGAGGAGACCCTGGACTGGCTGGAGCGCCAGGTCCTCACCTCCCGCAACATCCGCCCCAACCTGCTGGTCGACTTCCTCTACGGCGGTCTCAACTACCAGGTCGAGCACCACCTGTTCCCGGCGATGCCGCAGAAGAACCTGGGGCGTGCCCGGGAGCTGACCATGGAGTACTGCGCCGAGCGCGGGGTGCCGTACCACGAGGTCGGCTTCTGGGCGTCGTACCGCGAGGTCGCCTCCTACCTGCACGAGGTCAGCGCGCCGGTGCGGCGCGGTGACGTGGAGGAGCAGATCAGGCGCCGGGCCATGGAAGCGGCCTGATCCCACCCGTCCCCCGCCCGATCCCCACCCGCCCGCTGACCCCCCACACCCCCACACCCACACCCCCCACACCCCGGCCCCCGGGCCGCACGCCCGGGCCCGTCGGCGGCCCGGGCGGTTCCTTCCCGGGAGCGGCGTACGAACAGTCCCCAGGAGTACCGAAGGAGCCAGCCCCATGTCCCAGACCACCGCGGCGACGGGCGGAGTCACCGCTCCCGCCCCGATCGGGGTCCGCCTGGACCGCATGCCGATCACTCCCCTGCACCGCAGACTCACCGCGGTCATCGGCGTCGGCCTGTTCTTCGACACCTTCGAGAACAACCTGTCGGGCACCATCGGCAAGGTGCTGCAGAGCGACTTCGGCTTCGGCGCCACCTCGCTCAAGCTCGTCCTGGCCTCCGTGTTCGTCGGCCAGTTCATCGGATCCCTGACGCTCGGCCGGATCGCCGACCGGTTCGGCCGGCGCCGGGCCTTCCTGATCAACCTCGCCATCTACTCGGTCTTCTCCCTGCTCGGCGCCTTCTCCCCGAACGCCGGCTGGCTGATCGCCACCCGCTTCCTCGCCGGGATCGGCATCGGCGCCGAACAGGCCCTGTCCGACTGCTACCTGGCCGATGTGCTGCCCGCCAAGAAGCGCGGCCGGTTCATCGCCTGGGCCTACACCCTCGCCTTCTGCGGAGTGCCCGCGGTGGGCTTCGCCGCGCTGTGGCTGGTCCCGCTGACGCCGCTGGGCGTGGCCGGCTGGCGCTGGCTGTTCGTGCTCGGCGCGCTCGGCTCGGCCGTCGTCTGGGTGCTGCGCCGCCAGCTGATCGAGTCCCCGCGCTGGCTGGCGGCGACCGGCCGGACCGCGCAGGCCGAGCGGCTGGTGTCGCGGATGGAGGCGGAGGCGGCGGGCCGCGGACTGCCGCTGGAGCCGCCCGCGCCGGCCGGCCCGGACCCGGTCACGGCCCCCTCCCGGCTGCGGGACGTGGTCGGCCCCGGAATGCTCCGCCGCACCCTCGTGCTCTGGCTGTTCTGCGTGCTCTCGGTCGTCGGCTACTACGGCTTCGGCACGCTCGCCCCGCAGATCGTCGCGGCCAAGGGCTACGGCATCGTCGCCGGCCTCGGCTTCACCGCGCTGTCCTTCATCGGCTACCCGGTGGGCTCCGCGCTCGCCCTGCCCGTCGTGGACCGCGTCGAGCGGCGCACCCTGATCGCCCTCTCGGCGGCCGCGATGGTCGCGGCCGGACTCGGCTTCGCCTACGCGGGCTCGGCCGTCCAGATCGTGACCTGCGGGTTCGCCTACACGCTGTGCAGCAACGTCTTCTCCAGCGTCTCGCACGTCTACCTGTCCGAGCAGTACCCCACCGCGATCCGCGCCACCGCCTCCGGCGCGGCCTACTCGCTGTCCAAACTCAGCGCCGCCGCACTGCCGTTCGTCCTGCTGCCGGTCCTGGACGCGCACGGCCCCGGCGCCCTGTTCGGCGTCATCGCCGCCTGCATGGGCGTCCTCGCCGTCACCGTGCTGACGCTCGGCGAGCGCACCACCGGCACCCCGGTCAAGTGAACAGCCCCGTCTCCCTCAGGAGTTGAGCATGGCCTACGTCATCGGACTGCCCTGCGTCGACATCAAGGACCGTTCCTGTATCGACGAGTGCCCCGTGGACTGCATCTACGAGGGCCGCCGCGCCCTGTACATCCATCCCGACGAATGCGTGGACTGCGGCGCCTGTGAACCGGTGTGCCCGGTCGACGCCATCTACTTCCAGGACGACCTGCCCGAGGAGTGGGGCGAGGACCACGCCTCCTCCAACGCCGCCTTCTTCGAGAAGCTCGGAGCGCCCGGCGGCGGCAGCTCCCTCGGCCCCCAGGACCATGACTCCCCGCTGGTGAGCGCGCTGCCGAAGGGGGTGTCGGTGGCATGAGCGGCATCCTCGCCGGCAAGCGGATCCTGGTCACCGGGGTCGTCACGGACGCCTCCATCGCCTTCCACACGGCCCGGATCGCCCAGGAGGAGGGCGCCGAGGTGCTGCTGACCGGCTTCGGACGGCTGACCCTCATCGAGCGCTTCGCCTCCCGGCTGCCCAAGCCGGCCCCGGTGATCGAGCTGGACGTCACCGACCAGGGCCACCTGGACAGCCTCGCCGAGCGGATCGGCGAACACGTCGACTCCCTGGACGGCGTCGTGCACTCCATCGCCTACGGCCCCCAGGGCGCCTTCTCCTTCCTGGACGGCACCTGGGACGACGTGTCGACGGCCGTGCACGTCTCGGCGTACTCCCTGAAGTCGCTGACCACCGCCTGCCTGCCGCTGCTGGAGCGGCGCGGCGGCTCGGTCGTCGGACTCACCTTCGACGCGGCCGTCGCCTGGCCGCACTACGACTGGATGGGCGTGGCCAAGGCCGCCCTGGAGTCCACCAGCCGCTATCTGGCCCGCGACCTGGGCGGCCGCGGCATCCGCTGCAACCTGGTCGCGGCCGGACCGCTGCGCTCCATGGCCGCCAAGTCCATCCCGGGCTTCGCCGGCCTGGCCGACGTCTGGACCACCGACCGGGCCCCGGCCGGCTGGGACCTCACCGACCCGGACCCCGCCGCCCGCGGGGTGGTCGCCCTGCTGTCGGACTTCTTCCCGCGCACCACGGGCGAGATCGTCCACGTGGACGGCGGGGTGCACATGATGGGCGCCTGACCCCACGGCGAAGGGGGCGGGGGGGGGGGGGGGGAGAACCCACCCCCCCCCCCCCCCTCCGTTGTTTCGCCCTTGTCCCCCCCCCGCGGAGTCC
>NZ_JBVKBH010000016.1:54496-251587 GCF_055657175.1 Streptomyces sp. NPDC107581
TTCGGTGTCGTCGTCACTCCGGCATTCGCTGCCCCCTCCTCACTGAAGTCCCCCCGCATTCCGTGGTAGGGGAGGCGCCCCCGTCCCTCCCCCCCGCCCCCTTCGCCGTGTGTCACTCGGTCGCCCCGCCCGGCAGGATCCGCCGGAACCCGGTGTACGGGACCAGAGCGTCGGGCAGCAGCACCGAACCGTCGTCCTGGACACCCTGCTCCAGCAGCGCGGCCACCGTCCGGCCGATCGGGAGCGCCGAGCCGTTCAGGGTGGCCGCCGGCGTCTTGCGGCCGTTCGCCCCCTTGACCCGGATGTCGGCGCGACGGGCCTGGAAGGTGCCGCAGTCCGACACCGAGGAGATCTCCCGGTAGGAGCCGCCGCCGGGCAGCCACACCTCGATGTCGTACGTCATCCGCGCCGAGAAGCCCATGTCGCCCGCCGGCAGCAGCACGGTGCGGAAGGACAGTCCGAGCCGGCGCAGACACTCCTCGGCGTGCACGACCATCAGCTCCAGCTGCTCCTGGGCCGCCTCGGGAGCACAGATCCGCACCAGCTCCACCTTCTCGAACTGGTGCAGCCTGAGCACGCCCCGGGTGTCCCGGCCGTACGCCCCCGCCTCGGCGCGGAAGCAGGGCGTGCGGGCGGTGAACGCATACGGCAGGGTGCGCGCGTCCAGGAGCTGCCCGGCCACCAGGTTGGTCAGCGGCACCTCGGCCGTCGGGATCAGGAACAGCTCCCGGTCGCCGACCTGGGTGCGGAACAGGTCCTCCTCGAACTTGGGCAGCTGCCCGGTGCCGGTCATGGTGTCCCGGCCGACCAGGAACGGCACCGACTGCTCGGTGTAGCCGTGCTCGCGGGTGTGCAGATCCAGGAAGAAGTCGCCGAGGGCCCGCTCCAGCCGGGCCCCGGCACCGTGCGCGACGCTGAACCGGGCGCCGGAGAGCCGGGCCGCCGCGGGGGAGTCCAGGATGCCGAGCGCCTCACCGATCTCGGCGTGGTGCCGGGCCCCGTCCGCCGGACGCGGCGCCGGACCCCCGCGCCGTACCTCCACCGCCTCCTTCTCCGAGTCGCCGTCCGGAACGGCGTCCAGCGGCAGGTTGGGGATGCCGAGCAGCAGGTCGGTCAGCTCCCCGGCGGCCGTGCGGGCGGCGGCCTCCGCCTGCTGCACCTCGGCGCGCAGCGCGCGGGCGGCCTCCTTCTCCGCCTCGGTGGGCGGACCGGAACGACGGGCCTTGGCGGTGCGGTTCAGCTCGGTGCGCAGCCGGGTGACTTCCCCCTGCGTGGCCGAGCGGGCGCGCAGAGCGGCCGTCAGGGCGTCCAGGTCCAGGGTGTAGCGGCGGCGCGCCAGACGCCGTACGGCGTCCGGACCTTCCTCGATCAGCTGCTGGGCGTCATGCATGGCGGTCTCCTGACAGGACGGGGGCGGCGGGCGGCACGTCCGGCACGGCGGTGTGCCGGGTGCCGAGCAGGCGGTAGCGCACCGGCCGGGCCGAGCGCAGCCGGGCGGCGTACAGCAGGCCGCCCAGGGCGACCAGCACCAGCAGCCAGGGCAGGGCGGCGATCACCCGGGACGGGGAGCCGGTGAGCATGTCGAAGTTGCCGACCACCAGCCAGACGGAGGCGGCGAGTCCCGCGAAGCCCAGCAGCGGGGCCACGGTGTCCCGCCACCAGTGCCCGTGGCCCTCGCCGCGCAGCCGCAGCCCGAGCACGGACAGCGCGGCCAGCGCCTGCAGGGCGACGATGCCCAGGGTGCCGAGGCCGAGCATGCTGGTGGTCAGATCGGCGTACGGGTCGAGACCGGCGACGGCGAACCCGCCCACGACCACCGCGGTCAGCGCGCTCTGCGCGAGGCTGGCCCGGTGCGGGGAGCGGTGCCGGGGGTGCTCGGCGGCCAGCGCACCGGGCAGCAGACCGTCCTCGGCGAGGACCTGCGCATAGCGGTTGGCGGCGCTGTGCAGGGCCAGCGTCGCCGCGAACAGGCTGGTGCAGAGCAGGATCTGCAGCCCCGTGCTGCCCGCCTTGCCGAGGAAGTCGTCGCCGAGGACGAAGAACAGGTCGCCCATCTGCTTGCCCGCGACCTCGCGCACCCGGTCGCTGCCGACCGCACCCACCGCCAGCCAGCTGGTCAGGGCGTAGAAGCCGGCGATCAGGACGACGGCCGCGTAGGTGGCGCGCGGCACGCTGCGCCGCGGGTCCTTCGCCTCCTTGCCGTACAGGGCGGCCGACTCGAAGCCGATGAAGGACACGAACGCGAACATCAGCGAGACGCCGGCGCCGTGCCCGACCGCGACGTGCGGGGAGAAGGAGGCGGTGGGCAGCGCGTGCACGCCGTGCCGGGCGAGGATCGCCACGTCCAGGGCGGCCAGCACACCGATCTCGCCGAGCATCAGCAGGGCCAGCACCCGGGCGCTGAGGGCGATCTCCCGGTACCCGAGCACGGCCGTCAGGACCAGCCCGACCGCCGCGCACCACTCCCAGGACACCGTCAGCCCATGGGCCGCCAGCACCAGTTGGGTGAAGTAGCCGAGCGCGCCCGCAAGGCCGATGGTCGCGCAGTTGTAGGAGAGCAGGGCGACGTACCCGGCCGCGACCGCGGGCGGCCGGCCGAGCCCGTCGGCGACGGAGGCGTAGAAGCCGCCGGAGCCGCCGGTGCGACGGGCACTGACCGCATACCCGACCGAGAAGCACAGCAGGGTGACCCCGGCGAACAGGAAGGCCGCCGGCACACCCGCGCCGTCACCGAAGGCGAACGCGAGCGGGACGGTACCGACCATCGCGGACAGCGGGGCCGCGGCGGCGACGATGAGGAAGAGGATGTGCCCGGTACCGAGCCGGCCGGACGGGGGCGGGGAACCGCTGGTGGACATGGGGAACTCCAGGGATTCTCAGGAAGATGGGGAGAGGGACGGAGAAAACGGGAGACAGCCGCCCGCACCGGATGGGCGGACGGCTGTCGAAACACCCCGGGACGGGCGGCACAGCCGCCCACGAAGGGGCCCGGGGCCCTATCGATGTGCGGCTCCGCCGCGCGGGCGCGACCGGCCGAAGACGATCCGCACCCGCGGAACTGCCCGTCCGGGCGGCCGCTCAGGCGGGGGCGATCGCAAGTGATGTGTTCTGCCCGCCGAATCCCAGCGAGTTGCTCAGTGCCAGATCGATGGGCATGGAGGTGAGCGTCTGGGCCAGCTTGATCTCGATCCGCGGATCGGGCATGACCAGGTTGGCCGTGGGCGGAATGACTTCGTGCTCGACACTCAGCACGGCGAACGCGGCCTCGACCGCGCCGGCCGCTCCCAGCAGATGACCGGTGACTCCCTTCGTGGAGGTGACCAGCGGGTCCCCGCGCAGCGCCCGCTGGATCATGCGGGCCTCCGACAGATCGTTGAGCGGGGTCGAAGTCCCATGGGCGTTGACGTGCTGCACATCGTCCGGGTCCGCGCCCGCATCGGCGAGGGCCGCGCGTACGGCCGCCTCGATGCCGGCGCCGTCCGGGTGCGGCGACGTCATGTGGTGGGCATCGGCGGTGGCGCCGTACCCGATGATCCGGCCGTGTACGTGCGCGCCCCGGGCACGGGCGTCCGCGACCCGCTCCATCACGAGGATCCCGGCGCCCTCACCGGCGACGAAGCCGTCCCGGTCCACATCGAACGGTCGTGATGCGGACGAGGGGTCGTCGTGCCGCCCGGACAGCGCACCCATCTGCGCGAACCCGGCCATGACCAGTGGGGTGATCATGGCCTCGCTGCCGCCGGCCAGCACGATGTCGCACCGGCCCAGCGCCAGCAGGTCCCGGGCCGTCCCGATGGCGGTCGCGCCCGACGCACAGGCCGTCGCCACCACCAGGTTGGGCCCGGTCGCCCCGAACTCGATGGCCGTCTGACCGGCCAGCATGTTCGGCAGCTGCATGGGCAGCAGCAGCGGCGACACGCGGTCGGCGCCCTGCTCGCGCAGCACGTGGTGCTGGTCCTCGACGGTGCTCGGACCGCCGTCGGCGCAGCCCAGCACCACACCCACCCGCGCTCCGTCCCAGGTCTGCGGGTCGAGGCCCGCGTCGGCCACCGCCTCGTGCGCGGCGACCAGCGCGAACTGCACGAACCTGTCCAGGCGGTGGGCGCGCCTGGCACTGAGCAGGGTCTCGGGATCGAAGGAGGGTACTCGGCAGGAGATCTTCACAGGGTTGTTCGCCAGCACCGGATCGAGGGCGGCGGCCGGCCTGCCGTCGCAGACCGCCGCCCAGCTCGGCCCGACCCCTATTCCACCCGGGGTGACCAGGCCGAGCCCGGTGACGGCGATGTCCATCCCGGCCATCAGACCGTCGCGCTCCGCTCCTCCATGAGCCGGACCATGTCGGCCACGGTCTCGGCCTCCAGGAGGTCGTCGTCGCTGATGTCCAGGTCCAGCTCGGACTTCAGCAGCAGTGACAGCTCCACCACGGCCAGCGAGTCCAGCTCGATGTCCTCCCGGGTGGCCTCCGGAGTGATCGCCTCGGACGACACCTTGAGCTTGTTGGACAGGATTTCCTTGAGCTGCTCCAGCATCTCGGTTCCTTTCGAGGGTGTACGCGGGCCGCGTACCGCTGAATCGATATGAGTGACTGACGGTCGGTCAAATGGTCTGCAGCTCCGGCCAGACGACCGTGGCCGCGCCCCACGAAAGGCCTCCGCCGAACGCGGTGAGCAGCACCCGGTGGCCCTCGGTGAGCCGTCCCTCGGCGGTGGCCTCGGAGAGCAGCAGCGGAATCGAGGCGGCTCCGGTGTTGCCGACCCGCGCGATATTGCTCAGCTGCCGCTCGGCGGGGATGCCGAGCCGTTCCGAAACGGCCGTCAGGATCCGGGCGTTGGCCTGGTGGGCCGCGAACCGGTCGACGTCGTCCAGCTGCCAGCCGGCCCGTTCGACGGCCTGGTTGCACGAGGCGGTCATACGCTCCACCGCGTGCCGGTAGGTCTCCCGGCCGGCCATCTGGAAGTAGTGGTCCTCCGGGGCGACCGGCCGGTCGGTGGACCGCTGCCGGGAGCCGCCGGCCGGCACCTCGATCAGATGGCTCAGCTCGCCGTCGCTGCCGAGCACCATCGGACCGACGGCCCCGGGTTCGTCGGCCGAGCCGGCGCGCAGCACCACCGCGCCCGCGCCGTCCGCGAAGATCACCGCGGTGGAACGGTCGTCGGGGTTGATGATCGTGGTGAACGCGTCCGCCGCGACCAGCAGCACCCGGTCCGTGACCCCGGCCGCGATGAGCCCGGTGGCCGAGGCCAGGCCGTACAGGAAACCGGAGCAGACGGCCGACACGTCGAAGGCGGCCACCTGCCCGAGCCCCAGCCGCGCGGCCACCTGCGGCGCGGTCGCCGGGCAGGGCTGGTCCGGGGTGGTGGTGGCCAGCACCACCGCCCCGACCCGTTCCTCGCCCGCCGACTTCAGTGCCCGCAGACCCGCCTCCACCGCCAGGTCGCCGGTGGAGGTGCCCGGGGAGATGAAGTGCCGCTGGGCGATCCCGGTGCGCGTACGGATCCAGGCGTCGGAGGTGTCCAGCCGGGCGGTCAGGTCGTCGTTGGTCACCACGTTGGGCGGGACGTACGACCCGATGCCGGTGATGACCGCGGCCCGCCCGGTACTCATGCGCCGGCCTCCGAGGCGAGGACCCCGACGGGCAGGCCCATGTAGTCCATGCGGACCTCGGCCATCTCGTCGGTCCACTGCTCGGCCATGTCGTAGCGCTGCTCGGCGGTGGTGTCGAGCAGCCGCACGCCCGGCCAGATCTCGTAGTCCCCGATCCTGTCCGCGTGCTGGAGCATGCCCTCCTGGAACAGCTCCTCGCGGTGGATGACGAACTCCCGGTCGGGGATCTCGTCCCACAGCTTCACGCCCGAGCGCAGGATCTCCAGCAGCCGCGGCTTGTACTCCGGGTGCTCGATCACATGGTCGCGCAGGATGGTGCTGGCCACCGTGAGGTGGCGGATCTCGTCGATCGCGGTGCCGCGCGAGATCTCGCCGGTCGCCGGGGACAGCGGGGTCCACTTGCGCTCGCTCAGCTCGGCGGCCGGGGCCAGCACGCCCTCGATGATGATGGCGAACACGGCGACGCCGCCGGGGAAGTCGGCCTGGTCGCGCACGATGTCCAGGGTGAAGTCCACCACCGGGTCGAGGACCCGCTTGCGGTAGTCCCGGGCCATGTCCTCGATGTCCTTCAGCAGCGTGCTCGCCGGGACGCCCAGCTCCACCAGGTGCTGGCGGAAGACCCGGGCGTGCCGGGCCTCGTCGATCAGCTGGGTGGCGTAGAACTCCATCTGCGGGATGCCGGGCGCGATGGACACGTAGTGCCCGAGCAGCCGGGTGGCCAGCTCCTCCGCCAGTGCCCGGAAGCCGAACTCCAGCACCAGCGCCTGGCGCAGCGGGCCGGGTGCCTTCAGGAAGTCCGGGGTGATCGCGCTCTCGTGGTGGCCGGTCACCCCGCGGTCGCGCAGCGTGCCCTGGGCCACCGAGGTGATCCAGTAGGCGAGGTCGCACTCCTCGGGGCCGAGGGTGAGTTCCTTGGCGCCGTCCAGCAGACCGGGTGCCTTGTCCCAGTCCGCCTCAGGAGCAACGGGTGCGGTCATGATGCGGCGGCCTCCTTCGCCGGGCGCAGGGAGCCGGCGAACAGCCCGCCGGCGTAACTGAACAGGGGGAGCCGTCCGTTGTCGGCGGTGGCGCGGACGACATGGCCGAGCAGCAGCTCGCTGTCGCCCGCCGTCTGCGCGGAGTGGAACCGGCAGACGTAGTGGGCGAGCGCGCCCGCGATCAGCGGGGCGTGCGCATACCGGTCCGCCGTCCAGGCCAGGCCCGCGAAGGCCGCGTCGCCGTCGGGGCGGGAGCTGTCCGCGAACCGCCGGGCCACGTCGGCCTGGTCGTCGCCGAGCACGTTGATCGCGAACCGCCCCTCGGCGGCGGCCAGCCGGGCGAAGGACGAGCCCGCCCGCAGCACCACACCGACCAGCAGCGGCGAGCGCGAGACCAGGGTGACCGTGCTCGCGGTCGTGCCGTGCATCCGCTGCTCGGGGCCGGTGGTGAGCACCGACACCGGGGAGGCCAGGTGGTACAGGGCCCGGCGGCGATCGGCCGGGTCCTGCCGGACCGCCCGTCGGACATCGGTCGCGGTGGTCATCGCACGGCCTCCGTCTCCCGCACCACCGGCCGCGCCGTGACGTGTCCGACCGGCACCGGGTCCATCGCGTGCCCGACCGGCTTCGGATGGGGCAGGCCCAGATCGTCGAGGAGCCGCAGATAGCCCTCCTGGCGCACCGGTTCGAAGGGCAGGGCGAAGGACTTCATGAAGTTGCCGAACAGGCCGCGGTCGCCGAACAGATGGAACGGCAGCACCAGCAGCGCCCACTCGGGCTTGACCAGCCAGCACCACAGCGCGGCCACCGCGCCCTGCGTGATGAGGCTGTGCATGGTGTTGTACAGGACGTAGTACGCCTTGTGGATCGGCCGGCCGCCGCTCTTGCGGAACGCGATCGCGCCGGGGATGTAGCCGATCAGGTCGATGTAGAGAAACAGCCCGATCGCCGGCAGCCAGCGGATGTCGCCGAAGTGGTAGGCGATCAGGCCGGTGGTGACGGCGAGGCCCACCAGGTACTCGGCGCGGTGCAGCGAGTAGGTGCGCGGTGTCTCGAACGGGTTCGCCTGGTCCATGGTCAGCTCCTCGGCAGATTGCTAGGCGCCGACCGCGGCGGGCTGGGTGAGTTCGATGCCGCCCTGGATGCGCACGGCCGGGTACAGCCCGGTCAGCGCCCAGGCGACGGTCTCCTTGATGACCCGCTCGGCGATCGGGTCGAGGATGCCCTCCAGGCTCGGGATGCCGAAGTCGAAGTCGGCGTCGAAGCGGACGGTGACGTCGTCCCCGGCCTGCTGGACGGACCAGGTGCCGGTGAAGGAGTCGAAGTCGCCGTCGGACTGCTCGAAGCGGATCTGTCCGCTCTCGGGGAGGATCTCGTCGTCCTCGGTCCAGCGCAGCAGGCCGCTGCGGAAGTGCAGCTCCCAGCTGGAGGAGGCCTTGGGGTCGGGGTAGGTGGCGTGCACCGTGGTCGCGTTGACGTGGGGCGCCAGGTCCGGGTACTTCTCCCAGCGCCGTACGGCGTGCAGGACCGTTTCGGCCTGCTCCGCGGGTATCAGGGCATCGAGTTCGACGTGCCGCACGATCAGTTACCGCCTTCCGGCATCTTGGCCGCGCCCTTGATCAGGTCGCGAGTGGCCAGGTCGAAGGAGTTGACGAGGAAATCCACGTCGGTGTCGTCCAGCACGGCGGGCGGGGTGAACCGCACCACCGAGCTGCCGTTCATGGAGTGGTTGGCGACCACGCCGTGGTTGAACAGTTCGATCAGCAGCTCGCCGGCCAGGCCGGCCTCCACGAGCTCCACGCCGATGAGCAGGCCCCGGCCGCGCACGTCCACGACCAGCTCGGGAATGTTGCGGTGGGCGACCTCCGCGATCCGCGGCAGCAGCCGGGCACCGAGGTCCATCGCCCGGGTGACCAGGCGCTCCTCCTTGACGGCCCGGATCGCGCCCTGCACCGCGGCCATCAGCACCGGCTGCCCGGAGAAGGTGGCGGTGTGGACGTACGGGTCCTTGTCGAAGGGGCGGAAGGCCTTGCGGGTGGCGACGGCCGCCGACACCGGCATCACGCCGCCGCCGAGCGCCTTGCCGGCCAGCAGGACGTCAGGGACGACGCCCTCGACGTCCGCTCCCCACCACTCGCCGAGCCGCCCGAAGCCGGACTGCACCTCGTCGAGGATCAGGAAGCCCTCGTACTCGCGGACCAGTTCCTCGACCCGCTTGAGGTAGCCCTTCGGCGGGATGATCACACCGCCCTCGCCCTGCACCGGCTCCAGGATCACGCACACCTCGCCGGGGTGCGCCCTCAGCTCGGCCTCCAGGGCGTCGGCGTCACCGAACGGCAGGTGCAGGAAGTCCGGGACGAGCGGGCGGAACGGCGCCTGGTAGACGTCCTTCGCCGTCGCCGACAGGGCACCCAGCGTCTTGCCGTGGTAGCCGCCGCGCATCGAGACGGTCCGCTTGAAGCCGCCCGCGCGGGCCAGCTTCAGACCGGTCTCCACCGCCTCCGCGCCGGAGAGCGCGAAGTGCACACGGTCCAGTCCGGGCGGCAGCACCGACACCAGTGCCTCGGCGGCGCGGGCCACCGTCGGCTCCAGGAGGATGCGGGTCGCCGTGGGGTGGGTGCGCAGCTGGCGCTCCACCTCCTCCATGACGATCGGGTGGCGGGCGCCCATGATGAACACGCCGTAGCCGCCGGCGTTCAGGAAGCGCTCACCGTCGCTGGTGGTGAGCCAGGCGCCCTCGGACGCCACCTCCATGTGGCTGCCGAACAGCTCGGCGAGCGTGGCCCGGCCCTTGCTGAGGTGGGCCCGGTACAGACTGAGGATCTCCGCCTCGTAGGCGGCGGCCGACGCCGCCGGCGCGTGGGGGGATTCCTGGATGGTCGTCACTTGTCGCTCACTCCAAGGGATGTGGGTGGGGCGGGTCTCGGCCGGGCGGCCGGCGGCGCCGGTGCGGTACGGCGCCCCGAAGGGACGCGGGGCTGTGTCGGTGTGCGGCTCCGCCGCGCGGGCGTGACCGGCCACGGACGGCCCGCAGTCGCCCCACCGCGGGGCGCTCACGCCAGGACCAGCGGCCCCCCGCCGAAATACGCGAGAAGCGGCTCGGCGGCAGCGATGCGGGACGGCGGGTGGAAGGCCAGCGCACGCGTCGCCGCGGCGGCCTGCGCACTCGCCGAGTTGCTGATGAAGTCCAGACCGCCGAGCAGTTCGAGGGCCCGTCCGACGATGTCCGGCAGCGCGTTCTGCACCGCGTACCGGGCGACCAGCACCCGGGCCACCGACTCCTCGTCGCCCGGCTCCCGGCCGGTGCCGCGGGCCACGCCCTCCAGCAGGGAGAGGGCGGCCTCCATGTCGACGGCGAGCGCGGCCCGCTCCTGGACACCGCCCCGCTGCCGCTCCAGCACCTGCTCCACCAGCGCCGCGGCGGAACCCGCGTACCCGGCGGAGATCAGCATCTCGAACCACACGAACCCGGCCGACTGCAGGTCGTCCAGGCGCGTCGGGTCGTCGGCGCCGGCCCGCACGACCATCTCCGCCGGGACGAACACGTCCTCCAGGCGCACCTCGTCGCTCTCGGCGCCGGCCAGCAGGTCATTGCCCCAGAAGGGGTGCACGGACATGCCGGGCGCCTCGGCCGGGACCAGCGCCAGCGCCAGCTCCGGCTCCCCGCCGTCCTCGCCGTGGATGGCGATCGACGCGGTGAGCAGGCTCATCGAACGGGACAGGCTGCACGGCTTCTTCGCCCCGGACAGCAGGAAACCGCCCTCCACCGGGCGTGCGGTCACGGCCGGCTTCAGGATGTTCTGCGCGGTACGGCCCTCGGCCCAGCCGGAGGCCATCACCTGCTGCTCGGGCACGATCCGGTGCAGCAGTTCGGTCTGCGCGTCGGTGAGCCGGCCCGCCTTGACGGCCAGCGAGTACAGCATGGCGGCGGTGAAGTGGTGCATGGACACGGCCGCGACCAGCGACGGCGACAGCGCGCCGAGGGCCAGCTGCACCCGCAGCGCCTCCAGCGGGGCGGCGCCGTGGCCGCCGTAGCTCTCGGGTATGAGCAGGCCGACCCCGCCGTGGATGCGGAACAGGTCGAGCACGGGGCTGCCGGGCCGCTCCCGCTCGGCGTACGGAATCTGGTCCAGCTCCTTGAGCAGTCCGGGGTGGAACCGCTCGCAGACGGTCCGGGCAGCATCGAGGGAACGCACGGGAAACCTCCGGAAGACGTCGAAACCTGCTGTCAGGCGCCGAAGACCGCGTCGTACGGGCTCACGTCGCGGGCGATGCTGACTCCCTGGATGTGAGAGGTCTTGAGCATCGGGTAGTTGGCCTCGCCGAACGCGCCGCCGGTGCGGCCGGTGCCGCCGTGGCTGGGCAGGTACGGCAGGAAGCCGATGTGGGAGTCGTTGACCTTGAGCAGACCGCCGTTGACCACACGGCGCACGAAGGTCTCGATGACGTGGTCGGAGCGCGACCACAGGGAGTTGCGCAGCCCGTAGTCGTTGCTGTTGACGAACTGCAGGAAGGCCTCGAGCAGGGCGTCGTCGTTGTCGCGTTCGGCGATCACGATCGGGACCAGCGGGAAGAACGTCTCCTCACGGACCACGTCGTAGGTCCGCGCCCGGTCCAGGCCGTCCACCCGCACCACCGTCGGCTGCAGGAACACACCCGTCTCCGACACGGTGCCGTCGACCTCGGTGCGGTTGCCGCCGGTGACCAGCTCGGCGCCGTTGTCCAGTGCCTGGCGCAGCAGCCGGAAGAAGCGCTCGCTGCGCCTCACCGGCGACAGCAGGACGTCCTCCTCCTCGGGCAGGCCCGGCTTGATGCCCTTGACCTGCTCCTTCACCTCGGCGATCAGCGCGTCGGCGATCTCCGGGTGCACCAGTACGTAGTTGGGGACCATGCAGATCTGACCGGAGCCGTAGAAGGCCTCCGTGATGGCCTCGGCCGCCCACTTCACGTCGGCGTCCTTCCACACCACGATGCCGTCGTTGCCGGCGAGTTCGAGGATCGGCTTCTTGCCGTGCGCCACGCACTGCTGCTCGAAGCGCAGGCCCTCCTGGCTGCCGCCGATGTAGAAGATGTCGTTGATCAGCGGGTCGGCGATCCAGCGGTCCATGGTCTGCTTGGGGTTGGAGCACACCGCGTTGAGCACTCCGGCCGGCGCGTCGGCCTCCTCCAGCAGCGGCGCGACGATGTCCCGCAGCAGCCACATGGTGGACAGCGCGATACTGCGCGGCGCCCGCACCACCACGGCGTTGCCCGCCATGAGGGCCAGCACGCACAGGGCGGCGCTCGGCAGCGGGGCGTTCTGCGGCGGGTTGAAGGCGACCACACCGTCCGGCTGGCGCTGCAGGATCAGCTTGCGCCCGTTGTACTCCTTCTCGACCTGCATCTGCTTCACGTACCAGCGCAGGGAGCCGGGGGCGTAGATCTGCAGCAGGCAGCTCAGCTCCCAGCGGGCGAGCTTGACCGGGTGGGACTCGGCGACCAGCATCTCCAGGAACTCGTCCTGGTGCGCGATGAGTTCCTCGCGGAAGCGGGTGCCCAGCTGCATCCGCCGCTCCAGCGGGACGGCGGCCCAGTCGGGGGCGGCCGCGGCGGCCGCCTGGGTGGCCAGGTCGATGGCGGAGTCGTCCGCGATCGCGCAGCGCCCGACGACGTAGGGGTGCTGGGCCGCCTCGGACTCCGGGTCCTGTTCGAGGGAGCGCTTCAGGCTCACGCTGGTGAACACGTCTTCCAGCAGGGAGCGCCCGCTGACGGTGTAGACCCAGCCGTCTCCGGCGACGTCCTTGCCCGCGATGTAGAGGTCGTAACTCTTCAATCCGGAAGGTGCCTCAGCACTCTCCTCCTGCGCGGCTTCGCGAAGCATCTTCAGCCTTTCGGATATGGCGTGTGGATTTCTTGAAGCAATGCGAGCCTGGCAGCGGAATCTGACCCCGCGCTGACACGTGACTGACCGGCTCGATCCGGCCAACCCGGCGGGCCCGCGGTCGTCAGCGGGGCGTCAGCCGGCGCTGCTTGCATGACGGCATGTCACCTGTCGACAGCACCATCGAGCGGCTGCGCGACCTGCCGCGCAGCGAACTCGCTGAAGAGATCGAGACAATCGTCCTGGAGAAATTCAAGGTCATTCTCCTCATGGACGATTCCGAGGATCTTCCGCTCGACGTCAGCTATTTCGATCTCGGACTCACGTCGCTGCGACTGACCGAGATACGGCAGAGCCTGGAGCAGCTCCTCGATCTGTCGATCAACGTCAACGTGCTCTTCAACGAGCCGACGATCACCCACCTCGTGGACCACCTGACCCAGGCCATCCAGGAAGCTTGAGGAGTCGTTCCATGCCGCGTACGGAATCAGAGCAGGCGCCCGAGCCGGTCGCGATCGTCGGAATCGGTCTGCGGTTCCCCGGCGGCAGCGGCTCGCCCGACGAGTTCGACGCCTTCCTGCGGGAGGGCCGCAGCGGAATCGGCCCGATACCCCGGGACCGCTGGGACGTCGAGGCGTTCACCCCCGAGGGACCCGACGACAAGGGCAAGATCCGCGCCTCGGCCGGCGGATTCCTCGACCGTATCGATCTCTTCGACGCCGGCTTCTTCAACATCTCCCCGAAGGAAGCCCGCTACATGGACCCCCAGCAGCGGCTGCTCCTGGAGACCGCCTGGCAGGCCCTGGAGCACGCGGGCATCGACCCGGCGCCGCTGCGCCGCGGCAACGGCGGCGTGTACATCGGCGCCAGCTCCATCGACTACGCCCTGGAGCTGGACTCGCTGCCGTACGAGGAGATGGACGGCCACCTGGCCTCCGGCATCACCATGTTCCCGCTCTCGGGCCGGCTGTCCTACTTCCTCGGCTGGCGCGGCCCGAGCATGAGCGTCGACACCGCCTGCTCGTCCTCCCTGGTCGCCCTGCACCTCGCGGTCCAGGCGCTGCGCGCCGGCGAGAGCGACATCGCGCTGTGCGGCGGCGTCAACGCCCTGCACCACCCGCGCATCCCGGTGATGTTCTCCAACGCCCAGATGCTCGCCCCGGACGGGCAGTGCAAGACCTTCGACGAGTCCGCCGACGGCTACGCCCGCGCCGAGGGCTGCGGCCTCGTCGTCCTCAAGCGGCTCTCCGACGCCGAGCGCGACGGCGACCGGATCCTCGCCCTGGTGCGCGGCACCGCCGTCGGCCAGGACGGCGACAGCGCCGGTCTGACCGTGCCCAACGGCCCTGCCCAGGAGAAGGTGATCCGCAGCGCGCTGGCCGCTGCCCACCTCGCGCCCGAGGACGTCCAGTACGTCGAGGCGCACGGCACCGGCACCCCGCTCGGCGACCCCATCGAGTTCGGCGCCATCGGCGACGTGTTCGTCGACTCCCACACCAAGGACCGCCCGGTGCTGGTCGGTTCGGCCAAGACCAACCTGGGCCACATGGAGCCCGCCTCCGGCATGGTCGGCGTCATCAAGACCGTGCTCCAGCTGCGCTCCGGCACGGTCTACCCGCACATCAACCTCACCACCCCCTCCGGCCGCATCCCCTGGGACCTGTACCCGCTGCGGGTGCCCACCGCGTGCGAGCCCTGGGAGGCGGACGTCAGGCGCGCCGTCGTCAACAGCTTCGGGTTCGCCGGCACCATCGGCGCGGTGGTCCTGGAGCAGGCGCCGGAGCCGGCCGGGCGGCCGCGGGACGAGGACGGCGCCGCACCGCTGTTCACCCTGTCCGCGAAGAACGCCACCGCGCTGCGTGAACTCGCCGCACAGTACCGACGGTTGCTGGAGGACCGGCCGGACGTCTCGACCGCCTCGCTGTGCCACAGCGCCAACACCACCCGCGCCCACCACCCCTACCGCGTCGCCGCACCCGTCGCCGACCGTGCCGCGCTGGAAAAGCTCCTCGACCGGGCCGCCGAGCAGGAGCACGAGGGCCCTTCGGGCATCCGCAAGACCGCGTTCATGTTCACCGGCCAGGGCTCCCAGTACGCCGGCATGGGCGCCGCCCTCTACGCCGCCTTCCCCGTCTTCCGCGGCCACGTGGACGAGTGCGACCGGCTGTTCGCCGCACACCTCGGCCGCTCCGTGCGCGAGCTGCTCCTCGGCACCGCCGACGACCCCGAGGCCATCGACCGCACCGAGTACACCCAGCCCGCCCTGTTCACCCTGGAGTACGCCCTCGCCCAGCAGTGGATGGCCTGGGGCGTGCGCCCGAACGTGCTGATCGGGCACAGCATCGGCGAGGTCGTCGCCGCCGCCGTCGCCGGACTGTTCAGCCTGTCCGACGCCGTCACCCTGGTCGCGGCCCGCGCCCGGCTGATGCAGTCGGTACGCAGCGAGGGCGGCATGGCCGCGATCACCGCACCCGTCGACGAGGTCGCCCCCCTCCTGGAGGGCCACGCCGACCTGGCGCTGGCCGGGATCAACGCCGTCGACCAGACGGTGATCTCGGGCGCCACCGCCGCCCTCGACGAGGTGGTCGCCCACTTCACCGAGCAGGGTGTCCGCGTCGAACGCCTCACCGTCTCGCACGCCTTCCACTCGCCCCTGATGGCCGAGGTCTACGACGACTTCCGCGCCGCCCTCGACGGCATCACCTTCCACGAGCCGAAGATCAGCCTCATCTCCAACGTCACCGGACGCCTCGCCCGGTTCCGCGAGATCGGCGACCCGGACTACTGGGTACGGCACATCGGCCAGCCCGTCCGCTTCCTCGACGGCATCCGGGCCGTCGCCAAACGCGGCCGGCACGCCCTGATCGAGGTCGGCCCGCAGGCCGGGCTCACCGCGCTCGCCCGGCGCAGCGTCACGGTCGAGGACCACCTGTGGCTGGCCAGCCTGCGCCGCCGCGACACCACCATCGAGACCACCCTCACCGCGCTCGCCGGCTACTACGCGGACGGCCTGCCCGTCTCCTGGAGTGGCTACCACGCGGGCCACCCCGCGCCCGACCGGGTGGACCTGCCCACCTACGCCTTCCAGCGCAAGCGCTACTGGCTGCCCTCCACCACCCCCCGCAAGGCAGCCGCCAACGGGACCGCCCGGCACCTGCTGCTCGGCACCGAGGAGCGCTTCGCCAGCGGAGTGCGGGAGTTCAACGCGGAGTTCACCACCGAGGAACTCGGCGCGCTCGCCGACATCGCCGACGGCGGCCGGACCGTCCTGCCGGCCGGGGCCTACGTCGACCTGCTGCTCGCCGTCCAGGACGCGGTCCGGGGTCACGCCCGCTCCGCCGTGCGCGACCTGAAGCTGCTCGCCCCGCTGGAGCTGCCCGCCGAGACCCTGACCGCGCTGACCACCCGCTGGCGGCCGCGCCCCGGCGGCGGCGCCGAGGTGGAGGTGTTCACCGTCGTCGGCGGCGAGGAGAACCTGCACGCCACCGCCGTCGTCGCCGCGGAACCCGAACCCCTCGTCCCCGTCTCGGAGCTGGCCGAGCTGGACGCCACTCTCGCCCCGGCCGGGCAGCAGATCGACGACGAGGACATCTACACCGACCTCGCCTCCGTCGGCCGCCCGCAGGGCCCCCGGATGCGGCTGCTGCTGCGCGCCGCCCGGCACGGGGACGGCCTGGTCACCGGCGAGCTGACCGGCCGTGACGCCGGCGCCGTCGAGCACGTCCCGGCCGAGCTGCTGGAGGCCGCCGCCCAGGCCCTGGTCGTCCTCGACCCCGAGGGCCCGGTCTTCGTGCCGCGCGAGATCGCCTGCGTACGGCACTTCCGCAAGCCGCGCGGCGAGAACCTGCGGGTCCTCGCCCGGATCCGCGGCGACCAGAACCGGCGCCTGGCCGATGTGCTGCTGCTGGAGAACGGGGACCCGGTCGCCGAACTGCTCGGCGTGCGCCTGGCCCGGCCCGAGGGCCGCAGCGGCCGCCGCCAGTTCCTGCACCGGCCCGAGTGGGTGCGCCGGGCCCTGCCCGCGCCGCAGACCGCGCCCGTCCAGCGGCACGCCGTCCTGCTGGACCCGTCCGCCGTCCGCGCCGCCGAACTCGCCGGCGAGCCCGGACTGAAGGTCACCTGGCTGACCGAGCCGGCCGAGCTCAAGAGCGCCCTCGACGACCCGACCGTCACCGACGTCGTCCGGGTCTGGCGCACCCGGCCCGGTGAGATGTCCGTGGCGCGGCTGCGCGCCGAGTGCGAGGAGAACTACCGCGAACTGCTCGCCCTGGTCGGCGCGCTGGACGCGGCCGGCCGGTCCTTCCCGCCGCGGCTGTGGCTGATCACCCAGGGCGCCCAGGCGCTGCCCGGCGACCCCGCGGGCGACGGCGGTCACCTCGCCGCCGCCACCCTGTGGGGCTTCGGCCGGGTGCTGCTCACCGAGTACCCGCAGTACCGGGCCACCCTCGTCGACCTGGCCCCCGGCAGCGCCCTCACCCCGCTCCTGGAGGAGTGGCGGACCGAACCCGCCGGCGAGTACCAGGTCGCCCACCGGCCCGGCCGCCGCTACGTCCGCCGGCTGCTCGCCGGCGACGACTCGCTGCACTGGACCGGCGACTTCGAACTGCGCGCCGCCGAGTCCGGCGACCTGTCCGACCTGGCGCTCGTCCCCGCCTCCGACCACGCACCCGGTGACGGCGAGGTCCAGGTCCGGGTCCGCCTCGTCGGTCTGACCGCCGAGGACGCCCGCACCGCGCTGGACACCGGCCGCGCCGACCGCGAAGAGGAGGGCGCGCACGAGGAGGAGCCCCCGCCCGTGCTCGGCCGCACCGCCCACGGCACCGTCCTCGCGGTGGGCGAGGGCGCCGGGTTCGCGCCCGGCGACGAGGTCCTCGTCCGCCACGACGGCACCTTCCGCTCCACGCTCACGCTGCCCTCGACGGCCGTGGTGCACGCCGCGCTGCCCGAACCCGCCGACGCCGCCCGCCACTTCGGGCTCGACGAGACCGGCGAGGCACTGCGCTCCACCCTCGCCGACCCCACCGTCCCGGTCTGGGTGACGCTGCCCGAGGACCCGGCGGCCGAGCAGGCGGCCCACGCCGACGCGCGCCCGGCGGGCCTGCGCACCGACCGCACCTACCTCGTCACCGGCGGCCTCGGCGGCCTCGGCCTCGCCACCGCCCGCAAGCTGGCCGAGCTCGGCGCCAAGCACCTGACCCTGGTCAGCCGCAGCGGCAGGCCCGCCCCGGAGGCGGCGCCGCTGCTCGCCGAACTCGCCGAGGAGGCGGAGGTCGACATCGTCCGCGCCGATCTCGGCCGCGCCGAGGACGTCACCCGGCTGGTGCGCCACATCGAGGCCGGGCAGCACCTCCTCGGCGGCATAGTGCACGCGGCCGGCGGTTCCTACGACGAGCGGCTGATCTCCGAACTGACCTGGGAATCCATCGAGGACCAGCTGGAGGCGAAGGCGTACGGCGGCTGGCTGCTGCACGGGGCCGCCGAACAGGCCTTCCCCGAACTGGAGTTCTTCGTCGTCTACTCCTCGGTCTCCTCCGTGCTCGGCGGCTTCGTCGCCCAGGGGCACTACGCGGCCGGCAACGCCGCCCTCGACGGTCTCGCCGACTGGCGCTCCCGCCGCGGCCTGCCCGGACTCGCCCTCAACTGGAGCTCCTGGTCCCGGGTCGGCATGTCCTCCCGCATGGACGACGTCCTCATCCAGGAGCTGGAGCGCGGCGGCGTCCACCTGTTCTCGCCGACCCGGGCCCTGAACACCCTGGTCAGCCTCTGGGACCGGCCGCGCAGCCAGCGCGTCGTGGGCGACTTCGACTGGGACCGCTACATGGCGGGCCGGGCCACCGGCGACCTCTTCTTCGACCGGCTCGCCCGCCAGGCGCCCGAGGAGGACGGCGGCCTCGACGTCGCCGCGCTCGCCGCCCTGCCGACCGAGGACCGCGCCACGGCCATCACCGGCCTGGTCCGGGAGAAGGTCGCCGCGGTGCTGCACCTGGAAGAGGGCGACGAGCTGGATCCGAACACCGAGTTCGTGTCGCTGGGCCTGGACTCGCTGATGGCCCAGCAGGTCAAGGCCGGCCTGGAGCAGGCGTTCCGGCTGCCCCTGCCGGCCTCCCTCACCCACGACCATCCGACGGTACGGCAGCTCGCCGGCTTCCTCAGTGAGCGGCTCGCCCCGGCACCGGCCGCGTGACGGACGTTAAGGACACCCGACCATGACTGACATCTCCAGTGACACACCGCGGGAGCGCTGGACGCTCCACCACTCCGCCCGGGCCCACGCCGGAAGCCGCCCCGACCACCCGGCGGTCATCTGCGAGGGCCGCGTCACCACCTACGAGAAGCTGCACCGCGACAGCAACCGCGCCGCGCACGCCCTGCACACCAGCGGGGTCAGGCGGGGCGACCGGGTCGCCTACCTCGGCCGCGAGTCGGTGAACTACTACCTGGTGATGATCGCCTGCGCCAAGGCCGGCGCGGTGCTGGTGCCGGTCAACTGGCGGCTCACCCCGAGCGAGGTCGACCACATCCTGCGCGACTCCGGCGCCGCCCTGATCTTCGTCGACGACGAGTTCTGGGACACCGTCGCCACCGTCCGCCACCAGCTGCGCGGACTGCGCCGGGTGATCCGGGTCGACGGCACCGACGCCGACGGCGAACCCGCCCGCGGCGCCGGACTGCCCGCCTGGGCCGCCGACCAGCCCGACAGCGACCTCACGCCCGGCACCGGCCCGGACGACGCGGTCATCCAGATCTACACCAGCGGCACCACCGGACTGCCCAAGGGCGCGGTCCTCGCCCACCGCAGCTTCTTCACGCTGCCGCACGCGAGCCGTGAACGGGGCGTGGACTGGATCGACTGGCTGCCCGAGGACGTCGGCCTGATCTCCCTGCCGGGCTTCGGCGTGGCCGGCATCGGCTGGTTCCTGCACACGTTCAACGCCGGCGGCACGAACGTGATCATGCCGCAGTTCGACCCGCAGGAAGCGGTCCGCCTCATCCGTGAACACCGGGTCACCACCACCTTCGCCGCCCCGGCCATGCTCCAGGCGATGGCGGCCGAACGTGGGGCGGGACCCGAGGCGTTCGCCTCCCTGCGCAAGATCGCCTACGGCGCGGCCCCGATGTCCGAGACGCTGCTCAAGCAGTGCCTGGAGACCTACCGCTGCGAGTTCGCGCAGATCTACGCCAGCACCGAGACCGGCAGTGTGGCCGTCTGTCTGCCGCCCGAGGCCCACCACCCCGGCAGCACCGTGCTCACCTCCGTCGGCAAGCCCTGCCCCGGAAACGAGCTCAAGGTGGTCGGCCCCGACGGCGAGACCCTCCCGGCCGGCGCCATCGGCCAGATCTGCGTCCGCGCACCCTCCCGGATGCTCGGCTACTGGAACCTGCCCGAGGCCACCGCCCGCACCCTGGTGGGGGAGTGGCTGCACATGGGCGACGCCGGCTACCTCGACGAGGACGGCTACCTCCACCTGTGCGACCGCATCAACGACACGATCATCGTCGCCGGCCAGAACATCTACCCGGCCGAGGTCGAGAAGGCACTCGCCGCACATCCGGCGGTCGCCGACGCGGCCGTGGTCGGACTCCCCGACGAACGCTGGGGCGAGAGCGTGCACGCGGTGGTGGTGCTGCGCCCCGGCGCGAACGCCACCCCCCGGGAACTGCTGCTGTCCCTGCGCGGCCGCATCGCCGACTACAAGATCCCCGGCACCTACCACTTCACCGACTCCCTGCCCCGCAACCCGTCGGGCAAGATCCTGCGCCGCGCGGTCCGCGAGCAGCTGACGGCCCCGGCCAGGGACGCGCTCTCCGGAACGGTCGTCTGACGCCCCACCCACCAGCTGAAAGGAACCTCATGCCTTCCGACTCCGGGGACATTCCAGGGACGCGGGGAACTGCGCGACCAGCCCCCACCGGCTCGCGGACCGCGGACGACCGCCGGCCCCCCTTGCAGATCGGCATTCTCCTGCCCACCCGGGAGCAGGCCATCAACGGCACCTACGCGGCAGCGCCGTTGCTGGACTTCGCCCGCCAGGCGGAAGCGCTCGGCTTCGACTCCCTGTGGGCCGGAGACTCCCTCACCGCCCGCCCCCGCCTGGACCCCCTGGTCGTCCTGTCGGCCGCGGCGGCGGCCACCGAGCGCATCGCGGTCGGCACCGCGGCCCTCACCCCGGCGCTGCGCCACCCGCTCATCGGCGCCAACATGGTCGCCAGCCTCAGCCACGTCGCCGCCGGCCGGCTGATCCTCGGCCTCGGCTCGGGCTTCCCCATGGCCGAGACCGAGGAGGAGTTCGCCTCGGTCGGCGCCTCCTTCCAGGGCCGCGTGGGCCGCCTGGACGAGATCGCCGCACTGTGGCGCACGGCCTGGCACTCCGGCGAGGAGGGCGAACCCACGGAGTTCCAGGGCAGGTTCTGGCAGGCGGAGAACCTGGACCGGCTCCCCGCGCCCGCCCTGCCCGGCGGCCCGCCCCTCTGGCTCGCCGGCAGCGACACCCCCAAGGTGCTCGCCCGCGTGGCGACCCGCTACGACGGCTGGCTGCCCTTCCTGCCCGACGTCGAGGCCTACGCCCGCGCCCGCCGCCGTATCGCCGAGCTCGCGCAGGAGGCCGGCAGGCGCCCCGACGCGGTCGTTCCCGCGCTGTACGCCACCGTCACGGTCAACACCAGTGAGAGCGCGGCCAAGGCCGAGCTCGAGCACTACATCAGCCACTACTACGGCCGCTCCCTGGAGCAGATGCAGACCATCCAGGCCTACGCCTGGGGCAGCGCCGAGAAGTGCGCCGAGTGGCTCGGCGGCTATGTCCGCGCCGGTGCCCGGCACCTGGTCGTCCGGATCGGATCCCTCGACCCCGAGCCGCAGCTGAAAGAGATCGCCGAGGTGCTGCTGCCCGCGGTGCGCGCCGTCGGCCAGTCCACCACCGTTGGGAGCACCCAGTCGTGACCAGTGCCATCGCCGCCGTCGGCCAGGACATGTCCCGCGCGGGGCAGTGGTTCCATCCCGTCGAGCCCTCCTCCGACGCCTCGATCCGGCTGTTCATGCTGCCCCACGCCGGTAGCGGCGCCATCATCTACCGCGACTGGGAGCGCCTGCTGCCCCCCGACATCGCCCCGCAGGCGGTCACCCTGCCCGGCCGGCACAACCGCCGCGACGAGCGGACGTACGAGGAGTTCGAGCCGCTGCTGGAGGCGCTGCACGAGGCCGTGCTCGACGACCTCGACGACCGCCCGTTCGCTCTGTTCGGACACTGCCTCGGCGCCCAGCTGGCGTTCCGGCTGACCATCCGCATGGAGGAGGAGGGCGGACCCTCGCCCGTCATGCTCGGCACCTCCGGCTGGTCCCCGCAGGGCTTCTTCAAGCCCACCGAGGAGCAGAGCCGGATGCCCGAGCCCGAAATGGTCGACTGGATCAAGAAACTGGGCTCCTTCCCGGCGGAGATCTACGACAACCCCGAGATGCTCGCCCTGGTCGTGCCCGCGCTCCGCGCCGATCTGCGTGTCGCCGCCGACCACGACGACGACGGCGCCAAGGTCGCCTGCCCGCTCGCCTCCTACGGCGGCCGCTCCGACCCGCTGCAGGAGCACCCGGACGCCATGTCCCACTGGGCCGGGCGCAGCCCCACCTACCTGGGCCACAACGAGTACCCGGGCGGCCACTTCTACATCGACACCCACGGCCAGTCCGTCACCGCCCACTTCGCCCACCGGCTGCAGCGCATCGTCGCGACCCGGTCGGCCTGACACCGCACGGGCAGCGGCCGGCCGCGAGGCGCGCCCGGCCGCCGTCGCCCGCGCTCGGGACGGGATCCCGCGCCGGCGCCCCGAGCAGGGAAAAGAGATGTCATGAAGTTCGAGAGCGATCTGTTCGTGGCCTCGGCGGCCTCCTGGCTGCCGGACGTCCTGCCGCTGAGCGACGCCGTCGCGCAGGGCCTCGTCGACGAGGAACACCGGCACCTGGGGTACGAGTCGATCGCGGTGGCGGAGGGGATCTCCGGTCCGGAGATGGCGGTCAGGGCAGGGCGGCTGGCGCTGGAGCGGGGCGGCATCGACCGCGCGGAGGTCGGTCTGGTCCTGCACTCCTTCTGCGGCTACCAGGGTCACGAGATGTGGCCCGCGGCCGCCTACGTGGCCCATGAGACCGTGGGCGCGACGGTGCCCGGTCTCGAGGTCCAGCAGCGCTGCGCCGCGGGCCTGGGCACCCTGTGCCTGGCGGCGGCCCACATCAGCGCGGGCTTCACCGGCGCCGCCCTGCTCACCACGGGCGACCACTTCGCCCCGCCGTGGGTGGACCGGTGGAACGGGCAGCTCAACTTCATCTTCGCCGACGGCGGCAGTGCGCTGCTGCTGTCGGGCCGGCGCGGTTTCGCCCGGGTCGTCGCGGCCTGCATGGGGGCCGACAACTCGCTGGAGCGCTGGAACCGGGGCCTGGAACCCTTCGGCACCGTGCCCGGCAGGGAACTGCCGTTGCGGCTGCGCCGGCGGGGCCTGCAGCACGCGGCCACCCCCGAGGCCGAGGGCTCCTGGGAGCGCTACCAGAACGCACTGTGCGCCACCACCGCGCGTGTCCTCGCCGACGCGAACGTCACCACCGAGGACATCGCCCGGGTCGTCGTGCCGCAGATCCACCGCGGGGAATCACCCGAGAACTACGAGGTGCTGGGCTTCAGCGAGAAGCAGAGCGCCTGGGACCTGGGCCGCCGCGTCGGGCACGTGGGCGTCGGGGACCAGTTCCTCGGTCTGGAGCACCTGGTCCAGCAGCGGTCCGTGGGTCCCGGCGACCTCGTCCTGCTGGTCGCGGCGGGGGAGGGGTTCAGTTTCTCCGCAGTGGTCGTGGAGATCCTCGACGTTCCGCACTGGTCGTAGCGGGGGTCCGGGGTGTGGGGTTCTTCGGTGTTCCGTACGGGTTGTAGTGGGGGTCCGGGGTGTGGGGTTCTTCGGTGTTCCGTACGGGTTGTAGTGGGGGTCCGGGGTGTGGGGTTCTTCGGTGTTCCGTACGGGTTGTAGCGGGGGTCCGGGGTGTGGGGATCCCCGATGTCCCGTGCCGGTCCCGGCGGGGCTGCGCCGGGGCTCGTCCCGGGTCAAGTCCGTACAGGCCTCCGGCCGGTGTGTCCCGCGCCCGCCGGAGGCCGCCGCGTCAGCGCGGTGTCAGCGGGCCGCGGGACAGTGGTCGTCCGTCGCACACGGGAAACCGTTGCTGGATGCGCGCAGACGGGGGACGTCCGCGCCGAAACCCCGAGCGAAGGAAACAGACGCCATGAAGTTCGACGACCTCTACATAGCCTCGGCAGGCTCCTGGCTCCCGGACGCCCGCCCCCTGAGCGACGCCGTCGCGCAGGGCCTCGTGGACGAGCAGCACCAGAACCTCGGCTACGAGTCGATCACGATCGCCCACGGTGTCTCCGGCCCCGAGATGGCGGTGCGCGCCGGGCGGCTCGCGCTGGAGCGGGCCGGGACCGACCACACCGACGTCGGCCTGGTGCTGCACTCCTCCTGCGGCTACCAGGGCCACGACATGTGGCCCTCGGCCGCCTACGTCGCCAACGAGACCGTGGGCAACCTGGCACCCGGCTTCGACCTCCAGCAGCGCTGCAACGCAGGACTCGGCTCGCTGTGCCTGGCCGCCGGGCACATCGCGGCCGGTTTCACCTCCGCGGTGCTGCTGACCAGCGGCGACAACTTCGCCCCGCCGTGGGTCGACCGCTGGAACGTCCAGCTCAACCTGATCTTCGCCGACGGTGGCAGCGCCCTGCTGGTGTCGAGCCGGCCGGGCTTCGCCCGGGTCGTCTCCGCCTGTGTGGGCGCCGACAACTCCCTGGAGCGCTGGAACCGGGGACTGGAGCCGTTCGGGACGATACCGGGAGGGGAGATGCCGGTTCCGCTGCGCGCCCGCGGCGTCCAGCACGGCGCCACCGCCGAGGCCGAGGGCTCCTGGGAGCGCATCGAGGCCGGGCTGACCGACATCACCGCGCGGGCGCTGGCCGACGCCGGTGTCACCGTCGAGGACATATCCCGGGTGGCGACACCGCTGATACACCGCGGCGAGTACCCGGAGAACTACGACGTGCTGGGCTTCACCGAGAAGCAGAGCACCTGGGACCTCGGCCGGCACGTCGGGCACATCGGCGCGGGCGACCAGTTCCTCGGCCTCGAACACCTCGTCAAGCAGCGGTCCGTGGGCCCCGGCGACCTCGTCCTGATGGTGGCGGCCGGAGCCGGCTTCAGCTTCTCCGCCGCCGTGATCGAGATCCTCCGCGTACCCGACTGGCAGTAGCCGCGTGTCCGCCGGCTCCGGTCCGCAGTGGCCCCGACCGGACACACGCAGGACAAGAAAGGAACCGTCAACCATGTCCCTGCAAGAAGCGCGGACTTCCGCCGCCCGGACCCGGGAGCGGGCACCGGCCGGGCCGCACTGGGCCACCCTGCCCCTCATTCTCGTCGGCACGTTCGTGATCACGCTGGATGTCTTCATCGTGAACGTGGCCATCCCCGAGACCCAGCGCGACCTGCACGCGAGCGCATCCGCCGTCGAGTTCGTCGTCGCCGGGTACGCGCTCGCCTACGCCGCCGGGCTCATCACCGGCGGCCGGCTCGGCGACCTGTACGGCCGCCGGCGGATGTTCCTGCTGGGCGTCGCGCTGTTCACCCTCGCCTCCGCGTGGGCGGGCATGGCGCCCACCGCGGGGCAGCTGGTCGTGGCCCGTGTGGCACAGGGCCTGGCCTCCGCACTGATGGGCCCGCAGGTCCTGGCGATCATCGGCGTCACCTACGAAGGCCAGGCCCGGGTACGGGCCTTCAACGCGTTCGGGCTGACCATGGGGCTCGCCGGCGTCTTCGGACAGCTCATCGGGGGCCTGCTGATCCACGCGGACATCGCCGGCCTCGGCTGGCGGACCTGCTTCCTGGTCAACGTGCCCGTGGGCATCGGCGCGCTGCTGCTCGGGCCGCGGCTGATCCCCGAGTCCCGGGCCGAGGGCCGGCCCAGGCTGGACCCGCTCGGCATGGTCCTGGTCTCCGCGGGGCTCGTCGCCGTGGTGCTGCCGCTCGCCGAGGGCCAGCAGAAGGGCTGGCCGCTGTGGACCTGGCTGTGCCTGGCCGCCTCCCCGGTGCTGCTCCTGCTGTTCGCCGCCCACCAGCGGCGCCTGGCGGCGGCCGAGGGCAGTCCCCTGGTCAACCCCGTGCTGTTCCGGAAGCGGCCGTTCACCATCGGCGTCATGACCAGCCTCGTCTACTACTCCGGGATGTCGTCCTTCTTCCTGGTCCTCGCCCTGTACCTGCAGTCCGGTGTCGGGCTGAGCGCCCTGGAGTCGGGGCTGGTGTTCCTGCCGCTCGGCGTGGGCTTCCTGGTCACCTCGATGCTCGCCCGCAAGGTCGCCGCGGCCCTGGGCCGTCAGACCCTCGCGGTCGGCGCCCTGGTGCTGCTGGCCGGGCTCGGCGGGCTGTGGGCCGCGGTCGAGCACATCGGCACGCACGGCGCCGTGGCCTGGCTGGTGCCCGGTCTGATGGTGGGCGGCGCCGGCATGGCCATGGTGATGGCGCCGCTGGCCTCCATCGCCCTCGCCGGCACCGACCCGCGCTACGCGGGAGCCGCCTCGGGCGTGCTCTCCACGGCCGCGCAGGTCGGCGGTGCGGTGGGCGTCGCCGCGGTCGGCGTGATCTTCTACCACGTGCTGGGTGACGCGAGCACCAGCCAGGCGTACGCGGACGGCTTCATCGCCAGCCTCGGTCTGCTCGGCCCGCTGGCCCTGGGCGTCGCGCTTCTGGTCCAGCTCATCCCGAAGCCGAAGCAGCAGGCCTGAGCAGGCGGTTCCGTACCGCCCGCGGCAGGCCCGGGCAGGCGTTGCACAGCACCTGCGGCGGGCTTGAGCAGGCGTTGCGAACCGCCTGCGGGAGGCCTGAGCGGGCGGTTGCGTACCGCCCGCGGCAGGCCTGAGCAGGCCCTTCGTACCGTTTCAGCGTCCGGCCGTCCCTCCCGTGCGGGAGGGGCGGCCGGACGTCTGTGTGCGGTGCGGGCGTCGCGGTCCGCTCCCTCTCCACGGACGTGCGGCGGGCGGGCACGCCGGCCGGGCCGGCGCGCTCGCCCCCGTGCGGGCCCGACGTACCGTCAGTAGACGGCGTGGCTGAGCCAGAAGTCCAGCAGCGCACGGTCGCCCCGCACCGTCACGCGCGGGGACTGCGGCCGCAGCCGCCCCTTGACCACGAGGAGCAGGTCCGAGGGCGCGGCGACCACGGTGGCGTCGGCCGCCTCGGTGTCCCCGGCGTTCCGGGTGATGCGCACACCCTCCGGCGCACAGGTGACCAGCCAGTCCGAGACGCCTCCCGACGACGGCTCGGCGGACCGGAAGGACAGCGTCTGACCGTCCCGCGGCACCTCGGCGAACAGGGGCGATATGAACCGCCTGGCCTCGGGCACCCCGAACGCGGCCAGACAGTAGTCCACGCAGTCCAGGGCGATGTCCGTGTCCAGCTCGAACGGCAGCCCGGCCAGCAGGGCGGCGTCGCCGCGGTGCACGGTCGTCTCGAACATCGCCCAGCGCGGCCAGAACTCCTTGTTCTGCTTGCCGTGCGGCGCCCAGATCGGCACGTCAGGGCCGACCGAGTCGATCGCCTCGAGCAGCCGGTCCGCGCCCTCGGTGACGAACCGCTCCCGCAGCCCGGCGTCGTCGAGACGGTCCTCGGGGCCGGTCTCCTGCGTCCCGAGCTCGGCCACCCGCTCGGTCCAGCTCTTGTCCTCGTCCGCGGCACCGGAGGGGGCCCCGGGCGCGATGAATTCGGTGCTCCGTGTCGTCAGGATCGTCGTGGCCCAGTCATGGGCCTGGCGTAAGTGCCGTACCAGGTCACCCAGCGTCCATCCCGGGCACGTCGGCACCGGCGTGGTCAGCGGGCCGGCGCTCGCCGCCTTGGCGAAGCGGGTCGCCTCCAGGCGGATCTCGGCGCTGTAGCGGCTCATGGGCAGGGGCGGATACGTATGTGCGGTCATCGTGGCCTCACTCAGCTCGACAGGACTCGCAGAACTCGATGCGCGCGGCGGACCTCGGCCTTTGTCGCATCCCGTCCATCGGATCACAGGGTGCCGACCGGACGCGATGCTTCCCCGGCCGTCGGTTTTGCCGGGCGGCGTCAGCGGTGTGTCAGTACCGGGTCAGCCGCGTTTGTCAGAGTCGTTCCTGTCGCACGCTGCCCCCGCCGGAGCCGCCCGGCTCGTCCGAGCCGCGCGAACCCGTCAGGCGGGGGAGCCCCCATCGTTGCCGACCCGGTCCGCCGCCGGTGCGTCCGACGTGAGGAGAACGCTCGCCATGGCAGACACCGCAGCCCCGGGGCCCACCCGGGCCCTGATCCTGGCCAACCCGGCCTCCGGCAGCCACAGTCCCGAACTGGTGCGTCAGGTGCGGGAGCTGTGCGAGTCCTACGTGGAGCGCACCGAGGTTCACCCGACCACCGCCCCGGGTGACGCGACCGTCGCCGTACGACGGGCGCTGGAGCGGGCGGACACCGCACCGGACCTGGTCGTCGCCATCGGCGGGGACGGTACGGTCCGCGAGGTCGTCCAGGGGCTCGTCCCCGCCGGCGGCCGCGCGACCCTGGCCGTGGTACCGGGCGGCACCGGCAACTCCGGTTACAAGATGCTGTGGGGCGACCGTCCCTGGAGCGAGTCCCTGAAGGCGATCCTGACCGACTACGGCATCGGCGGCAGCGCCCGCCTGCGCCGTCTGGACCTGGCCCGCCTCGCCGAGACCCGCAACTACGTGTATCTGGGGGCCTGCTCAGGGGTGATCGCCGATGCGCTGATCACCGCCAAGGACCTGCCGCTGACCGGCCGGGAGCGCTATGCCCGCGCCTTCGCGGACACGGCGGCCGGCTACCCGCCCTACCCGGGCCGGGTCACCGTCGACGGCCGTGTCGTGCACGAGGGCCCCACGGTCCTCGCCAACGTCGGCGGCGGCCGTTACCGCGGCGGCCGGTTCCTGGTGCTGCCCGACTCGCTGCTGGACGACGGACTGCTCGACGTCTGTGTGATCGGCGGCGAGGTCGCGGCGGCGGACGTGCCCGGGCTGACCCTGGACGCCGGGCACATGGACCACCCGGCGACGGTGTACGCACGCGGCCGCACGATCACCGTGGAGCGCACCGACGGCCGGCGGCTGCCGCTGGAGCACGACGGCGAGTACCAGCACGGCATCGGCGCCTCGGCCACCTTCGAGGTGCTCCCCGGAGCCCTCCCGGTCTGGGCGCCGGCCACCCCCTGAAACCCGTACAAAGCCACCTGTCAGAAGAACAAGTCAAGCAGTCACAGAGGAGAAGGCCCGCATGAGCGACCTGACCACCACCGTCACCCGTTACCTCGACATCTGGAACGAGGCGGACGCCGGCAAGCGTGCCGCGGCCATCGCCGAGCTGTTCACCGCCGATGCCCCGTACATCGACCCGCTGGCGGCGGTCGAGGGCCACGAGGGCTTCGGGGCCGTGGTGGCCGGTGCCCGCGACCAGTTCAAGGGCCTCACCTTCGAACTGCACGGCACCGTCGACGCCCACCACGGCCAGGCCCGCTTCCAGTGGGGCCTGGTGACCGAGCCGGGCGCCGAGCCGATCGCCATCGGCTTCGACGTCATGGTCACCGACGACAACGGCAAGATCAAGGGCGTCTACGGCTTCCTGGACAAGGTCCCGGCCGCCTAGGACCCACCCACACCGCGGGAGCACCGGGCCAACGGTGCTCCCGTACGTGCGTTCCCGCCCTCGATGTCCCGATGCGCGTTTCCGCTCTCGACGCACGCACGGCAAGGAAGGTAGCCGCCTCATGACCGCTGTCCTCGCGGAGAGCGTCGCCCGGGCCCTGTGCGCCGACTGGGCCGACCGTGCACAATCCCTGCCCCGGGCCGCCCGCGGCCGCCGGCCGGCCGACACCCCGCTGCGCGAACTCTCGCACTGGGCGGCGACATTGCGCCCGCAGGACATACCGTGCCGGGTGCTGAAGCTCGCCGCGAGCCAGGTGCTGTCGCAGATCGCCTCCATCCGGGCCGGTCTCCAGCACCCCCTCGGCAGAAAACTGGTGGCCGCGTTCGGGCACCCCATGCAGCGCGACCCGCGGCAGGCCGCGGGCGTCTTCGCGGCGCTCGGTTCCTGGCTCAACCTGGACGACACCGCGTACGCCGGGCATCTGTCGAACTCCACGGTCGCGGTCCCGCTCGCCTTCGCCTACGCCCGCCGGCTGGACGGACTGTCGCTGCTCACCGCGGTGGTGGCGGCCAACGAGTGCGCCGCCCGCATCACCGCCTCCGCGACCCTCGGACCGCTGCGCGGCCAGAGCGCCGTGCACACCCACCTGGCCGGCGCCGTCGCCGCACGCCTGCACTGCGACCGGGCCCCCGCCGGCCTCTTCGAGAACGCCTTCGGGCTGGCCTTCGCCATGCCCAACTGGCCGCTGATGCGGGCGTTCCTGGCCAGTGACGCCCGCCTGTTCAACACCTTCACCCCGGTGCGCACCGCCATGGACGCCTGCGACGCGGCGTATGCGGGGCTGCGCGGGGCGCCCGACATCCTGGAGCACAGCGACGGCTTCCTGGCCCGGTTCGCGACCGTGCCGCTGCCGCAGGCGGTGGCGAAGGGGCTCGGCCGGCGCTGGCACACCGACACGCTGTCGTTCAAGATGCACCCCGGCGGGCCCGGCATCGACGCGGCGGTGGACTGCGCCGCCGAGATCCACCGGGAACTCGGCGCCGTCAAGCCGCAGGACGTGGCCGAAGTGGTCGTCGAGGCCTCGCTGTACACGCTGTTCGCGGGGGAGCGGGCCGCCCGGTACGTCACCGGCCCCGGCTCCCCGCTGGGCGCGCTGGTCCTGGACGTGCCCTACCCGGTCGCCACCACCCTGCTCACCGGCGAGTTCTCGGTGGACGACTTCTCCCCGCCGTATCTGGACGACCCCGACCGCTGGGCACTGGCGAAGCGGATCCGGCTGGAGCACGACACGGAGATGACGCGTGAACTGTTCCTGTCCGACGCGCCGTTCGGGGAGGCGGTGCGGGAGGCGGGGGAGCTGGCCGTACCGTGGCTGCGCGGCTTCGGCGGGGACGAGCTCGTGGACCTGGTCGGCGCGGCGCAGGCGGACGACCGGGACTTCTCCCGGTCCACCAAGGCCACCGGCGCCCGGGTCACCGTACGGCTGACCGACGGCCGTACGGTCTCCCGCATGCGGCTGATCCCGGTGGGCGCCGCCGGTCCGGAGACCCGGTCCGGCCACGCCGACCTGGTGCGGGAGAAGTTCCTGTCGGTCGGCGGCTCCCCGGAGGTGGCCGACACCGTCGGCCGCCTGCACCGGATGCGTCCGCGGGCGGTGCGCCGCTGGATCGAGACGGCGTTCCTGGACTGAGCGCACGCTCCCGGACCGCGTGCGCCGTTCCTGGCCTGGGCGCGCCGCTCCTGCACTGAGGGCACTCCGGGCTGAGCGTCGCTTCTGCACTGAGGGTGCTCCTGGACTGAGCACCGCTCGTGCACTGAGGGCGCTCCTGGGCTGAGCGCGCCGCTCCCGGAGTGCGTGCGTCACGGGGACAGCCGCCGTGGCCGGCCCCTCACCAGGGGTGCAGGGACCGTACCCGTGGCTGTACGGCGCCGTGTGCCACGTACAGGCGCACCGCGTCGTACAGGCGGTAGCGGACCTGACCGCTGCGGTCCGGCCGGCCGGCATGGATCATCTGGCGGTCCAGCAGCTCCTCCAGCAGGTCCACGGCGAGCCGCCGCGACGGTGTCACCCGGGCCGGCATCTGGTCGATCCCGAAGTCGCCGCGCAGCGGCTGCAGCTGGTGCAGCGACGCGCGCAACGGGGGCGGCAGCAGACGGTAGTAGGCGGTCACGCTCGTATGCAGGGACAGGTCCCCGATCCGCAGCGAGCGCAGCCGGTCGTCCTCGTCCGCCAGCCGGTCGGCCAGGTCGCCGAGGGACCGGTGCGGGCGCGCGGTGAGCCACAGGCCGGCGATGTGCAGGGCCAGCGGCAGCCCCGCGCAGGACTCCACGATGCCGAACGCCGCCGTCCGCTCGGCCCGGGTGCGGGCGGCGCCCGCCAGGCCGGCCAGCATCCGGTAGGCGTCCGGCCGGTCCAGCGCTCCGACGCGGCGGCGGAACGCTTCGGGCAGCGCGGACAGTTCGCGGCGCGCGGCCACCAGGACGGCGCTCGGCCCGCCGTCCACGAGCAGGGGCCGCACCTGCGCCTCGCTGTCGGCGTTGTCGAGGACCACGAGCACCCGCCGTCGGCTGAGTGCGTCCCGCAGCCGGGCGCGGGCCTCGTCGGGGTTCTCCGCGGCCTGGGCGCCGCCGAGGGAACGCAGGATCCGGCGTACGAGCACGTCCGGGGTGAGGGGGAGCGAGGCGGCGGCGGGGTGCAGGTCGACGAAGACCTGTCCGTCCGGGAACCGGCCGCGCACCTCGTGGGCGGCCCGCAGCACCAGCGCGGTCTTCCCCGCGCCGGGCGGCCCGACGACGACGGCGGGCCTGCCGTGCGCGGACCCGGGGTGCGCGAGATGGGCCGTCAGCTCCGCCACCGGCGCACCTCGTCCGGCGAGCCGGTGGCGGGGCGCGGCCGGCAGTTCCGCCGGTGCGGACGGGGCCGGGGTGAGCGCCGGGGACCCGGTGCGGGGCAGCCGCAGTAACCGTCCGGCCTCACGGGACGGCAGCCCGAGCGCCTCGGCGAGCAGCAGCAGCGACTGTGTGCGGGGACGGGCGGTGTGACCGGTCTCCAGGTTGCGGATGGCCCGCACGCTCAGCCCCGAACGCCGTGCCAGTTCCCCCTGGGTGAGGCAGGCCGCCTCGCGGGCCCGGACCAGCGCACCGGCCAGGCTGTCCGGGCCGGCCCCGGCCCGGTGCGGACCGGCCACCGCATCCCCCTGCGTCACCATCCCCGTATCAACATCCCCGTATCGGCATCCCCGTATCGGCATCCCCGTATCAACATCCCCGTATCGACATCCCGGTGTCGGCATCCCGGCGTCAGCGGTGTCAGCGGTGTCGGCATCCCCCAGTCGGCAGCCCGATGCCGGCAGCCCGATGCCGGCATCCCCGTGCCGGCGTCCCTCGCATCGGCCGGCCGGCGGATCACAGGGCGTCGGAACGCCCCGGGGCCGGCCGGCGCAGGGCGGCGACGAACTTGTAGCGGGAGCCCCGGTACACCGAACGCACCCACTCCACCGGGGTGCCGTGGGCGTCCCGGGAGTGCCGGGACAGCAGCAGCATCGGCAGGCCCACGTCGGTGGCGAGGAGCTGGGCCTCGCGGGGAGTCGACAGCGAGGTCTCGATGGTCTCGTCGGCCTCCGCGAGATGGACGCCGTACACCTCGGCGAGGGCCGTGTACAGCGACGGGTACGTCGTCAGCGACCGCCGCAGCCCCGGGAAGCGCCGCGCGGACAGATGGGTCGTCTCGATCGCCATGGGATCGCCGCTGGCCAGCCGCAGCCGCTCGATGCGCAGGACCCGTTCGCCGGCCTCGATGCCCAGCAGGCCCGCCAGCTTTCCGTCCGCCGGGACCTCGCCGATGTCCAGCATCTGCGAGGCGGGCTCCAGGCCCTGGGCGCGCATGTCCTCGGTGTGCGAGGTGAGCTGGAGGGTCCGGTACAGCTTGGGCTGGGCGACGAAGGTGCCCTTGCCCTGGATGCGGTCGAGCCGGCCTTCCCCGACCAGCTCCTGCAGCGCCTGCCGGATGGTGGTGCGCGAGGTGTCGAACCGTACGGCGAGCAGACGTTCCGCGGGCATGGCCGAGCCGGGTTCGAGCGCCTGCGTCATCTCCAGCACCTGCTGCTTGATGCGGTAGTACTTCGGCACGCGTGCGGTGCGGCCGGGCTCCCTGTGCTGCTGGGCGCTGCTGACGTCGGTGGTCATGCCTGCCTTCCCGGCTCGGTGGGTGGGCTCCCGTTATAGCGACCAACTGCCCTATGGTCTAGTCCAACTCATGCTGGAGGTCTAGTCCAGTAGGCGGGGCGCGGCAAAAGGGGACGGATGCGCTCCGGTGACTTTCTCGTAACGGCCGGGACCGGCTTCCTGAACCACCCTTGACACCTCAAAAGGTCTAGGCCAAGCTCCACCGTACTGGTCTACACCATTAGTGACCAGGTCCCGAGCCCTACGTGCAACAGCGTCGTACGCAGGTCACCGCCGAGGGCGTGGGGGGATAAGTGGCATCCCTGAGGAGGGTGGCGTGAAGCGCAAGCTTGCTGCCGCGATCGTGATCGCGGGCATGATGGTCTCCGTCTCGGCGTGCGGCGGCGACGACGATAAGGACAGTGGCAAGGCCGCAGGACCGGACAGCTTCAAGGGCCAGACGCTGACGGTCTGGACGATGGACGGCTCGGCGCCGCCGCAGTGGTCGAAGGACGTCCAGGCCGCCTTCGAGAAGAAGACCGGCGCCAAGCTGAAGTTCGAGATCCAGAAGTGGGACGGGATCCAGCAGAAGATCACCACCGCCCTCTCCGAGTCCAACCCGCCGGATGTCATCGAGGTCGGCAACACCCAGACCCCGGCCTACGCCGCCACCGGCGGCCTGGCCGAACTGGGCGACCTCAAGCAGCAGATCGGCTCGGACTGGACCCCGTCGGTCTCCCAGTCCTCCGTCTACGACGGCAAGCAGTACGCCGCCCCGTGGTACTTCGCCAACCGCGTCGTCATCTACAACAAGGCGATCTGGGCCAAGGCCGGCATCAAGGACACCCCGAAGACCCGGGACGAGTTCTTCAAGGACCTGGAGACCATCGGCAAGAAGACCGACGCCGAGCCGCTCTACCTGCCCGGCCAGAACTGGTACTTCTTCGACGGCCTGACCATCGGCCAGGGCGCCGACCTGGTGAAGAAGGACGGCGACAAGTACGTCTCCAACCTCGGTGACCCGAAGGTCGCCGCGGCCATGGAGGTCTACAAGAAGTACGCCGCCTACTCCAAGGCCCCCAAGGACAAGGACGAGGCCACCCCGCAGCAGGCCGAGGTCTTCGCCAAGGGCAAGACCGGCGCGTTCATCGGCATGGGCTGGGAGGCCGGCACCGCCGTCACCGCCAACAAGGCCATCGAGAAGGACCTCGGCTACTTCACCATCCCGGGCGTCTCGGCCGACAAGCCCGAGGGCGTCTTCCTCGGCGGCTCCAACCTCGCGGTCGCCCAGGGCAGCAAGAAGCAGGACCTGGCCAAGGAGTTCCTCAAGATCGCCCTGTCCGACCAGTACGAGGGCGAACTGGCCAAGCTCAACGGCATCATCCCGAACAAGCAGTCCCTGGAGACCAACCTCAAGGGCAACGCCGTCGCCGAGGCCGCCGCGCCCGGCGCCGCCGTCGGCGGTACCACCCCGCTGATCCCCGAGTGGGCCGCGGTGGAGAACACCCCGAACCCGATCAAGTCCTACATGACCGCGGTGCTGAACGGTAAGTCCCCGGCGGACGCCGCCAAGCAGGTCGAGGGCGAGATCAACAAGCGCCTGGCCCAGCAGAACTGATGACCCGCTCCGGGGGCGTCCGCGGACGCCCCCGGCTCAGTCGTTCGTACGTACGGCCGATGCGGCCCAAGCCGCCACGGAAGAGATGACAACTCATGTCAGTGCAGACCGAAGGCACGGACACGGCCGGGGAGCCCGCTGTCCGCAAGGCCCGGACACCCGGACCGCCGACGGGTGAGGACCGCGGCTCCCGGTCCCCGTCCCGCCGCGGTGCCGCCGCCCCCTATCTGCTCCTGCTGCCCGCGCTGCTGGCCACACTGATCCTGCTCGGCTGGCCGCTGGTGAAGAACGGCATGCTGTCGTTCCAGAACCTCAACCCGCGGCAGCTCATCCAGCACCTCACCGAGTGGAACGGCGTCGACAACTACAAGGAGGTCCTGACCGGTTCGGACTTCTGGAAGGTCGTCGAGCGCTCGGTCCTCTTCACCGCCGTCAATGTCGTCCTGATCATGCTGATCGGCACCCTGATCGGGCTGCTGCTGGCCCGTCTCGGCAGGAAGATGCGGCTGCTGCTCCTGGTGGGCCTCGTCCTCGCCTGGGCCATGCCCGTCATCGCGGCCACCACCGTCTACCAGTGGCTGTTCGCCCAGCGCTTCGGCGTCGTCAACTGGGTCCTGGACAAGCTCGGCTGGCACTCCATGGCCGACTACAACTGGTTCGGCTCCCAGTTCTCCACCTTCTCCGTGATCACCCTGCTGATCGTCTGGATGTCGATCCCGTTCGTCGCGATCAACCTGTACGCGGCCACCACCACGATCCCCAGGGAGCTGTACGAGGCCGCGTCCCTGGACGGCGCCGGTGCCTGGAAGAGCTTCACCTCGGTGACCTTCCCCTTCCTGCGGCCCTTCCTGTACGCCACGACCTTTCTCGAGGTCATCTGGGTCTTCAAGGCGTTCCCGCAGGTCTTCGCGATGAACGAGGGCGGACCCGACCGCCTGACCGAGACGCTGCCGGTCTACGCCTTCGTCGAGGGCGTCGGCAACCAGCACTTCGGCGTCGGCGCCGCGATCTCCTTCCTGACCATCCTGGTGCTGCTCGCGCTCACCTCGTACTACCTGCGCATGGTGCTCAAGCAAGAGGAGGACGAGCTGTGAAGCGCTCCGTCTTCGGCCGTATCTGGCCCAACGCGACCGCCGTCATCCTCTTCGTCGGCTTCGTGTTCCCCGTCTACTGGATGTTCGCCACGGCCTTCAAGCCCACCAGCGACATCATCTCCGACAACCCGGTGTGGCTCCCGACCCACCTCACCCTCGGCCACTTCGACAAGGCCGTGCACGCCGACCACTTCTGGACCCTGGTCGCCAACTCGGTCACCGTCACGGTCTGCGCGGTGCTCCTGTCGCTCGTCATCGCCCTGTTCGCCGCCTTCGCGCTCGCCCGGATGCGGTTCAAGGGCCGGCGCGGCTTCATCGTGACCTTCATGCTGGCGCAGATGGCGCCCTGGGAGGTCATGGTCATCGCCATCTACATGCTGGTCCGCGACAACGACATGCTCGACAGCCTGGTCCCGCTCACCGTCTTCTACACGATCATGGTGCTCCCGCTGACCGTCCTGACGCTGCGCGGCTACGTGGCCGCCGTGCCCAAGGAGCTGGAGGAGTCCGCGATGGTCGACGGCTGCACCCGGCCCCAGGCCTTCATCAAGGTGATCTTCCCGCTGCTCGCGCCCGGTCTGATGGCCACCTCGCTGTTCGGCTTCATCACCGCCTGGAACGAGTTCCCGCTCGTCCTGATCCTCAACAAGGACATCGAGAAGCAGACCCTGCCGCTGTGGCTCTCCCAGTTCCAGACCGCCTTCGGCGACGACTGGGGCGCCACCATGGCCGCCTCCTCCCTGTTCGCGCTGCCCATCCTGATCCTCTTCATCTTCCTGCAACGCAAGGCTGTCAGCGGTCTGACCGACGGCGCCGTGAAGGGATGACGCCCCGATGACCACACTCACCACCGGTTCCGGCACCCTCACCCGGGACGCGCTCGCGGTGCTGCAGCCGGGCTTCGACGGCACCACCGCCCCGGACTGGGTGCGCCGCCGGCTCGGCGAAGGGCTCGCCTCCGTCGCCCTGTTCGGTCGCAACGTCGTCACCGAGGAGCAGGTCACCGCGCTGACCGCGCAGCTGCGCGTCGAGCGGGACGACCTGCTGGTGGCCATCGACGAGGAGAGCGGCGACGTCACCCGCCTGGACGTGCGCACCGGTTCCTCCTTCCCCGGCAACCACGCCCTGGGCGCCGTCGACGACCCCGGCCTCACCCGGGGCGTGGCCCGCGAACTGGGCCGGCGCCTGGCCGCCTGCGGAGTGAACTTCGACTGGGCGCCGTCCGCCGACGTCAACGCCAACCCCGACAACCCCGTCATCGGCGTGCGCTCCTTCGGCGCGGACACCGGCCTGGTGGCCCGGCACACCGCCGCCTGGGTCGAGGGCCTGCAGTCCACCGGTGTCGCCGCGTGCACCAAGCACTTCCCCGGCCACGGCGACACCAACGTCGACTCGCACCACGCCGTCCCGCGCATCGACGTGGACGCGGACACGCTGTACGAGCGTGAACTGCCCCCGTTCCGCGCCGCCATCGCGGCCGGCACCCGGGCCGTGATGAGCGCGCACATCCTCGTACCCGCCCTGGACGCCGAGCGCCCGGGCACCCTCTCCCGCCGCATCCTCACCGAGCTGCTGCGGGGCGAACTCGGCTACCGCGGTCTGATCGTCACGGACGGCATGGAGATGCGCGCCATCTCCGGCACCTACGGTCTGGAGCACGGCGTGGTCCTCGCGATAGCCGCGGGCGCGGACGCGATCTGCGTCGGCGGGGGCCTGTGCGACGAGGCCACCGTGCTGAACCTGCGGGACGCGCTCGTGGCCGCGGTGCGCTCCGGCGAACTGCCCGAGGAGCGTCTGGCCGACGCGGCCGCGCGGGTGCGGGAGCTCGCCCGGTGGACGGCCGAGAGCAGGAAGGACGCCGAAACCGTCGTACCCGAACCGGAGATCGGCCTGGTCGCGGCCCGCCGCGCCCTGACCGTGACCCGGGCCGGATCCGGCGCGCCGCTCACGGAGCCGGTGCACATCGCCCAGTTCAACCCGGCCCCGAACATCGCCGTCGGCGACCAGACCCCCTGGGGCGTGGCGGCCGAGCTGCTGCGGCTGCTGCCGGGCAGCACGGAGGCCTCCTTCAGCGGGCCCGACGCGGGCCGCGAGGCCCTCGCGGCCGCGGCCGGCCGCCGAGTCGTCGCCGTGGTCCGCGACGAGCACCGGCACGCCTGGATGGGCGCCGGGCTGGACGTCCTGCTCGCCGCCCGCCCCGACACCGTCGTGGTCGAGATGGGCGTACCGCAGGCTCCGCCGCGCGGCGCCCTGCACATCGCCACCCACGGCGCCGCCCGTGTCTGCGGCGCGGCGGCGGCGGAGGCCGTCGTCGCGGGCTGAACCACCCGACTGGTCATCGCACGGCCCGCCACCGTCGCGGCGCGCACCGCCACCGTCCACCACTCTTCACCGCACGGCTCAACTCTCCACCGCACGGCCCGCACTCTCCGCCGCACGGCTCATCACTCTCCGCCGCATGGCCCATTCTCCACCGCACGGCTCATCCCTCCGGCCGGCACCGAGCGCCTCTCCGAGGCCCGGTGCCGGCCGTTTCCTTTGTTCAACGGGCGGCATTCCAGCGGCAGTTGGGCGGCACTTTCACGGGGGTACCGACCGGTAATCATTGACACCCTCAATTGGTCTAGTCCAGCTTGGGAAGGCGCTTCAGTTCGATCAGCACGGAGTGACGGCATGCACAAGCCCTCCCCCTTTCTCCACCGAGCGGCCTCCGGCCGCCCCTACTTCAGCGCCGACGGCGAGTCCTACCTCGCCCCGACCCCCCTGCGTGACCTGGAGAAGTCCCGGCCCCTGCGGGTGCTGTCCGACGAGGACTTCGCCTTCTGGCAGACGTACGGCTACGTCGTCGTCCGGGAGGCCATCACCCCCGGCGAGGCGAAGGGCCTGCTCGCCTTCGCCTGGGACTTCCAGGGACTCGACCCCGACCGCCCCGAAACCTGGTACGCGGAACCGGAGTTCCGGTCCGAACTCGACCAGCACCTGTTCATCTACGGCTTCGTGGAGGCCTACCACCACCAGCTCCTGTGGGACAGCCGCCAGAGCCGGCGCGTCTACGACGCCTTCGTGGACGTATGGGACTGCGAGGAGCTGTGGGTCACCCTGGACCGGCTCAACCTCAACCCGCCCAACGTCCGCACCCGTTCCCGCTCCCTGATCGAACCCACCGACGAGGGCTTCGACATCGAGCTGCACTGGGACGTCGACACCACCCTCGCCGTACTGCCGCAGCGGGTCCAGGGCATCATCGCCCTCAACGACACCCGCCCCGAACTCGGCGGCTTCCAGTGCGCCCCGGAGCTGTTCCGCCGCCTCGAGCGGTGGCGCACCGGGCAGCCGGCCGGCCGTGACCCGATCCGGCCCGGGACCGACCACGCCGAGTTCCCCGTGGTCCGGCCCGAACTCCAGGCCGGCGACCTGCTGATCTTCAACGGGCTGCTGGCGCACGGTGTGGCGCCGAACCGCTCCGACAACGCCGTCCGGGCCGTCCAGTACCTGTCGATGATGCCCGCCCTGGAGGAGCACACGCGGCTGCGGCAATCGCGGGTCGAGTCCTGGCGCACCCTCGCCACCCCCGACTGGAACGCCACCCTGCTCGGCGACGCCCACCGGCCGGAAGCCCTCCGCTACGGCCCCGCCGAACTGAACGGCCTGGGCCGCAGGCTGCTGGGCCTGGACTCCTGGGCCGCCGTGGAAGGGGCGCAGTGAACCGGATCTGCCTCTGCCTGCCCACCAACCGGGCCTGCTCCGCCACCATCACCGCGATCCACGGGGAAGCCGCCCACGCCGCCCGCCGCTTCGGCGCCGACGTCCAGCTCCTGATCCTCGACTCCTCCGACGAGCGCACCCGCGCCGGGCACACCCGTACCGTGGCCGCGCTGCCCCCGGCCGCGCACGTCACCGTGCACCACCTCGGCGAGGACCCGCAGCGCGACTTCCTGCGCCGCGTGATCCGGCGGGCCGGCCTGTCCGACCCGGACCGGATCCTCGGCCTCCTGCTCCCGTCCGGCGTCTCCTACGGCTCCTGCACCGACCGCGCGTTCCTGCTGGCCGCCGCGCTCGGCTGCGACTCGGTGCACCGCCGGGACTCCGACAGCACCTACCAACTCCTCGACGGCGAACCGGTCTTCCCCGTCCACCACGAACTGCCCTGGCTGGGCCGCCCCGCCGCGGAGGCGTCGGCCGCCGGCACCCGCACCGACCTCGACCCGGCCCACGCGCAGCGCCCGGTGTCGATGGCCGGCGCCTCCTTCATCGGTGAACTCTCCGTCGACATCGGCGGGATACGCGACCTGGACGAGGGCGTCTACCACGAGGTGGTCGGCCTGTGGGCGCCCGCCGGCACCTCCCCCGAGCAGCGGCGCGAGCTGGCCGAGGAGTCCTTCACCGGAGCGGGCACGAGCCCTTTCACCGGCGACCGCGCCACCCTGACCCTCGTCGACCCGATGCGCGTCGACATGTGCAACATCGCCTTCCACCACGACGTGTACGAGCGGATCCCGCTGCCTCCGGCGACCGACACCATCGGCAGCGACTACTTCCTCATCCACCTGGTCCACGACGCCACGCTCCCCGGCATCCTGCACAACCGGCACATCCGGAACCACTACACCGCGGAGCGCCGGACGGACCCGGGCTTCCTCGCGTACCAGACCCGTTTCGTGAAGTTCCTGCTGTCGATGCTGTACTTCCACCACGTCTACGACCGGATGACCGCCGACGGGGCCCGGCTCCTCGACGACCGGCAGCACGTGCGGGCGGACAGGATCACCGCGTTCCTGCGCGAGAGCACCGGTCTGGACCCCGCCGAGAACATGTGGCGCCTGGACCGGGTCGACACCGCCTGCCGCAAGCTGGGCGGCCGCTACCAGGAGTTCGCGGAGCACCTCGCGGGGCGCCGCGAACGGCTGCTGGCCGAGGCACGGCAGGACATCGAGGACTTCGCCCTGCTCGTGGAGGCCTGGCCCGCACTGGTCGACGCGGCCCGGCACACCGCACCCGGGCACGGAGGCGGGTGAGCGTGGAGACCAGCCCGCGGCTGGCCGCCGCACTGGCCGCCGCCCCGGCCGACCGCCTCGTCTACGACCTCGACGGCATCGAGGCCCAGTACGACCGGCTGTCGGCCGAACTGCCCGGCATCCGGGTCCGCTTCGCCCTGAAGGCCTGCCCGGTGGACGAGGTGCTGCAGTGCCTCGCGGACCGGGGCGCCGGCTTCGACGCGGCGAGCTGTGCCGAGATCCGCCAGGCGCTGCGGACCGGCGTGCCCGTGGACCGGATCCACTACGGCAACACCGTCAAGTCCGACACGGACATCGCCGAGGCCCACCGGCTGGGCATCCGCACCTTCGCCACCGACAGCGTGCAGGACGTGACGGCGATCGCCCGGCACGCCCCCGGCGCCCGGGTGTTCTGCCGCCTCGCCACCAGCGGGGACGGCGCCCTGTGGGGTCTGAACCGCAAGTTCGGCTGCTCGGCCGGGGACGCCGTCCGGATCCTCGCCACCGCGCGCGCCTCCGGTCTCCTCCCGGCGGGCCTGTCCGTGCACGTCGGCTCCCAGCAGCTGACCGGCGAGGCCTGGCAGCAGGCCCTCGGCTCCCTCGCCGAGGTGCTGGTGACCCTGGACGGGCTGGGGATCGTACTCGATCACGTCAACCTCGGCGGCGGCCTGCCCGCGCTCGGCTACCTCGACCGGCACGGCGACCCCCTCGACCCGCCCCTGGACAAGATCCTCACCGTGATCCGCGAGGGCATGGAGCACCTGGGCGGCCTCACCGCGGCCCCGCTCGCCTTCGTCATGGAACCGGGCCGCCACCTGGTCGCCGACCACGGCGCGGTCCGCGCCCATGCGTACCGGCTGACCGGACGGGCCCAGCCGGACGGGACGCACACGCGCTGGCTGTACCTGAGCGTGGGCAAGTTCAACGGCCTGTACGAGATGGACCAGGTGCGGCACCGGCTGGTCTTCCCCGGGCACCAGGGAGCGGACGACGCGGAGTCCGTCCCCGCCGTCGTCGCGGGACCGACCTGCGACAGCGACGACGCCTACGGCGACGGCCGGCACCCGGTGCGCGTGCCCCGTGCCCTCGCCTCCGGCGACCCGGTCTGGATCCTGTCCGCCGGCGCCTACGCCACCAGTTACACGACCCAGGGCTTCAACGGCATCCGCCCGCTGCCGTGCGTGTGCACACGCGGCCCGGAAGGACACCACTGACATGACACACCTCATTCGGGGCATCACCGAGGCCGACTGGCCCCAGGTCGCGGCCCTGGAGGCCGGGGCGTACGCGGACACCTCCCTGGCCGAGGGGGAGAGCACGCTGCGCTCCCGGGCCTCGGCCGGTACCTGCTTCGTCCTGGACCTGGACGGCCGCATCGCGGGTTACGTACTGGCCCTGCCCTACCCGATGTTCCGCTACCCGGACCTGACCCGGCCGGAGCGGGCCGCCCACCACCACTCGCCCAACCTCCATCTGCACGACCTCGTCATCGGCGCGCCGCTGCGGCGCAGGGGACTGGGCAGCGGACTGGTCCGCCACCTGACGGCGGTGGCCGGCGCGCGCGGCTTCGAGACGATGTCGCTGATCGCGGTCGGCGGCAAGGAGCCGTTCTGGCGGGCCAACGGCTACCGGGCCCACCGCGGGACCCGGCTGCCGTCCGGTTACGGCAGCGACGCGGTGTACATGTCGGCCCCGGTGGCCGCCCACCGGGAGGCGAGCTGATGGACCACTCCGGCTTCCGCCGCGCCAAGTGGGCGATCGCGGCGCTGTTCTGCTTCCTCGGCTTCCAGTACGCCACCTGGGCCGCCCGCCTGCCCGCGCTGAAGGCCAGGCTCGACCTCGGGGCCGGCGAGCTGGGTCTGCTGCTGATGGCCTGCGGTGCGGGCGCAGCGGCGTCCTTCCCGCTCGTCGCCGTGCTGATGCGCAGGCTCGGCTCGCGGCGGCTGTCCCTCGCCTCCGCCCTGTGTCTCGTGGCGCTGCTGGCGGCCCTGTCGGTGGTGCCTGACTACCCGCTGGCCCTGCTGGTCATCTGCGCCGACGGTGTCGCCGTCGGCTGCCTGAACGTCGCGATGAACGCCCAGGGTGCGGCCCTGGAGGCGGCGTACGGCCGCACCGCCGTGTCCCAGCTGCACGCGACGTTCAGCGCGGGTCTGCTCGGCGCCGCCCTCCTGGCCTCCGGCGTCACCGCCGCCACTGCCTCCGTGCCGGCCCACTTCGCGGTGGCCGCGGCCCTGCTGCTGCTCCTGACGGCAGGCGCGCGCCGGGGTCTCCTGCCCTCCGCGGAACCCGGGCCCGCGGACCCGGACACGCCGAGGAAGCGGGCCCGGACGACCCTGCCGGCCGGGACGACCCTGCTGATGGGCTGCGCCATGGCGTTCGGCACCGTCACCGAGGGGGCCATGAACGACTGGTCGACGCTCTACATGAAGGACGTCGTCAAGGCATCCTCCACGGTGGCGCCGATGGGCATCGCGGTCGTCTCGGGCATGATGCTGCTGGCCCGGGTGCGCGCGGACCGCTGGCGCAGCCGCTGGGGCGACGGGGCGGTGGTGCGCACCGGCAGTGCCGTGGCCGGCGTCGGCCTTGCCCTCGCCCTGTCGGCGGGCGGGGTGGTGCCCACCCTGCTCGGGTTCGCCTGCGTCGGCCTGGGAGCGGCCGCCGTGACCCCCTGCGTGTACGTGGCCGCCGCCGAACGCGGCCCGGACGCGCTCGCCCTGGTCGCCGCGATGGGCACGACGGGACTGCTGGCCGGCCCCGCCCTGATCGGCTTCGTCGCGGGCGCGGGCGGTCTGACCCTGGGCATGACCACGGTCGCGGCCTCGGCCCTCGTCGTCACCCTGGCCGCCGTCTGGATCCCCTGGCCCGCCCGTCGCGCCGAACCCGACCGTGTGCCCGCCGAGGCGGGGTAGGAGGGGCCCGCGGGAAGGGCATGGCAGTATCTGCAAGTTGCACGACATTGCTGCCATGCCGGGCGGCTCCTAGCGTGGAGTCATGACTACAACAACCCTTCGTGAACTCAACGGCTTCGACCAGACCCCGGCCTCGCTGGCCGACGCCACCGTGATCCTGATCGACTACCAGAACACCTACACCCGCGGCGTGATGGAGCTGGAGGGGTGGGAGCCCGCCCTGGACGCCGCCGCCGACCTCCTCGCCCGCGCCCGCAGCGCCGGCGCCAGGGTCGTCCATGTCATCAACGACGGCGGCGAGGGCACCCCGTACGACGTCCGGGCCGAGATCGGCCAGATCCACCCCCGCGTCGCCCCGCTCGACAGCGAGACCGTCGTCGTCAAGCAGGTGCCCAACGCGTTCCTCGACACCGACCTGGGCGACCACGTCGACGCCGCCGGCCACAAGGACCTCGTCATCGCCGGCTTCATGACCCACATGTGCGTGGCCTTCACCGCCCAGGGCGCGTTCCTGCGCGGCAACCGTGCCACCGTCGTCGCCGACGCCTCCGCGACCCGCCCGCTGCGGACGGCGGTGGCGGAGGTGAGCGCCGAGCAGGTCCATCACGGCGCACTCGCCACGATCGAGGACCTCTACGGAGTGGTCGTCCCCTCGGCGTCCGCGCTGGGCTGACAGCACACCGGACCCGCACCCCCCTTCGCCGCCGCCGTCGCCTGCCGGCTTCCCGGGGCTTTCCCCGCCCTTGAAAATACCCCCGGGGGTACTCGTGCTACCGTCGAAGACATACCCCCCGGGGTAATTCTTCGACGGAAGGGAGTCACCCGGTGTTCTTCGTCGACACGATCGAGGTGTCGGGACTCGGCAACCGCTGCTATCTGGCGGGCGGCGGGCGCACGGCGGTGGCGGTCGACCCACCGCGCGACGTCGACCGGGTGATCGCGGCGGCGGCGCGGCGCGGGGTGCGGATCTCGCACGTCGTCGAGACGCACGTGCACAACGACTACGTCACCGGCGGCCTGCAGCTGGCCCGGGTCGCCGGTGCCGCCTATCTCGTTCCCGCCGGGGCCCGCGTCTCCTTCGAGCGCACCCCGGTCCACGACGGCGACCGTGCGGTGATAGACGCCGCCGCAGGACTGACCCTGCGCGCGGTGGCGACGCCCGGCCACACACCCCACCACACGTCCTATGTGCTGGAGGAGGCCGGAACGGCCGTCTCGGTGTTCACCGGCGGCTCCCTGCTGATAGGCACCGTCGGCCGCCCCGACCTCGTCGAGCCCCGCCTGACCGAGCGCCTCGCCCGTGCGCAGCACGCCTCCGTGCACCGCCTGGCCGCCGAACTGCCCGACGAAACCGCGGTGCTGCCCACGCACGGCTTCGGCAGCTTCTGCTCGTCCTCCCAGGCGCAGGGGCAGTCCACCACGATCGGCAAGGAGAGGGCGTCCAACGAGGCCCTCACCCGGGACGTGGACACCTTCGTCGCCGACCTGCTGGCCGGTCTGGACGACATACCGGCGTACTACACGCACATGGGCCCGGCCAACGCCGCGGGGCCCGCACCGGTCGACCTGACACCGCCCGCCGTCGCGGACGCAGGCGAGATCGCCGCCCGGCTGGCCGCGGGGGAGTGGGTGGTGGACCTGCGCAACCGGGTCGCGTTCGCCGCGGGACATGTCTCGGGCTCGTTCAACTTCGAGGCCGAGGGCCAGTTGGCCCCCTATCTCGCCTGGCTGATCCCGTGGGGCAAGCCGGTCACGCTGCTTGCCGGGTCCGCCGAGCAGCTCGCCGCCGCACAGCGTGAGCTGGTGCGCGTGGGCATCGACCGTCCGGCCGCCGCGGCCACCGGGGACCCGCACGGCTGGGTCCGCAGGAACGAGGCCCTGGCCTCCTTCCCCCGGGCCACCTTCGCGGACCTCGCCGGCCGGTACCCGGCACCGGGGCTCGTCCTCCTCGACGTACGGCGCACCTCGGAGCGCGCGGGCGGCTTCATCGAGGGCTCGGTCCACATCCCGGTCCACACCCTGCACCGCCGTCTCGACGAGATTCCCGACGGCCGGGTGTGGGTGCACTGTGCGGGCGGCATGCGCGCCGCCATCGCCGCCTCCCTGCTGGACGCGGCCGGCCGTGAGGTCGTCGCCGTGGACGACGCCTTCGCCGAGGCCGAGGACGCCGGACTCACCATCCGCACCGGCTGACCGCGGCGGATGCCGAAGACGTCCTTGCCGAGCCGCCGCACCGTCCAGGGAAACAGGAGCGCGAAGCCACGATGACCATCTTCCGACGAGACCCGCGCGCCCCGGGCCGGGTGACCGCCCAGGAGGCCGCCGCCCGCACCGGCCACGGGAACGCCGCCGGCAGCGGGGGCGACGCCCTGCTGCTGGACGTGCGCGAACCCGCCGAGTGGGCGGCGGGGCACGCGCCGGGCGCGGTGCACCTGCCGCTGTCCGCACTGACCGCCGGGGCCGTACTGCCCGCACACGCACAGGCCCGGCCGCTCGTCGTGATCTGCCGCTCGGGCAGACGCTCCCAGCAGGCGGCCGAGCTGCTGGCCGCGCGAGGAGCGGACGCCGTGGACGTCATCGGCGGGATGCAGGACTGGGCCGGGGCGGGACTGCCCGTCGTGGACGAGCGGGGCGGGAACGGGACCGTCGCGTGAGCGCTCTCCTGCTCGCCCTGGCCGCCGGGGCGGTCATCGGCCTGGCGCTCGGCGCGCTCGGGGGCGGTGGCAGCGTGCTGGCCGTCCCGGCCCTGATCTACCTGCTCGGCTTCACCCCGGTCGCGGCCACCACCGCCAGCCTGGTCGTCGTCAGTGTCACCTCGGCCACCGCATTGTCCGCGCACGCTCGGGACGGCCACGTCCGGTGGCGGACCGGGCTGTTGTTCGCCGCGGCGGGCACCGTCCCCGCGATGCTGGGCGGCGCGCTCGCCGGGCGCCTGCCCGCGGCCGCCCTGACGGCAGCCTTCGCCGTGGTGGCGGGGGCGGCCGCGGTCCGGATGCTGCGGCCGCGTCCCGCGGCGGACACCGTCGTACCGGTGCGGCCGGGCCGGGCGGCCGCCGCGGGTGCGGGGCTCGGATCGGTCACCGGAGTCCTCGGTGTGGGCGGGGGCTTCCTCGCCGTGCCCGCGCTGGTGAACGTGCTCGGCATGCGGATGCGCGACGCGGTGGGCACCAGCCTGCTGGTGATAACCGTCAACTCGCTGGCCGCGCTGGTGATGCGGGCCGGTACGGCCGACGGGCTGGACTGGGCCCTCATAGCGCCCTTCGCCGGGGCGGCGGTCCTGGGCGCCTGGGACGGCAGACGCCTGGCCTCGAAGATCTCCGGCAGCACGCTGCAGCGCACCTTCGCCCTGGTGCTCCTGGCCGTGGCCGCGTTCATGATGATCGACGCGGTGATCTGATGCACCGCCGCCCACCGCCCCGCGCGAGCCCGCGCGCCGGCCCCCACCGCCGCCCGCCGCGCCTCCGCACGCCGACGACAGGACGGCCCGTGCGCGTCCTCACGCGAGCGACAGGACGGCCTGTGCGCGTCCTCACGCGACAGGATGCCCCGTGCCGAGTCCTTGCGCGAGCGACGGGAGACGGCCTGTGCGAGTCTTCGCGCGAGCGACGGGAGACGGCCTGTGCGAGTCCTTGCGCGAGCCGCGGGACGGCCCGCGAGTCCTCACGCGAGCGACAGGAAGAGCCTCTCCAGCCGGGCCCGCATCTGTTCGGGATCCTCACCGTTCTTGCGGCCGGACTCCATGTCGGTGATGCACCGCTGCAGGCCGGTGGCGATGAGCGCGAAACCGGCACGGTCGAGCGCCCGGGACGCGGCGGCGAGCTGCGTGATCACTTCCTCGCAGTCGCGGCCCTCCTCGATCATCCGGATCACCCCGGCGATCTGGCCCTGCGCGCGGCGCAGACGGTTCAGGACGGACTTCAGCTCCGCACCCGCGAGTTCCAGTTCCACCATCGCTCCTCGACCCATACCCCTAGGGGTACTGTACGTCCCGTTTCGGGACGGCGTCGACCACCAAGGATCACACTGCCATGGCCTCTCCCCACGCCCCCGTCACCCTCCGCACCGATCAGGTCCGCACCCGGCTGCCCGAGCTGACCGTCGTCGACGTGCGCACCCCCGGCGAGTACGCCTCCGGCCACCTGCCGGGCGCCCTCAACATTCCCCTGGACCGGATCCGGCACGCCCTGCCCGAGCTGCGGCACGCCGCCGGGCGCGGCGACGTCCTCTTCGTGTGCGCCTCCGGAGCGCGCTCCGAGAGCGCCGGCAGACTGCTGGCCGAGCAGGGCGTGCGGACCGCCACCCTGGCCGGCGGCACCGGCGCGTGGGCCGCGGCCGGCCATGACCTGGAGCGGCCCGCGGCCTGCGGCACCCGGGCCGGGTGGAGCATGGAGCGGCAGGTCCGTTTCACCGCGGGAGCGGTGGTGCTCGTCGGGCTCGTCCTCGGGCTGCTGGTGCACCCGGCCTTTCAGATCCTGTCGGCGGGCATCGCGGGCGGCCTGGTCTTCTCCGCGCTCACCGACACCTGCGCCATGGCGGCCGTGCTCGGCAGACTGCCCCACAACCGTCCGCGCGCGGCCGATCTCGACACCGCACTCGCCACGCTGCGCAGCCGCTGAGCCACCGGCGACTCGGGCACGCCGGTCCGCACGGCACGGGCGTACCCGTACGGATGGCACGGGCGTACCCGTACGTGCGACGTGGGCGTGCCCGCACACGCGGTGCGGGCACGCCCGTGTGCTTCAGCCGGTGCCGAGCCGCGTTCCTCGGGTTCGCTCCAGGCAGACGGGAGGCAGCGGGAACCAGCGCATGCGCTCGAAGTCGGCGGGCAGTCCGGTCGGGCCCTCCTCGAGCCGGCCGGAACGGGAGCCGAGCAGCTCGCGGGCCTGCTCCAGCTGACCGGCCAGCGCGTCCTCGCCCAGCCGGCGGCGGGCCGGGGCCGGGGCGGCGATCGCTCCGTCGGCGGTGAAGGACACATCGGTCAGCCGCAGCAGGGGGGCGGCGGCCCCGGTGTGGTGGTGCCACTGGCCCGTGCTCGGGTCGAAGCGGTAGTCGGGCAGGAGCCGGTGGCCGTGCGCGGCGATCAGGTCGACGGCCTCGACCAGGTAGTCGCGGACGGTGTCGCTGATGAAGTAGTTGAAGTTGACCCGGATCCAGCCGAGCTTGATGCCGTCGCAGCCGCGCGCGACTTCGTCGAGCAGGGCGTGCGAGGTGGCCGTGTCGATCGCCAGGAGGCGATGACCGTACGGTCCCGCGCAGGAGCAGCCGCCCCGGGCCTGAATGCCGAACAGGTCGTTGAGGAGGGCGACGACGTAGTTGTGGTGCAGATGGGAGCCGTCGTCGTGGCGGATGCGGAAGGAGACGATGGACAGCCGGCGGGCGTGCCGGTTGCCGAGGATCTCCATGCGCGGGCTGGCGGACCAGCGTGCCAGCGCCCGGCGCACATGGCGTTCCTCGGCGGCCTGGATGGTGCCGGTGCCGACGGCCTGCTTGAGGGTGAACACCAGCCCGGCCCGGACGGATTCGACGATGGCCGGGGTGCCGCCCTCCTCGCGGGCGACCGGGTCGTCGAGGTAGCGGTGACCGTGGGGGTCGACGAAGGTGACCGTGCCGCCGCCGGGTGCGGTGGGCACACGGTTGCGGACCAGGTCCCGGCGTACGACGAGGACCCCAGGAGTCTGCGGGCCGCCGACGAACTTGTGCGGGGACAGGAAGACCGCGTCCTTCCGGTCGTCCGCACCCGGCGCGCTCGCCGCGACCCGGATCGGGACGTAGGGGGCGGCCGCCGCGTAGTCCCAGAACGACAGGGCGCCGTGCGCGTGCAGCAGGCGCGTGACGCGGTCGGTGTCCGTCAGGATCCCGGTGACGTTGGAGGCGGCCGAGAAGCTGCCGATGCGCAGCGGGCGGTCCGCGTAGCGGCGCAGGCCCGCCTCCAGTGCGCCGAGGTCGATGTGGCCGTCGGCGTCCTCGTCGATCACCACGACGTCGGCGACGGACTCGCGCCAGGGCAGTTCGTTGGAGTGGTGCTCGTACGGGCCCACGAACACCACGGGCCGCACGGCCGGCGGCGGCGCGTCCGGGCCGCGCAGTTCCAGGATGCCGACCAGCTTGTTCACTGCGGCGGTGGCCCCCGCGCCGCAGAAGATCACGACGTCGTCCTCGGTGCCGCCCACCGCGTCCCGGACGACGAGGCGGGCGTCCTCGCGCAGCCGGGTCGTCTGCAGGCCGGTGCGGGAGCTCTCGGTGTGGGTGTTGCCGTAGCCCGGCAGCACCCGCTCACGGATGAAGTCCTCGATGAAGTCGAGCGAGCGGCCGGAGGCGGTGTAGTCGGCGTAGACGATCCGCTTCGGTCCGTACGGCCCCTCCAGGACCTCGTCGTCGCCGATCACCCCGCGGCGTATGCGCTCCAGCAGCGCCGAGGCGGCCGGTGACGGTAAGGCGCTCACGACCGGGGTCCGTTGTCGCCCGTGGGCTGGTGCCGACGTATGTCCACTCTGTGGCGGTGCGCTGCGCTGCCGGTCATGGCCGGGCCTTTCGCGTCGGCGCCGACCGCTGCCGACGTCCAGTCGACCGCGGACGGCGCGGCGGATCGAGAGGTCGACGGGGTGCGACGAGGACCGTGACGCCCTCGCGCTAGCCGCCGCGGGACATACCCTACCGGGTATTTTTCCAGGGGCGGAAGCGGCAGGGTGGGGCCCCGCGGAATGACCGAGAGTAGACACACGGAGCGGATCCGCAGGGCGGGCGCACCCCTTCGGCCGGCTCCTCGGCCGACCTGACGGTGGTGTCGCCCCCGCGTCCGGGCCGGAACCGGGAAGCCGGGCTTCGGTTCGGTCCGGCCATCGGCCGAGCCGGTCCAAAGTGGCCGTTCCACCTGCCGGCGGCCGTCGGGGAGGAGTCCTCGCTCGCCCGGTGAGCCGCAGTAGGGAGACCCTCTTCTCGCGACGGAACGTGGGGGAGCGCCGGCTGTGCCGGTGGGGGGTCAGCCGGCCGGCTGCTGACGAGCGGTGATTCCGGTGAGGATGAGGTCGACGCCGGCCAGGAACTCCGCCCGGTCGTCGTGCTCGCGCAGCTGTCCCGCGACGTCCCGGGTGAACGCGTACTGCCCGGGGTCGAGTTCCGCCCATGCGGTCGCCACGGCATCGAGGAAGGGGATCCAGGCCCACCGGGAGAGCGGCGGGACCCTCCACATCTACGTGGCGCTCTCCAGGCCGCAGGAATGGTTCGCCGGTATCGACTTCACCGACACCGACACCGACACCGACACCGGCGCGGCGACCGTGCGGATCGCGCGGGAGTTCGACGGCTGGGCGCCGGAACTCACCGCGCTGATCACCGAAAGTGACACGACGCGTTGAGCGAGACGCCCTGTTCCAGCCGTGTGTCGTGCGAATCGCTGACCCCGGCGACCAGGGCCAGTTCGTCGCGCCGCAGTCCTGCGACCCGCCGGCGCTCGTCGAACACCGGCAGCCCGACGTCTGCGGGTTGCAGCTGCGCGCGGCGTGTCCGCAGGAACTTTCCCAGCTCCGACTTACTGCTCATGGATCCGAGTGTGGGCTTGCCCGGCCGTGTCTGCCTGCCCCTGCGAGTGCCGGTTTCAGCCCGGCCGTCTCCACGGCGGGCCGCCGGGGCACTCCGGCCCCGGGTTCACGCCGCCACGGGCCCGGAGAAGCCACGAGGATGGCCGCACCCTTCCCCGACCCCGTGCATGGCAGGCCGGGCGGGGGTGCGGCGGCATTCGCCCGTCAGATGTCGCGGAAGATCTCGATCTGCGCCCCGATCGAGTTCAGACGCTCGGCGAGGTCCTCGTAACCCCGGTTGATGACATACACGTTGCGCAGGACCGAGGTGCCCTCGGCCGCCATCATGGCCAGCAGGACGACCACCGCGGGGCGCAGCGCCGGCGGGCACATCATCTCGGCGGCGCGCCAGCGGGTCGGACCCTCGACCAGGACGCGGTGCGGGTCCAGCAACTGCAGCCGGCCGCCGAGCCGGTTGAGGTCCGTGAGGTAGATCGCACGGTTGTCGTAGACCCAGTCGTGGATCAGCGTCTTGCCCTGCGCGACCGCCGCGATGGCAGCGAAGAAGGGGACGTTGTCGATGTTCAGACCCGGGAACGGCATCGGGTGGATCTTGTCGATCGGGGCCTCCAGCTTGGAGGGCCGGACCGTCAGGTCCACCAGGCGCGTGCGGCCGTTGTCCGCGAAGTACTCGGGGCTGCGGTCGTGGTCGAGGCCCATCTCCTCCAGGACCGCCAGCTCGATCTCCAGGAACTCGATCGGCACCCGGCGCACCGTCAGCTCCGATTCCGTGACCACGGCGGCGGCCAGCAGGCTCATCGCCTCGACCGGGTCCTCGGAGGGGGAGTAGTCGACGTCGGCGTCGATGTTCGGCACACCGTGCACGGTCAGCGTGGTGGTGCCGATGCCCTCGACCTTGACACCGAGCGCCTCCAGGAAGAAGCACAGGTCCTGGACCATGTAGTTGGAGGAGGCGTTGCGGATGACCGTCACGCCGTCGTGCCGGGCGGCGGCCAGCAGCGCGTTCTCGGTCACCGTGTCCCCGCGCTCGGTCAGCACGATCGGCCGGTCGGGGCGGACCGTGCGGTCGACCTGCGCGTGGTACTGGCCCTCGGTCGCCGCGATGTCCAGACCGAACCGGCGCAGCGCGATCATGTGCGGCTCGATGGTGCGCGTGCCGAGGTCGCAGCCGCCGGCGTACGGCAGCTTGAAGTGGTCCATGCGGTGCAGCAGCGGGCCGAGGAACATGATGATCGAGCGGGTGCGGACGGCCGCCTCCGCGTCGATCGCGGCCATCTCCAGCTCGGCGGGCGGGACCAGCTCCAGGTCCACCCCGTCGTTGATCCAGCGGGTGCGCACGCCGATGGAGTTGAGCACCTCCAGCAGGCGGTACACCTCCTCGATCCGGGCCACCCGGCGCAGCACCGTGCGCCCCTTGTTCAGCAGCGAGGCGCACAGCAGCGCCACGCACGCGTTCTTGCTGGTCTTCACATCGATGGCGCCGGACAGCCGACGGCCGCCGACCACGCGCAGATGCATCGGACCCGCATAGCCGAGCGACACGATCTCGCTGTCCAGGGCTTCACCGATGCGGGCGATCATCTCAAGGCTGATGTTCTGGTTCCCGCGCTCGATGCGATTGACCGCGCTCTGGCTGGTACCGAGAGCCTCTGCGAGCTGCGTCTGTGTCCAGCCGCGGTGTTGCCGGGCGTCACGAATGAGCTTGCCGATGCGTACGAGGTAGTCGTCTGACATGAGGTTGAGGTTATCTCAGATATGAGATGGCGCCCGTTGGGGGGTCCATTCGGGTGACGAGACGTCAGTGAGCAGCGATGATGCGGAGGATGTGGAATGATATGGCGTAATCAAGTGGTTATTTCAGAATGTCCGGGTTTCGCGAAAATTCACACGGAAGCACCACATGCCCGGGCGTATTCCCGGGCGAAGAGCAGGGGTGGCTCGAAGCGGACCGCCGGTACGGGGTCCGGTGTGTACGCCGGTACGGCACGCCCGACGGTGTAGGCGACCCGCTCGACGGTGCCGTACGCGTCACACACCTCCAGCACCCCGGGCTCCGGGCAGTGCCAGGTGAATTCCGTGACGTCCTCGCCCAGGGCGTTGGCCACCGTGCCGCGCCCCCGTCCGTCGTTGAGGAACTCCAGCTCCGACGCCTCCATGGCGCCGCGGTCGAAGGGGGAGCTGTCCCAGTGGCCGGTCAGTGCGGTGTCAAGGGGCATGGGGGTGATCCTCGTCCATCGCGCGCTGTGGCCGACGCCACCGGAAAACGGCAGGGCCGGGCCCGGCCGGACATGACCAGCCAGCCCCCATGTACTAGAGTTATCTCGACATCGAGATATCTGCCGAGGTGCACCGCGGCCGCCACCCTAGTAAGGGTTACCTAACTTAGCCTCACCTTAGCGTACTGGCTCGACCGGCGTGGCGGCAGGATTGCGGTGGTACGCGCACATCAATGAAGGAGACTGTCGTGTCGGCGAACAGCTTCGACGCCCGCAGCACGCTGCAGGTGGGCGACGAGTCGTACGAGATCTTCCGGCTGGACAAGGTCGAGGGCTCCGCGCGCCTTCCCTACAGCCTGAAGGTCCTGCTGGAGAACCTGCTCCGCACGGAGGACGGCGCGAACATCACCGCCGACCACATCCGCGCCCTCGGCACCTGGGACTCGCAGGCCCAGCCGTCGCAGGAGATCCAGTTCACGCCGGCCCGCGTGATCATGCAGGACTTCACCGGCGTTCCCTGCGTCGTGGACCTTGCGACCATGCGTGAAGCCGTGAAGGAGCTGGGCGGCGACCCGGCGAAGATCAACCCGCTGGCGCCGGCCGAGCTGGTCATCGACCACTCCGTCATCGCCGACAAGTTCGGCACGAACGACGCCTTCAAGCAGAACGTCGAGCTGGAGTACGGCCGCAACAAGGAGCGCTACCAGTTCCTGCGCTGGGGCCAGACCGCCTTCGACGAGTTCAAGGTCGTCCCGCCGGGCACCGGCATCGTCCACCAGGTGAACATCGAGCACCTGGCCCGGACCGTCATGGTCCGCAACGGGCAGGCGTACCCCGACACCCTGGTCGGCACCGACTCGCACACCACCATGGTCAACGGCCTCGGTGTGCTGGGCTGGGGCGTCGGCGGCATCGAGGCCGAGGCCGCGATGCTCGGCCAGCCGGTCTCCATGCTCATCCCGCGCGTCGTCGGCTTCAAGCTCACCGGTGAGCTGCAGCCCGGCACCACCGCCACCGACCTCGTGCTCACCATCACCGAGATGCTCCGCAAGCACGGTGTGGTCGGCAAGTTCGTCGAGTTCTACGGCGAGGGCGTCGCCGCCACCTCGCTGGCCAACCGCGCCACCATCGGCAACATGTCGCCGGAGTTCGGCTCCACCGCCGCGATCTTCCCGATCGACGGCGAGACCCTGAACTACCTGCGCCTGACCGGCCGCTCGAACCAGCAGGTCGCGCTCGTCGAGGCGTACGCCAAGGAGCAGGGCCTCTGGCTGGACCCGACGGCCGAGCCGGACTTCTCCGAGAAGCTGGAGCTGGACCTGTCGACGGTCGTCCCGTCGATCGCCGGCCCGAAGCGCCCGCAGGACCGCATCGTCCTCGCGAACGCCGCCGAGCAGTTCAAGAGCGACGTCCGCAACTACGTCGCCACCGCCGACGAGGCCGGCGAGGAGTCCTTCCCGGCCTCCGACGCCCCGGCCGCCGCCAACGGCGTCCCGACCAACCCGGTCACCGTCACCGCCCCCGACGGCTCGACCTACGAGATCGACCACGGCGCGGTCACCGTCGCGGCCATCACGTCCTGCACCAACACCTCGAACCCGTACGTCATGGTCGCCGCCGCCCTGGTGGCCAAGAAGGCGGTCGAGAAGGGCCTGACCCGCAAGCCCTGGGTCAAGACCACCCTCGCCCCGGGCTCCAAGGTCGTCACCGACTACTTCGACAAGGCGGGCCTGACCCCGTACCTGGACAAGGTCGGCTTCAACCTCGTCGGCTACGGCTGCACCACCTGCATCGGCAACTCCGGCCCGCTGCCGGAGGAGGTCTCCAAGGCCGTCAACGACCACGACCTCGCGGTCACCTCGGTCCTCTCCGGCAACCGGAACTTCGAGGGCCGGATCAACCCCGACGTCAAGATGAACTACCTGGCCTCCCCGCCGCTGGTCGTCGCGTACGCCCTCGCGGGCTCCATGAAGGTGGACATCACCAAGGACGCCCTCGGCACCGACCAGGACGGCAAGCCGGTCTTCCTGTCCGACATCTGGCCGACCGAGGCCGAGGTCAACGACGTCGTGGCCAACGCCATCGGCGAGGACATGTTCAACAAGTCCTACCAGGACGTCTTCGCGGGCGACGCCCAGTGGCAGTCGCTGCCGATCCCGACCGGCAACACCTTCGAGTGGGACGCCGAGTCGACCTACGTCCGCAAGCCCCCGTACTTCGAGGGCATGGAGATGGAGCCGGCCCCGGTCACCGACATCGCCGGTGCCCGCGTCCTCGCCAAGCTCGGCGACTCGGTCACCACCGACCACATCTCCCCGGCCGGTGCCATCAAGGCCGACACCCCGGCGGGCAAGTACCTCACGGAGCACGGCGTCAAGCGCGCCGACTTCAACTCCTACGGCTCGCGCCGAGGCAACCACGAGGTCATGATCCGCGGCACGTTCGCCAACATCCGCCTGCGCAACCAGATCGCGCCGGGCACCGAGGGCGGCTACACCCGCGACTTCACCCAGGCGGACGCGCCGGTGTCGTTCATCTACGACGCCTCGCGCAACTACATCGAGCAGGGCATCCCGCTGGTCGTCCTGGCCGGCAAGGAGTACGGCTCCGGCTCCTCGCGCGACTGGGCCGCCAAGGGCACCGCGCTGCTCGGCGTCAAGGCCGTCATCGCCGAGTCGTACGAGCGCATCCACCGCTCGAACCTCATCGGCATGGGCGTCCTGCCGCTGCAGTTCCCGGAGGGAACCTCCGCCGAGTCCCTCGGCCTGACCGGTGAGGAGACCTTCTCCTTCTCCGGCGTCACCGAGCTGAACGACGGCACCACGCCGCGCACGGTCAAGGTCACCACCGACTCGGGCGTCGAGTTCGACGCGGTCGTCCGCATCGACACCCCCGGTGAGGCCGACTACTACCGCAACGGCGGCATCATGCAGTACGTGCTGCGCAACCTGATCCGCAAGTAAGCGGCAGGCAGAGCACGGCGGTACAGGGCCGCACCCCCGGCGACGGGGGTGCGGCCCTTCGCCTTCGCCGAGGCAGGGGCCGGGGCCGGGTGCGGGTCCGGGTCCGGGTCCGGGTCGGCCTCTGGCAGTCCGCTCGCCCCGGACCGGCCGCCCCCTTCCGGCAGACCGCCCGCCTCCGACAGACCGCCCGTCGGACAGACCGCCGGACGGACCGGCCGCCCGCCGGACGGATCGGACACCCCCGCCGGAAGAGCCCGGACACCCGCCGGACGACTCGCCCGGCGCCCGTGCCCGGACGCTCCGGGGCTCCCGGCCGCTCGGCGGCTCGGGCCGGCTCGCTCGGTTCGGCAGCTCGGGTCGGTTCCCTCGGCGTGGTGGCTCGGGTCGGCTCTCTCGGCGTGGTGGCTCGGGTCGGCTCTCTCGGCGTGGTGGCTCGGGTCGGTTCCCTCGGCGTGGTGGCTCGGGTCGGTTCCCTCGGCGTGGCAATTCCGGCCGGCTCTCTCAGTCCGGCAGGAGCCCCGGGAGGTTCGGCAGGGCCACCTCCGCCCAGATCACCTTGCCCTGAGGCGTGTACCGGGTGCCCCAGCGCTCGGTCATCTGCGAGACCAGGAACAGACCCCGGCCTCCCTCGTCGGTCGTCGCGGCGTACCGCAGATGCGGCGAGGTGCTGCTGCCGTCGGCCACCTCGCAGATCAGCGTGCGGTCGCGGATCAGGCGCACATGGATCGGCTCGGAGCCGTAGCGGATGGCGTTGGTGATCAGCTCGCTCAGGACGAGTTCCATGCCGAAGCCGAGCTCGGCCAGCCCCCACTCCTCCAGCTGGGCGGAGACGGCACTGCGCATCCCCGACACGGCGGCCGGGTCCCGCGGCACGTCCCAGTCGGCGACGTTCCCGGGCGGCAGGGCACGGGTGCGCGCGATGAGCAGGGCGACGTCGTCCTTCGGGCGCCCGGGCAGCAGCTCGTCCAGCACCGCCTGGCAGCTCTCCTCCGGCGGCCGGTCCGGGTGCCCCGCCAGCGCCCGGCGCAGCATCTCCATGCCCACGTCCAGGTCCCGTCGGCGGTCCTCGATGAGCCCGTCCGTGTACAGGACGAGCTGGCTTCCCTCGGGCAGTTCCAGCTCGGCCGTCTGGAACGGCATGCCGCCGATGCCCAGCGGCGGCCCGGCCGGCAGGTCGGGGAAGGTGGCGCTGCCGTCGGGGTGGACCAGCACCGGCGCCAGGTGCCCCGCACGCGCCATGACACAGCGGCGCGTCACGGGGTCGTAGATCGCGTACAGGCAGGTGGCGCCCGCGATCTCGGCGGCCGCCTCCGCGCAGGACTCGTCCTGGTCGATGCGGCCGACCAGGTCGTCCAGATGGCCCAGCAGTTCGTCGGGCGGCAGGTCGAGCGTGGAGAAGTTGTGCACCGCGGTGCGCAGCCGGCCCATCGTCGCGGCGGCGTGCAGGCCGTGCCCGACCACGTCGCCGACGGCCAGCGCCACCCGGCTGCCCGGCAGCGGGATCACGTCGAACCAGTCCCCGCTCACCCCCGAGTGGGCGGGCAGATAGCGGTAGCCGACCTCGAGCGCGCTCTGCTCGGGCAGCGCCCGCGGCAGCAGGCTGCGCTGCAGGGTGACCGCCAGGGCGTGCTCGCGGGTGTACCGGCGGGCGTTGTCGATGCTGACCGCGGCCCGGGCCACCAGCTCCTCCGCCAGCGACAGCTCCTCCCCGTCGAAGGGGTCCCGCTTGGAGCGCCAGAAGTTGGCCATGCCCAGGACGACGCCCCGGGCCTTGATCGGGGCGGCGATGAGCGTGTGGATGCCGAACTCGATCATCTGCCGGGTGCGCTCCGGGTCCTGTGCCCGCCAGCCCGTCGCGGCCGCCAGGTTGGTCACCAGCTCGGACCGGCCGGCGCCGTAGCCGCGGGCCTGGGGCGTGGAGGGCAGGAAGTCGATCAGCCGGCCCTTCTCGTAGAGCGGATGGTCGTCCCGGATGCCGACGAGGGCGACGCGCCGCATGTCCGTCGCCGTGGGGGCGGGCTCCTCGCCGCGCAGCACGGCGTCGGCCAGGTCCACGGTGACGAAGTCGGCGAAGCGGGGGACGGCGACCTGCGCCAGCTCGTCGGCCGTGCGGACCACGTCGAGGGTGGTGCCGATGCCCAGCCCCGCGTCGTACAGCAGCTCGAGCCGCTCACGGGTGACCTCCGCCCTGCCGGAGACCGCCTGCAGCTCGGTGGAGTCGCGGAGGGTCACCACGGTGCCCCGGGGGCCTCCCGCGCGGTCCGTGGGCCGCTGGTTGACGGCCAGCAGCCGTCCGCCGGCGAAGTGCACCTCGTCGGTGGCCTCGCGCCCGGAGGCCAGCAGCTGCACCATCTCGGGGTCGAGGACCGACAGCTCCCGCACATGCCGCCCCTCGGCCTCCAGGGGCAGCTCCAGCAGCCGCCGCGCCTCGTCGTTGGCCAGCAGCAGCCGCCCGGCGTCGTCGACGATGAGCACGCCTTCGCGCACCGAGTGCAGCACCGTGTCGTGGTGCTCGTACATCCGGCTCATCTCTTCCGGGGCCAGGCTGTGGGTCTGGCGCCGCAGCCGCCGGCCCACCAGCGCCGTCCCGCCGGTCGACACCAGGAGCGCTCCGGCCCCGGCGGTCAGGATGATCGGAAGCTGCCGGTCCACCTCGCTGGTCACGTTCTTGACCTTCAGCCCGGCGGAGACGAGGGCGGTCACCTTGCCCTTCGTGTCATAGACGGGAACGGTCGCCTGAACCTCATGGCCGAGCGGGCCGTGGACGCTCTCGGTGTAGACCTTCCCGGCCAGCGACGGCCCGATCCTGCCCACGAACCGCTGGCCGATCTTGCTCGGAATCGGGTGGGTGTAGCGGATGCCCTTGGTGTCCATGACCACGATGAAGTCGACGCCGGCAGCCTTGCGCCCCGCCTCGGTGAGCGGCTGGAGCACCTTGGACGGGTCGGGGGCGTCCAGGGCCTGCACGACGCCGGGAGAGTGCGCGAAGGTCTGCGCGACGGCTATGGACCGGCGCTTGGCTTCCATGGTCGTGTCGCGTTCCGATTGCAGGACGAGGGCGATGACGCCGCACAGCACGAGCACCACCACCAGCGCCACCTGCAGGACGAACACCTGCCCGGCGACGCTGCGCGGGCTCTTGCCTGCCATGGAGCGCCAACGGTTCCTGAATCGGCCAAAAAGGTCCGACATGCGATATTTCTAGCACCTGGCATTTCCGGGTGGCTATGGCTGGTCCAAGCGATGGACATCAAAAAGTGCCGACCCGCACGTCGTACGGCCGCTCCGGGCGGACCCGGTGGCGGTGCACACCGGGTCCGCGAGCCAGGCAGGCGAGGGGGGTTGGGTGCCTGCCCGGGTGGTGCTGGCTTGTGACGGCGAAGCTCTGTGCGGCTTCGCACCTGAGGACGCGACAACGTTGTCTTATGGTCTGTACATGACTTTACCGCGCCAACCGACAACGATGTCAAGCGCCTTGGGGTAGCCCGACCGGGTGATCCCGGCGCGTGCCGGCGGGGGCGTACGCGGTCTTCCGTGCTACGGGTGGCGCACGTTACTGTCCCTGCGGCTTGTGCGACCTGTGGTGCGCGACCCGTCCGTTTGGAGGAAGGGCCGCGTCATGCGTTTCCGTCCCATGTCCCTGCTGCTGGCCGCGGTGCTCGCGACCGGCGGCGGCGCCACCCCCGCCCTCGCGGCGAGCGCCGCTCCCCCCGACCTCGTCAAGGACCCGACCCCGTACGTCGATCCGCTGATCGGCACCAGGAATGGCGGCGACGTCTTCCCCGGCGCCGTCCTGCCCTTCGGCATGCTCTCCTGGAGCCCGGAGAACACCAGAGGTGACGCCACCCGCACCCCCGCGCCCGGCGGCTACCAGTACGACGCCACCCGCATCCGCGGCTTCAGCCTGACCCACATGTCCGGCACGGGCTGTGCGGGCGGCAGCGGGGACATCCCGTTCTTCCCGTACCCGGGCGAGGTCACCTCCTCACCGGCGAGCGACACCGGGGACGCCGTCTACGCCTCGGACTTCCGCCACGCCGACGAGACCGCCGGGCCCGGCCACTACAAGGTCGCGCTCGCCTCCGGCGTCACGGCCGACCTCACCGCGACCACCCGCACCGGCTCGGCCCGCTTCACCTACCCGGCGGACAAGCCGGCGTCCCTGCTCATCCGTACCGCCAACTCCGAGGTGGGATCGGAGCGGTCGACGGTCACCATCGACCCGGCGAGCCGGACCGTCTCCGGCTCCGTCACCTCCGGGAACTTCTGCGGCTACCTGGACCCGGAGGGCCGGCGCTCCTACTACACCCTGTACTTCACCGCCCGCTTCGACCGGGCCTTCAAGGCGGCCGGCACCTGGCAGGACGGCACCCTGGACCCGGGGTCCCTGAAGGCGTCCGGCGGCACCGGCGGCTTCACGCACGACGGACGGCCGGTCGCGGGCAAGGGCGCGGGCGGCTACGTCGAGTTCGCGCCCGGCACCGGCCCGGTCGGCGCCAAGGTCGGCATCTCCTACGTCAGCCGGGCGGGCGCCGCGGCCAACCTCGCCGCGGAGAACCCCGAGGGCCGCTCCTTCGACGCCGTCGAGGACGCGGCACGGCGCGCCTGGCGCGCCCGGCTGGCCGCGGTCCGGGTCGGCGGCGGCACCGAGGCCGAGCGCACCACCTTCTACACGGCGCTCTACCACTCCCTGCTGCACCCCAACGTCATCAGCGACGCCGACCGCAGATACCGCGGCGCCGACGGACGGCCGCACACCGTCGAGCGGCCGCACCGCGCGCAGTACGGCACCTTCTCCGGCTGGGACGTCTACCGCGACCAGGTGCAGCTGCTCACCCTGCTCGACCCGCGCACCGGCTCCGACATCGCCCAGTCGCTCTACGCACTCGCCCGGCAGAACGGCGGCGTCTGGGACCGCTGGCTGCACGGCGCGAGCGGCACCCACGTCATGAACGGTGACCCCTCGCCGACGGCCCTGGCCGGCATCCGCGCCTTCGGCGGCACCGGCTTCGACCTGAAGGGCGCGCTGCACTCGCTGGCCGAGGCGGCGACCGTACCCACGCCGCAGGACCTGTCCGCGGCCGGCAAGCCGGTGCTGTCGGTGGGCCAGCGGCCCTCGCTCGACAAGTACCTGAAGCTGCACTACATGCCGAGCGTCTCCAACGCCTGGGGCGGCGCCGCCGAGACCCTGGAGATGTCCACCGCCGACTTCTCGCTGTCCCAGCTCGCCGCGGCGGCGGGGGAGAAGGGCACGGCGGCCGCCTTCGCCCGCCGTGCACAGTGGTGGCAGAACAACTTCGACATCGCGGCCGCTCCGGGCGGCGGCTACATCGCCAACCGCAAGGCCGACGGCAGCTGGGTCACCGGCTTCACCCCCGGCACCGGCAACGGCTTCGTGGAGGGCACGGCCGCCCAGTACACCTGGATGGTCCAGCACGACCCCGCCGGGCTCTTCGCCGCGATGGGCGGCCGGGCGGCGGCCCTGGCCCGGCTGGACGACTTCTTCCACACGGCCGACGGCGGCTGGGCCTTCACCGGCCAGGGCGGCACCAAGTCCGAGCTGGACAACGAGCCGTCGGTCAACGTGCCCTACCTGTACGACTACGCGGGTGCCCCGTACCGGACGCAGGAGACCGTACGCGCCGCGATGCGGCAGCTGTGGTCGACCGGACCCGGCGGCATCCCCGGCAACGACGACCTCGGCGCGATGTCGTCGTGGTACGTCTTCTCCGCGCTGGGCATGTACCCGCAGGTGCCCTCGCGCGCCGAGCTCGTTCTCGCCTCACCGCTGTTCGAGCGGGCGGAGATCCACCGCCCGCGGGGCAACGACATCTCCATCCGCGCGAGGGGAGCGGCGGCCGACGCGCCCTACGTGCGGTCGCTGAAGGTCGACGGCCGGGCCGGCGACCGGCCCTGGCTGCCCGCCTCCTTCGTGCGCGACGGCGGCCGTCTCGACTACACCCTCGCCACCACCCCGGACCGCGGCTGGGGCGCGGCCTCCCCGCCGCCGTCCTTCCGGGCCGGCGAGCAGCCGTACCAGATCGGCGTCGGCCCCACCGCCGCCACCCTCGCGCCCGGGAGCAGTACGAAGACCGGCATCCGTGCGCTGGCGCTCGGCGGCGGCAGCGGGCCCGAGGTGCGCTTCAGGGTCGAGACCCCGCCCGGCGTCACCGCCACGCCCGCCGAGGGCACGGTCACCGACGGCTCCCAGGAGATCACCCTCACCGCGGCCCGTGACGCCGCCCAGGGCTTCCGCACCGTCAAGGTCGTCGTCACCTCGGGCGGCACCTCCTACGAGCAGCCGGTCTCCCTGACCGTGGCCGCTCCGGGCACCCTCCTCGCCGCCTACGACAACACCGGAGTCTCCGACGACGAGGGCGAGCACGACGAGGCCGACTACGACGGCGGCGGCTGGAGCTACTCCCGCCAGGCCCTCGCCGCGGCCGGTCTGGCCCCCGGCGGGCAGCGCACCGTCGACGGCCTCACCTTCACCTGGCCCGACTCGCCCGCCGGCCGCCCCGACAACGCCTCGGCCGCCGGCCAGACGGTCGAACTCGCCGCCCCGGCGGCCCGGTTGTCCTTCATCGGCAGCGCGGTCAACGGCAACCAGCAGGCCAAGGCCACCGTCACCTACACCGACGGCACGACCGACACCGTGGACCTGTCCTTCACCGACTGGACCGTGGGCGGCGGAGCAGGCACCGTCCAGTACGGCAACGAGGTCGTCGCGAGGACCGCGTACCGCAATGTCGCCGGCGCCGACAAGGACCCGGTGGCCACGTACGTCTTCGCCACCGAGCCGTTCACGCCCCCGGCCGGCCGGACGGTCGAGAGCGTCCGGCTGCCGGACAACGCCGACCTGCACGTGTTCACCCTGGCCACCGGCTGACCCCGCACCTGCCGAAGGGGCGGGCCCCGCGAGGGACCCGCCCCTTCCCGCTGCCCCGGGGGCGTCAGGCCAGCAACTCCACCTCGGCCAGCGTCGACTCGCCGTCGAGGACCAGGCGGAACCTGGTGTACGAACCCGGTGCGGCGATGGTGAACGCCCGGGTCTGGCGGTCCCATCGGAACGCCTCGCCGGAGCGGCGGTCCAGGGTCCGCCAGGTCGTGCCGTCCGTGGAGCCCTGCAGGGTCCAGCCGGCCGGCGCCCCGGTGTGGTCCGCCGACGAGGTCAGCGTGTACTGGAGAGGCTTGACGGCACCGCCGACCGGCAGGTCCACCGAGGTGACCGTCGCGCTCGTCTGGGACGTGTTGTCGAACAGGGCGCCGTCACCCTTCAGCACGTCGGCGCGGGGCGCCGGCACCTTGTCGTCGTGGGTGATGGAGACCGGGGCCGCGTTCCTGCCCGTGCCCCACGTCGAGGGCTTGGAGCCCATGAAGAACTCCAGCACACCGCCCTTGGCCAGCAACGAGTGGGGGAGCGAGGTCGACGTCCAGGGATGCCCGTCGACCTTCACGCCCTGCACATAGACGTTCTGCGTGCTGTTGCGCGGGGCCTTGATCACCAGGTCACGGCCGTTCTCCAGGTGCACGGTCGCCTTCTTGAACAGCGGGGAGCCGATCGCGTACTCGCCGCTGCCCATGACCAGCGGGTAGAAGCCGAGTGAGGAGAAGAGGTACCAGGCCGACTGTTCGCCGTTGTCCTCGTCGCCGTGGTAGCCCTGTCCGATCTCGCTGCCGGTGTAGAGCCGGGACAGCGCCTCGCGCACGTACTCCTGCGCCTTCCAGGGCTCGGCCGCCGCGTCGTACATGTAGATGACGTGGTGCGCGACCTGGTTGGAGTGGCCGTACATGCCCATCCGGACGTCCCGGGCCTCGGTCATCTCGTGGATGACGCCGCCGTAGGAGCCGACGAACTCCGGCGAGGCGGTCTCCGGGGTGGCGAAGTACTCGTCGAGCTTGTCCGCGAGGCCGCTGCGGCCGCCGTACAGGTTGGCCAGGCCCCGGCTGTCCTGCGGGGCGGTGAAGGCGTAGCCCCAGCCGTTGGTCTCCGTGTAGTCGTAGCCCCACACACGCGGGTCGTACTTCTCGGAGTCCAGGCGCCAGTTGCCCCGGGCGTCACGGCCCTGGAAGAAGCCCGCCTTGGAGTCGAAGAGGTCCACATAGTCCTGGGCGCGGTTGAGGAAGTACTGCGACTCCTCCTTGTACCGCTTCTCGCCCGTCTTCCTGTAGAGGGCCTCGCCCATCTTCGCGATGCCGTAGTCGTTGACGTAGCCCTCCATCGCCCACGACAGACCCTCGTCGGTGGCGGTGCTGGTGTAGCCGAGGAAGGGGGAGGTCGCCATGCCCTTGCGGCCCACCCCGGAGGACGGGGGGACGACCGTCGCGTTCTTCACCGCGGCGTCGTACGCCGCCGCGGCGTCGAACTTCACGCCCTTCACATAGGCATCGGCGAACGCCACGTCCGAGGAGGTGCCGGTCATCAGGTCGGCATAGCCGGGAGAGGACCAGCGCGAGGTCCAGCCGCCGTCCTTGTACTGCTGGACGAACCCGTCGACCATCTCGCCCGCCTGGGACGGGGTGAGGAAGGAGTACGCCGGCCACGTGGTCCGGTAGGTGTCCCAGAAGCCGTTGTTGACGTACACCTTGCCGTCGACGATCTTCGCCCCGGTGTGCGTCGGGGTGTCCGGGCCCGGCATGGGGGAGAACGGCGAGGCGTACCGGTCCTTGCCGCCGGCCCGCTCGAAGCCGGAGTTCGGGTACAGGTACAGCCGGTACATGCTGGAGTAGAGCGTGGTCAGCTGGTCCGGGGTCGCGCCCTCCACCTCGACCTTCCCGAGCAGCTTGTCCCAGGTCCGCTGGGCGTGCGCCTTCACCGTGTCGAAGGAGGTGCCGTCCGGGATCTCCTGGCGCAGATTGTCCTTGGCCTGGTCGATGCTGATCAGGGAGGTGGCCAGGCGCAGGGTGACCGTGCGGTCCGCGCCCGCGTCGAAGCGCAGATAGCCCTTGACGCCGCTGACGGCGCCGTCCGTGACCGGCTTGTCGAAGGTGCCGTACACGAACAGCCGGGTCGCGCCCGTCGACAGGCCCGACTTCACGTCCGAGTAGCCGGTGACGATGCCGTGCTCCTTGTCCAGCGTCAGCCCGGCTTGTTCGGTCACGTTGTCGAAGAGCACGCTCGCGTCGTCGCCCGGGTAGGTGAAGCGCAGCGAGGCCGCGTGGTCGGTCGGCGCTATCTCGGCCTTCAGACCGTTCTCGAACCGCACCCCGTAGTAGTACGGCCGCGCGGTCTCGTTCTCGTGCCGGAAGGCCAGTGCGCGCGCCTCCCGCCCGGTGTCCGGGGCGCCGGTGGCGGCCGACGGCATCAGCTGGAAGGTCTGCCGGTCGCCCATCCACGGGCTCGGCTCGTGGCTCGCGCTGAACGCCTGGATCGTCGGCAGGTTGTCGTCGTTGTTCGCACGTGCGTACTCGTACAGCCAGCTCAGCGACGACGCGTTCGTCACCGGCGTCCAGAAGTTGAAGCCATGGGGAAGGGCCGTCGCCGGGAAGTTGTTGCCGCGCGAGAAGCTGCCGCTGGAGTTGGTGCCGCGGGTGGTCAGCGCGTAGTCCGACAGATGTGCCTTCGGCTTCTCCGGAGCCACCTGCTTGAGGGCGACGTCGTCTATCCAGCCCCGGAACTTCGCCGGGCCGTCCGGGGAGTCGTACGCCACCAGGATCCGGTCGACGGTCTTGCCGGCCGCCACCGAGCCGATCCGCGAGGCCACGTTGTTCCACTGGTTGACGTACAGCGCCTTGGCCGCGCCCTGACCGCGCGGCGACAGCGGGAAGCCGTGCTGGTCCGTCGCGCCCAGGTCGCTGAGGTAGGTGCCGTCCGTGAAGGCCAGGTCCATGGCGACGTTGGTGGCGTCGTAGTCGCGGTCGCCGTCGGCCATCGACGGGAAGACGCGGTACGACAGCTGGGTGTCGCGGCCGACCTTCACGTTCACGTCGAAGACCTTGTTGTACGAGTACGCCCGCCCGGCCGCGGTGTGCCGTCCGGCGTAGCGCAGGGCCCGCTTTCCGGTGAATCCGGCCCGCGCCTTGGCCGTCGGCGAGCCGCTCGGGCCCTTGTCGACCAGCGAGAGCATGTCCTGCGGCACCGGACCGCCCCCGCCGCCCGTGGAGAACTGCACATCGGCGATCTGCAGGATGTCCGGGGCGCCGTTGTTCTTCGTCACCTCCAGCCGGAAGTGCTGGTACTCGGCCGGCTGGGCCAGGTCGAACGATTTCGTCTGGAACCGCTCCGAGAAGGACTCGCCCGAGCGGGTGTCGATCGTCTTCCAGTCCTTGCCGTCCGCCGAACCCTGGAGCGTCCAGTCCTTCGGGTCGCGCTCGTCGAAGTCGTTGGCCGAGGTGAGTGCGTACGTCACCAGCTTGATGGGCTTGTCCAGGTCGAACTCGGCCCAGCCGGTGGGCTGGAAGGTCAGCCACTTGGTGCCGGGCTCGCCGTCGACGAGGTTCTCCTTCACCTCACCCGCGCCCTCGTTCTCGCCGCTCGCCCGGACCTCGGTCACATGGTCGGTGACATTGCCCGGGATGCCGGTGCTGTAGCCGCCGTCCACGCCCGAGGCCCGCTTGCTCCCGTCCGCCCCCGTGTCGACGGTGTTCAGCCAGTCCGGCGCCGGATCACCGGCCTCGAACGAGGATGCGAACTCCCGGTCGGCCGGGGCCGCCTTGGCCGGCAGGGCGACCGCCGCGCCCTGTGCGCCGAGGGCCATGACAAAGGCGGTCGTGAGGACGACCGCCGGTCCGTATCTGTGCCGAGTTCTCCGCTGCATCTACGGATTCCCCTCCTGCACCCAGGTGAGACAACGTTGTCAACTTCGATGCGCAGGAACCAGTAGGTGGTCAAGTGGCCCTTGATGTCAAGGGTGTTGGGTGTGGCATTCAGGGGCCTATGTCTCGAATTTTTCCCTCGGGGCGCTCACAGGTCGCTCATATTTCCGAGAGGTCTCAACTCGGAAAAGACCCACCGCCAACCTTGCATTCGATCTTGCTCAGCTGGCGGGAAGTGGACTATACCTGTCGGCGTTTCCCCGCATGACCCTGCACTACCCGACTGCGGTGCCGGGGAGGATCCGGTTCACCGCCTGAGTCCTGGAGAAGGCGAGGACTTGAGCATGGGATCCACTGAGCACCACGGTGGCGAAGGTGTCGGCCGCCGCGATCTGATCAAGCGTTCGGCGGCGCTCGGCCTGGTGGCGGCCCCCGGAATGGGCCTGCTGTCCGCCTGCGCGAGCAGCGGCGGCAGCGGACAGGACAAGGCGAAGGCGGGCAAGAAGACCGCGAAGAACCCGCTCGCCGTCAACGAGACCGCGAAGATGGAATTCGTCCTCTTCGACGGCGGCTTCGGCAAGGAGTACGCCCAGGACGCGGTGAAGATCTACCAGAAGGACTTCCCCAAGGCGACGGTGAAGTTCTCCGCCACCCAGAAGATCCAGTCCACCCTGCAGCCCCGCTTCAACCAGGGCAACCCGCCGGACCTCATCGACAACTCCGGCGCCGAGCAGATGGACATGGGCGTGCTCGTGGGCAAGAACCAGCTCGCGGACCTCACCCCGCTGCTCGACGCGCCCTCGTACGACGACCCGAACAAGAAGGTCCGCGACACGCTGCGCCCCGGCATCGTGGAGATGGGCCAGTTCGACGGCAAGCCGGTCTGGATCCTGTACTACGCCTACACGGTCTACGGCGTCTGGTACTCGCAGAAGGCCCTGGACTCGCTCGACGCGGAATACCCCCAGACCTGGGACCAGATGCTCGCCGTGTGCGAGAAGGCCAAGAAGAAGGGCATGGCGGGCTGGACGTACGCGGGCAAGTACCCGTACTACATCCCCTTCTCGCTGTACCCGATGATCGGCAAGGTCGGCGGCCGTGAGGTGCTCGACGCCATCGACAACCTGGAGCCGAACGCCTGGAAGCACCCGGCCGTCAAGGCCTGCTTCGAGGCCTACTACGAGCTGTACAAGAAGGGCTACATCCTCAAGGGCACCCCGGGCCTGGACCACATCCAGTCGCAGACCGCCTGGGCCAAGGGCAAGGCGCTGTTCATCCCGAACGGCTCCTGGGTGGAGAACGAATCGGCCAATGTCATTCCGGCCGACTTCAACCTCGCCGTCTCCGCGCCCACCGGCATCGACAGCTCGGACAAGATGCCGTTCGGCACCATCTGGGCCTCGGGCGGTGAGCCCTTCATCGTGCCGGCCAAGGCGGCGAACTCCGAGGGCGGCATGGAGCAGCTGCGCATCATGCTCTCCGAGGCGTCCTCGAAGAACTTCACCGCCAAGGTGAAGTCGCTGACCGCGTACAACGGCGGCACCACCGGCATCACCCTCACCCCGGGTCTGAAGTCGGGTGTGGCCGCGCTGGACAAGGCCGGATCCAACGTGGTGAATCCGCGGATTCAGGACTGGTACGTGCAGCTGCAGAAGGAGAAGATCGGTGTGGCGGGACTCGGCGAGATGATGGCCGGCCGTCTCACCCCGGCCGAGGCCATCAAGAAGATCCAGGGCTTCGCCGACGAGGCGGCGAAGGACACCACGATCAAGCACTACAAGCACCAGTAACCAGCACCCTTACCGCACCGGAGTGGCGATGCAGCACGGCAAGTACCGGTTCATCGTGGGGTTTCTGGCTGCCCCCCTCGGACTGTACGCGCTCTTCGTGGTGTGGCCGTTCATCCAGTCCATCTACTACTCGTTCACGGACTGGACCGGCCTCAGCCCCGATTTCAAGATGGTCGGCTTCGACAACTACAAGAGGATGTTCCACGACGACATCTTCTGGAAGTCGCTGCAGCACAGCCTGCTCTTCGCCCTGGTGCTGCCGCTGGTGACACTCAGTCTGGCGCTGTTCTTCGCCTTCATGATCAATGTGGGCGGACGACGGAGAAGGGGCGGCCCCGTCGTCTCGGGCGTCCGGGGCTCGTCCTTCTACAAAATCGTCTATTTCTTTCCGCAGGTGCTGTCGATCGCGATCGTCTCGCTGTTGTTCGCCTTCGCGTACAACCCGGACAGCGGCGCGATCAACTCGTTCCTGCGGGGCATCGGCCTCGACAATATCCAGCCACTTTGGCTCGGTGATCCGAGTCTCGCGCTGTGGTGCGTGATGGCGGTGCTCGTGTGGTCCACGGTGGGTTTCTTCGTGGTGTTGTTCTCCGCGGGCATGGCGTCGATTCCGGCCGAACTGTACGAGGCGGCGCTGCTGGACGGAGCGAGCCGCTCCGCCACGTTCTTCCGCATCACCCTGCCGCTGCTGTGGGACACGGTGCAGTCCGGCTGGGTCTACATGGGCATCCTCGCGCTGGGCGCCGAGTCGTTCGCGGTCGTACAGATCATGACGACCGGGCCGGGCGGTCCGGACTACTCGACCACGGTGATGGTCCTGTACGTGTACCAGAAGGCGTTCCGGGACGGTCAGGCCGCCTACGCCACCACCATCGGCGTCGCCCTGCTCGTCGTCACGCTCGCGTTCGCCGCGATCGTGATGCGGCTGGGCCGTCGCGAGCGGCTGGAGTACTGAAGCGATGAAGACGACCGAGACCCCCGCCCCGCTGCCGGCCGAGTCCGGCGCGACCGTCTCCAAGGTCGACGTGGCGCCGCCGGAGCCCCCGGCGCGGAAGAGAGAGGGCGGCGTCCTCAACGTCTTCTCCCACGGCATGCTGATCCTGTGGGCGATCATGGTGGTCCTGCCGCTGCTGTGGGCGGTGATGACGTCCTTCAAGGACGACAGCTCCATCTTCGGCTCGCCCTGGTCCCTGCCGGACAAGCTGCACTTCGACAACTGGTCGCGGGCCTGGACCCAGGCCAACATGAGCGACTACTTCCTGAACACCATCCTGGTGGTCGGGGGCTCGCTGATCGGCACCCTGGTCCTCGGCTCGATGGCGGCCTATGTCCTGGCCCGCTTCGACTTCCCCGGGAACCGGTTCATCTACTACCTCTTCATCGGCGGCATGAGCTTCCCGATCATGCTGGCGCTGGTCCCGCTGTTCTACGTCGTGAACAACATGGGCCTGCTGAACACGATCCACGGCCTGATCCTGGTCTACATCGCGTACTCACTGCCGTTCACGGTCTTCTTCCTGACCGCGTTCTTCCGCACCCTGCCCACCTCGGTGGCGGAAGCGGCCTTCGTCGACGGCGCCTCGCACACCCGTACGTTCTTCCAGATCATGCTGCCCATGGCCAAGCCCGGCCTGATCAGCGTGGGGATCTTCAACTTCCTGGGCCAGTGGAACCAGTACATGCTCCCCACGGTCCTCAACACCGACCCCGACAAGCGCGTCCTTACCCAGGGCCTGGTCCAGCTGGCGGTCAGCCAGGGCTACAAGGGCGACTGGTCCGGCCTCTTCGCGGGCCTGGTGATGGCGATGCTGCCGGTGCTGGCGGCGTACATCGTCTTCCAGCGCCAGGTGGTCGCGGGCCTGACGGCGGGCGCGCTGAAGTAGCCGCACGCTGACGTATCCCCTCCGGCCCGGGCGCCACTGCGGCACCCGGGCCGGCTCCTTTCCGCCCGGCCGCGGGAGCGCATCGCGAGCGGACCTTGCCCGGCGGCCTCCTTTGCAGTCGCAATCCACACCGGGCGCAGCCGCACTGCACGCCGACCGCAGCCGCAACGCACACCGGGCGCAGCCGCACTGGACGCCGACCGCAGCCGTAACGCACACCGGTCGCAGTCGCGCTGCACACCGGGCGCAGCGGCACTGCGCACCGGCCGCAGCCACCCTGCGCACCGGGCCGCCGGTCTCCGGTCACAACCCGGTCACGGCCCGCCCCCGGATTCCGCGGCTGAACGATTCGCCGACCTCCGCGCGCCCCCTGCGCCGTACCCCTCGCACCCAGTGCCGGAGCCCCGTGCGGGCCCGTTTCCGCCCTGTTCCGGGTGGCACACACGTGTCCGCGAGGTGTCCGGGGCGGACCACGGAAGTGACAGCGATTTCCGTCAAGGACTTGACTGCGGTAACCCGTACAGCCGAGCTTGGAGTTCATAACTTGTAAGTGGCCCGGTTCCGCAGATGTGACCTGGGCCACGGGCGGCGCAGGGGCCGCCCGGCCGATGGCGGGAGTGGATGGGTCGATGGAGACTCCGGGGTCGCAGTCGTCGCTGCACCGAGCCAACCTGGAACGAGTCGTGCGTGCGGTACGGCTGGCGGGATCGCTCACGCAGGCGGAGATCGCGCGTACGACCGGCCTGTCCGCCGCGACGGTCTCGAACATTGTGCGAGAGCTGAAGGACGGCGGAACCGTCGAGGTCACGCCCACGTCGGCCGGCGGCCGGCGGGCCCGCAGCGTGTCGCTGAGCGGGGACGCCGGGATCGTCATCGGCGTCGACTTCGGCCATGCCCACCTGCGTGTCGCGATCGGGAACCTCGCGCACCAGGTGCTCGCCGAGGAGTCCGAGCCGCTGGATGTGGACGCCTCCTCCACGCAGGGCTTCGACCGGGCGGAACAGCTGGTCAACCGCCTGATCGCGGCGACCGGCGTCGACCGGTCCAAGGTGGCGGGGGTCGGGCTCGGCGTGCCCGGTCCGATCGACGTGGAGTCCGGGACCCTGGGGTCCACGGCGATCCTGCCCGGCTGGGGCGGCACCAAGCCCGCCGAGGAGCTGCGCGAGCGTCTCGGCGTGCCCGTGCACGTGGACAACGACGCCAACCTCGGTGCCCTCGGCGAGCTGGTCTGGGGCAGCGGCAAGGGCGTCCGCGACCTGGCGTACATCAAGGTCGCCAGCGGTGTCGGCGCCGGTCTGGTGATCAACGGGCAGATCTACCGCGGGCCGGGCGGCACCGCAGGAGAAATCGGGCATATTACACTCGATGAATCCGGCCCGGTCTGCCGCTGCGGGAACCGTGGCTGTCTGGAGACGTTCACGGCGGCGCGCTATGTGCTTCCGCTGCTCCAGCCCAGTCATGGCGCCGATCTGACGATGGAGGGCATCGTCCGGCTGGCCAGGGACGGAGACCCGGGCTGCCGTCGGGTGATCGCCGACGTCGGCCGCCACATCGGCAGCGGAGTGGCCAATCTCTGCAACCTGCTGAACCCGAGCCGGGTGGTCCTGGGCGGCGATCTCGCCGAGGCCGGAGAGCTGGTCCTCGGGCCCATCAGGGAGTCCGTCGGCCGCTATGCCATCCCCAGTGCGGCGCGCCAACTGTCCGTTCTTCCGGGGGCACTTGGCGGCCGTGCGGAGGTGCTCGGGGCGCTCGCGCTCGCTCTCAGCGAGATGGGCGATTCGACCCTTCTGGACGGTTCTGTCGCGGGCATTCTGTCCACGGCGCCCCCTGCCTTCACTTAGAGAACGGATGGCACCGTTGCCATCTCGTTAAGGATTTACTTCTTGACGTCGCACGTGTGGCCGAGTTGACTTCCAGCCACCTCGGCCGCAACGACGCGGCCTCGTCAGGGAGGTTTCTGAAGTGAACACGCGTATGCGTCGTGCGGCCTTCGCCGTTGCTGCTGGTGCCATGGCCGTCTCTCTCGCCGCCTGTGGCAGCGCCAAGGAGTCCAGTGGCTCCTCCAAGTCTTCCGGCAGCGCCAAGAAGGGCGATGCCATCAAGGTCGGTCTGCTCCTCCCGGAGAACCAGACCGCGCGGTACGAGAAGTTCGACAAGCCCCTGATCGAGAAGAAGGTCAAGGAGCTGACCAACGGCAAGGGCGAGGTCGTCTACGCCAACGCCAAGCAGGACGCCACGATGCAGAACCAGCAGGTCGACACCATGATCACCAACAAGGTGGACGTGCTGATCGTCGACGCTGTGGACGCCGCCGCCATCAAGAACTCCGTGCAGAAGGCCAAGGACGCGGGCATCCCGGTCGTCGCCTACGACCGCCTGGCGCAGGGCCCGATCGACGCCTACACGTCGTTCGACAACGAGACCGTCGGCAAGACCCAGGGCGAGGCGCTGCTCAAGGCGCTCGGCTCCAAGGCCAAGTCCGGCAAGATCGTCATGATGAACGGTTCCTCCACCGACCCGAACGCCGCCCAGTTCAAGAAGGGCGCCCACGAGGTGCTCGACGGCAAGGTGAACGTCGGCAAGGAGTACGACACCAAGGAGTGGAAGCCGGAGAACGCCAACTCCAACATGGAGGGCGCCATCTCCGCCCTCGGCAAGAAGAACATCGTCGGCGTCTACTCCGCCAACGACGGCATGGCCGGCGGTATCATCACCGCCCTCAAGGCCGCCGGCATCAAGGTCCCGGTCACCGGCCAGGACGCGGAGCTCGCGGGTGTCCAGCGCATCGTCACCGGCGACCAGTACATGAGCGTCTACAAGCCCTACGCCCCGGAGGCCGCCGCAGCCGCCGAGATGGCCGTGGACCTCGCCCAGGGCAAGTCCCTCGACTCCGTTGCCAAGGACAAGGTGGACAGCCCGACCACGAAGCAGGTCCCCTCGGTCCTGGTGCCGGTCACCGCGCTGACCAAGGACAACATCAAGGACACCGTCCTCAAGGACGGCGTCTACACGGTCAGCGACATCTGCACCGCGCAGTACAAGGCGGCCTGCGACAAGATCGGTCTGAAGTAAGCAGCCGCGCGGTCCTTCCCCACTAGGCGAATTCGCACTTGAATTCCGCTGACGGGAAAGAAGGCCGACCCAGCTCCTCCGGCGCCCCGCACATCAGACAGCCCCGCAAGCTCGTCGTGGGGCGCCGGACGGAACATCCCCCAACTTCTGCACAACCTCCCGCCGGGTCAGGCGGCGAAGGAGATGGTTCACGTGTCCGCTACGCCCGTGCTGGCGTTGCGCGGGGTCTCCAAGCGGTTCGGTGCCGTTCAGGCGCTCACCGACGTAGAGCTTGAGGTCCACGCCGGTGAAGTGATCGCCCTGGTGGGCGACAACGGTGCCGGAAAGTCCACGCTGGTCAAGACGATCGCCGGCGTTCACCCCATCGATGAGGGCGTCATCGAGTGGGAAGGCAAGGCCGTCCAGATCAGCAAGCCGCACGACGCCCAGAACCTGGGCATCGCGACGGTCTACCAGGACCTCGCGCTGTGCGACAACATCGACGTCGTCGGCAACCTCTACCTGGGCCGGGAGATCCGCCGTCGCGGTGTCCTGGACGAGGTGGAGATGGAGCGCCGCTCCCGCGAACTGCTCACCACGCTGTCGATCCGCATCCCGAGCGTCCGCATCCCGATCGCCTCGCTCTCCGGCGGTCAGCGCCAGACCGTGGCCATCGCCCGCTCCATGCTCGGCGAGCCGAAGCTGGTCATCCTCGACGAGCCCACCGCCGCCCTCGGCGTCGAGCAGACCGCACAGGTCCTCGACCTGGTGGAACGGCTGCGGGAGCGCGGTCACGCCGTGATCCTCATCAGCCACAACATGGCCGACGTGAAGGCCGTCGCCGACAAGGTGGCCGTCCTGCGTCTGGGTCGCAACAACGGCGTCTTCGAGGTCAAGTCGACCTCGCAGGAAGAGATCATCTCCGCCATCACCGGCGCCACGGACAATGCCGTGACCCGTCGTGCGGCGCGCACCAATGGGGAGATCAAGAAGTGAGCATCGACAAGACCTCCACGTCCCCCGAGGACAACGTCGTGGAGAACCCCGAGGCGGCACGAGGCTCCGACGTCGCCGTCGACCCCCGTCTGCTGGTGCGCGAAGAGGGCATCCTCGGATACTGGACCGAGTTCAAGCGGAAGATGAAGGCCGGTGACCTCGGCTCCCTGCCGGTCGTCCTCGGTCTGGCGATCATCTGGTGCATCTTCTGGGGTCTGAACTCCAACTTCATGACGGCGGGCAACCTGTCCGACATCTCCGTCGCCATGGTCGGCACGGGCATGATCGCCGTCGGCATCGTGTTCGTCCTGCTGCTCGGCGAGATCGACCTGTCGGTCGGCTCGCTCTCCGGTGTCGCGGGCGCCACCTTCGCGGTGCTCAACGTCACGCATGGCATGAACGAGATCCTGGCCCTGGTGCTGTCCATCCTCACCGGAACGGTCGCGGGCGCGCTGCAGGGCTTCTTCTTCGCGAAGATCGGGGTGCCGGCCTTCGCGGTCACCCTGGCCGGCCTGCTGTTCTGGAACGGCCTCATGCTCAAGATCCTGGGCGACAACGGCACGATCAACCTGAACGGCAACGGCCTGGTCGCCAAGCTGACCAGCTACTACTTCTCCGACGTGGCCGCCGCCTACGGGCTCGCCCTCGCGGTGACGGTGCTGTTCTTCCTCAGCTCCTTCCTCGGCAACAAGCGCCGTGAGGCCGCCGGCGTACCGTCCCGGCCGCTGAGCGAAACGGTCCTGCGCACCGCGCTGCTGGCCGTCGTCGCCTTCGTCGCCGCGTACGTCTTCAACCAGTACAAGGGTCTGCCGCTGGCCGTGGTGATCTTCGTGGCAGTGCTGATGATCACGGACTTCGTGCTGCGCCGCACCGCCTACGGCCGGAAGATCTTCGCGCTCGGCGGCAGCGTCGAGGCCTCCCGCCGTGCCGGTATCAACGTGGACCTGACCCGGATCTCGGTCTTCGCCGTCTCCGGTACGTTCGCGGCGATCGGCGGTCTGTTCATCGCCTCCAAGATCGCGTCCGCCAACCAGGGCGCCGGCGGAGGCGACCTGCTGATGAACGCGATCGCGGCGGCCGTGATCGGCGGCACGTCCCTCTTCGGCGGCCGTGGCCGCACCTGGAACGCGCTCCTCGGCGTGCTGGTCATCGTCTCGATCCAGTACGGTCTCGCCCTGGAGGGCATCGCCTCGCCGGTCCAGTACATGATCACCGGTGGCGTGCTGCTGGCGACCGTCGTCATCGACGCGGTGACCCGCAAGACGCAGAAGTCGGCGGGGCGTGCGTAACGCCTAGCCCCATGGGGGCGCGGGTGTGCTTGCGGGTCCGGTCCGTCGCGGCCGGTCGCGCAGCACCCCGCGCCCCTTTCAGGTGGCTCATTTTGCCCGGTGCTCCAAAGGCACCGGGCACTGTCGTGTCCTGCAAAGCCGGAACATTAGACTCGTCAAGCCCGGCAACAGCTCGATCAGCTCTACTGCAAGGAGGCACGGGTGCCGCTGCTGACCCGCATCAGGGGACCGCGCGATCTGGACCGGCTCAGCCTGGAGGAGCTGGACCAGCTGGCAGAGGAGATCCGGACCTTCCTCGTCGAGGCCGTCTCCAAGACCGGCGGCCACCTCGGTCCCAACCTGGGCGTGGTCGAGCTCACCATCGCCCTGCACCGCGTCTTCGAGTCCCCGAAGGACAAGGTCCTGTGGGACACGGGACACCAGTCCTACGTGCACAAGCTGCTCACCGGCCGGCAGGACTTCTCCAGGCTGAAGATGAAGGGCGGCCTGTCCGGCTACCCCTCGCAGGCCGAGTCCGAGCACGACGTCATCGAGAACAGCCACGCCTCCACGGTCCTCGGCTGGGCCGACGGCATCGCCAAGGCCAACCAGCTCAAGCAGCGCGACAGCCATGTCGTCGCCGTGATCGGTGACGGCGCCCTGACCGGCGGCATGGCCTGGGAGGCGCTGAACAACATCGCCGAGGCCAAGGACCGCCCGCTCGTCATCGTCGTCAACGACAACGAGCGCTCCTACGCCCCGACCATCGGCGGGCTCGCCAATCACCTGGCGACCCTGCGTACGACCGACGGCTACGAGCGCTTCCTCGCCCGGACGAAGGACATCCTCGACCGCACCCCGGTCGTCGGCAGGCCGCTGTACGAGACCCTGCACGGCGCCAAGAAGGGGCTGAAGGACTTCATCACCCCGCAGGGCATGTTCGAGGACCTGGGCCTGAAGTACGTCGGCCCGATCGACGGCCACGACATCGAGGCGCTGGAGTCGGCGCTGGCCCGGGCCAAGCGGTTCGGCGGGCCGGTCATCGTGCACTGCCTCACCGAGAAGGGCCGCGGCTACCAGCCCGCCCTCCAGGACGAGGCCGACCGCTTCCACGGCATCGGCCCCATCCATCCCGACACGGGCCTGCCGGTCAAGGCCTCCGGCGCCGACTGGACCTCCGTCTTCGGCGACGAGATGGTCGAGCTGGGCAAGGAGCGCGAGGACATCGTGGCCATCACGGCGGCGATGCTGCAGCCCGTCGGCCTGAAGAAGTTCGCGGACACCTTCCCGGACCGGATCTACGACGTCGGGATCGCCGAGCAGCACGGCGCCGTCTCCGCGGCCGGCCTGGCCCACGCCGGTGTGCACCCGGTCTTCGCCGTCTACGCCACCTTCCTCAACCGCGCCTTCGACCAGGTCCTGATGGACGTGGCCCTGCACAAGTGCGGGGTGACCTTCGTGCTGGACCGGGCCGGCGTCACCGGCACCGACGGCGCTTCCCACAACGGCATGTGGGACATGTCGATCCTGCAGGTCGTACCGGGGCTGCGGCTGGCCGCCCCGCGCGACGCCGAGCAGGTGCGGGCGCAGCTGCGCGAGGCCGTCGCCGTCGACGACGCGCCGACCGTGGTGCGCTTCTCCAAGGGCGCCGTCGGCCCCGCGGTGCCCGCCGTGGGCCGGGTCGGCGGCATGGACGTGCTGCGCGAGCCCGGCACCGACCTCCCGGACGTACTGCTGGTCTCCGTCGGCGCCCTCGCCCCGATGTGTCTGGAGATCGCCGCCCTGCTCGACCGGCAGGGCATCTCCACCACCGTCGTCGACCCGCGCTGGGTCAAGCCCGTCGACGAGGCCATGGCCCCGCTCGCCGAGCGCCATCGGGTGGTCGTCACCGTCGAGGACAACAGCCGCGTCGGCGGTGTCGGCTCGGCGGTCGCCCAGGCCCTCAGGGACGCGGGCGTGGACGTGCCGCTGCGCGACTTCGGCATCCCGCCGCGCTTCCTCGACCACGCCTCCCGCGCCGAGGTCATGGCCGAGATCGGGCTGACCGCGCCGGACATCGCCCGCCAGGTCACCGGTCTGGTGTCCAAGCTGGACGGTCGGTTCGACCGTACGGCCGACGAGGTCGACTCCGTGGAACCCGCGCGCGACTAAGGCCTGTCCCGCGCAAGCACGGACACGGGCCGGTTCCGCCACTCCCTGCAGTGGCGGAACCGGCCCGTTTGCGTGAACCTGCCTGTGCCGGGGCATACGCATCCCCAGCCCTCTCGATCATGTCGAGGACGACAAGCGTGGGAGGTAGGCACGTGAGCACGCTCTTCAGGACGAAGAACGTCGAGCAGTCCATCCGGGACACCGAGGAACCCGAGCATTCGCTCAAGAAGTCCCTCTCCGCCCTCGACCTGACCGTCTTCGGCGTCGGTGTCATCATCGGCACCGGCATCTTCGTCCTCACCGGACAGGTGGCCAAGAACAACGCGGGCCCCGCGGTGTCCCTGGCCTTCGTGGTGGCCGGCGTGGTCTGCGCGCTCGCCGCCCTCTGCTATGCCGAGTTCGCCTCCACGGTCCCCGTAGCGGGTTCCGCGTACACCTTCGCCTACGCCTCCCTGGGTGAACTGCCTGCCTGGATCATCGGCTGGGACCTGGTCCTGGAGTTCGCGCTCGGCACGGCGGTGGTGGCGGTCGGCTGGTCCGGCTACATCCGCTCGCTGCTGGACAACGCGGGCTGGCACCTGCCGGACTACCTGGCCGGCCGGGACGGTGCGCACGGCTTCGGGTTCGACATCCTCGCCGCGGCCCTGGTGCTGGTGCTCACCTGCATCCTCGTCCTCGGCATGAAGCTGTCCGCCCGGATCACCTCGATCGTCGTCGCCATCAAGGTGGCCGTCGTGCTCATCGTGATCATCGCCGGTGCCTTCTTCGTCAACGGCGACAACTACAAGCCCTTCGTCCCGCCCGCCCAGCCGGTGCCCGCGGGCGGCAACCTCAAAGCCCCGCTCATCCAGCTGATGTTCGGCTGGGCGCCCGCCAACTTCGGTGTGATGGGCATCTTCACCGCCGCCTCGGTGGTGTTCTTCGCGTTCATCGGCTTCGACATCGTCGCCACCGCCGCCGAGGAGACCCGCAACCCGCAGCGCGACATGCCCCGCGGCATCCTCGGCTCGCTGCTCGTCTGCACCGTGCTCTACGTCGCCGTCTCCATCGTCGTCACCGGCATGCAGAAGTACACGAGGCTGTCCGTGGAGGCCCCGCTCGCCGACGCCTTCAAGGCCATCGGCCACCCCTGGTACGCGGGCGTGATCAGCTTCGGCGCCGCCGTCGGACTGACCACCGTGTGTCTGATCCTGCTGCTCGGCCAGACCCGGGTGTTCTTCGCGATGAGCCGGGACGGACTGCTGCCGCGCTTCTTCTCCCGCGTCCACCCGCGGTTCAGGACCCCGCACCGGCCGACCGTCCTGCTCGGGGGGATCATCGCGATCGTCGCCGGTTTCACCAGCCTGAGCGAACTGGCGGAACTGGTGAACATCGGCACGCTGTTCGCCTTCGTCGTCGTCGCGATCAGTGTGATCATCCTCCGCCGGACCCGTCCGGACCTGCCCCGCGCCTTCCGTACCCCCTGGGTGCCGTTCGTACCGATCGTGTCGGTGTGCGCCACGCTGTGGCTGATGCTCAACCTGCCGGCCGAGACCTGGCTCCGGTTCGCCATCTGGATGGTGATCGGCTTCGTGGTCTACTGCCTCTACGGCCGCACGCACAGCCGCCTCGCCCTGCGCGAGGAGACTCCGGCGGGAGAGGCCCCCGGCCCACCGGCCGGCAACGTTCCGTAACCATCCGGAGAGCCCCCGCGGCCCCGTATGTCCCGATGGGTGAGGACTGCGGGGCCGGATAGCGTGCTGCCCATGCTTGCCGCCCCGCTCGCCCCCGCACGGACCGTGACCACCCGGACGGCGTACTGGACGCGGCTGCTGCCCGCGCTCGCGGCCCTGGCCTGCCTCACCCGGGCCCCGTCCTTCGTCCGTCCGCTGTGGAACCCCGACGAGGGCTATCTCGCCGTACAGGCACGACTCCTCGCGCAGGGCGGGCAGCTGTACGAGACGGTCGTGGACCGCAAGCCGCCGCTGGTGCCCTGGCTGTACGAGGCGGCCTTCGCGGTCTGCGGCTCCGGCTCGCTCACCCCGGTCCGGGTGCTGGCCGTCCTCGCGCAGCTGCTCACCGCAGTCCTGCTGGCCTCCCTGGCCCGGCGCCGCTGGGGCGACACGGCGGGCCGTACGGCCGCGGTGCTGCACCTGCTGGTGTCCGTCGGCCTCAACCCCGAGGACGCCCAGGCCGCCACCTTCGAGGTGTTCATACTGCCCTGCACGGTGGCCGCCGTGTGGTGCGCCGACCGGGGCCGCTGGGGCGCGGCCGGTACCGCCGTCGCCTGTGCCTTCCTCGCCAAGCAGACCGGCGGCGCGGTGCTGCTGCCGGCCGCCTGGATGCTGTACCGCGCCGGGACCCCGCGCGCGGGCGTGCTGCGGCTGGCGGCCGGTCTGGCCGTACCGGTCCTGTGCGCGGCCCTGGTCACCGACCCCGCCGGATTCCTGTTCTGGACGGTCACCGGATCCGCCGCCTATGCCTCCTTCACGGGCTCCGAACTCCATGTCCTCGTCCGCGGGGTGACCAACACGGCGATCCTGGCCGTGGCCTGTACGGGTCTGATCCCGCCGGTCGTACGGTCCCTGCGCACCGGCCGGGCCGGCCCGGCCGACCTGTGGCTGTGGCTGGCCTCCGGGGCGGTCGCCGTCGTCCTCGGCTTCCACTTCTTCGGCCACTACTACCTGCAGCTCACCCCGCCCGTGGCCCTGCTGGCCACGGCCGCGCTGCGGACGGCGCCCCGCGAACGCCTGGCCGGCGCCGTCCTCACCTCGGCCTGCTGCTGCACCCTGTTCCTCGCCTGGGGCCTGCTCGCCCCGCGTCCCGAACTCGCCCACGCCCAGCGCCTTGCGGCCGCCCTCACCGAGCGCACCGCGCCCGCCGACCGGGTCCTCGTGTGGGGCATGCACCCGGAGACGTACTGGCTGGCCGGCCGCACCCCCGCCACCCGCTACCTCACCGCCGGGCTGCTCACCAACTACAGCGGCGGCCGCGACGGCCCGCAGGTCGGCGAGAAGTACGCGGTCGAGGGAGCCTGGCCGGTCTTCCGGGAGGAGCTGGCGGCGCACGCCCCCGCCCTGGTCGTCGACGACTCGTGCGGCAAGCCGTACGCCCCCGACCGCGTGCCGAGCCTGCGCCGGCTGCTGCAGGCGCGCTACGAGGAGGTGGCGACCGTGGACGGGGCGGTGCTCTACGCCCGGACTCCGGGCGGCTGAGGGGGAGTTGCCCGGGGTGCCGGCGGATCTGCTGCTATGCTCGCAGCAGTGATTTGAACACGTTCAAATTGGGGGATCGCATGTCCACACCGCCCAGGCCCGGCCTCGACGACTCGCCTGCCGTCGCGCTGGGCCCCACCTCACTCGTCCTCGGCGCCATATCGGCCACGGGCGTATGGCCCTCCCTCACGCCGGCTCTCCTCGGGGTCTCGTACGTCACGGGGCCCCTCGCCGTCACCTTCGGCCTCGCGGGTGTGCACTACGCCCGCCGGGGCGTCGGCCGCATGTGGACCGCCGTCGCGGGAACCGTCCTCGGAGCCGTCGGTGCGTCGAGCTTCTTCATCCTGATCGCGGCGTACTCCGTCTGAGACGGGCCCCGCGCGCTCAGCCGAGGACCGCACGCGGGCCGGTCACCTCCGCGCCCAGTCCGGTCACCCGCCGCCGCAGCTCACGGTCGGCCGTGACCACCAGGCGGGGGCGGCCGGGGTGCTCCGCGGCCAGATCCACGATCCGGTCGTCCCCGCTGCCGGGCGCGGACTCCACCCGTACCCCCGGCACGGACTCCACGCCACGGGCGGCGCCCTCCACCACGAGCACGATCTCCACGGCACCGTCCCGGCCCGGCAGCCCCGCGGCGGCCAGCCGGTCCCGCAGCCGTTCGGCGGCGCCCCTGCGGTCCCGCCACCAGCCGTCGGGCCGCGACCCGACCACGTTCGCGCCGTCGACGATCACCAGCAGGCGGCCTTCCGGGGCCGGGGGGCCGAGGGGGTCGTTCATACGGCCAAGGGTCCCACGGGCCGGGTGAGGGGGCAGGATTCCGGCGTCCCTCGCGGGCGGCTTAGAGTGAACCGGTGAACGGCGACTGGCTCATGCGCGGCCGCGACGGCCGGCTCAGTGTCTACCAGCTGTCGGGCGACGCCGTCCTGTGCCGGGCGGAGCGCGGGCCCGGCGGCCCCTGGACCGACCCCCGCAAGGTGGGCGGCGACCAGAAACTCCACCCCGTCCTGGCCGTCGGCCGGGGCGCCGACGGCTATGCCCATCTGGTCTCCTGGCGGCCCACGAAGAAGGGCGAGTCCGGCCTGGTCCACTCCACCCACTTCCGCCCGCGCCTCGCGGCGCTGGACTGGAGCCCGATCGGCCACCCGAACAGGACGGGCGACCGTACCGGGCGGCCCGCGGTGGCCGTGGACGCCCAGGGCCGGGCCCATGTCTTCGTGCCCGGCGCCGACGGCGGGGTGAGCCTGCTGGCCCAGAAGGAGAAGGGCGGCTGGGAGCCCTGGCGCGACCTGAAGGGCCGGGAGATCCGGGACGGCCTGGCGGCGGTGACGGGGGAGTCCGGCAGGGTCGAGCTGTACGCGGCCGCCCCCGGGGCCATCCTGCACTGGCGCCAGGAGGAGCCCGGCGCCGAGCCGGTCCTGCAGGAGGCCCTGGAGACCGCGGTCCGCCCCGGCAGCCTGCACGCCCTGGCCACGTCCCGCGACAGTACGACCGTCTTCTACTGCGACGACTCCGGCGACCTGCGCGCCTGGCGCCCCGGCGGCAAGCCGGCCACCGTGCTGCCCTCGGCGGGTCCCGGCCCGGTCACGGCCGTGCGCTGCGACCTCGACGGCCACGACTGCACCCTGCTGGCCCAGCGTTCGGCGAGCGGCCGGGTGGCCTTCGCCGCGTATCCCACCGAGCTGGAGTCGGCGGGCGCCTGGTGGACCGAGTCGGGCCCGCAGCTGCCGGTGGACGCGCTGGTGTCGCTGGCCGTGGACGAGGACGGCCGGGTCGTGGCGGCAACGTTGTCCCCGTCGACCGGCCGGCTCCTGCTGACCCGGCGCAAGGACGAGCCGGGGCTGGCGCTGGAGGCGTGGCGGCAGCTGTGAGTGCGCGATGATGGCCGACGTGGACACCGAGACACTCATAGACGCCTGGCGGCGTCTCCTCAGCGACTCCGGAAAATCGTGGGTGCTCTACGAGCACGGCACCTGTGTGCTGGTGGAGGCGGCCGAGGGGCCGCTCGCCGACCGGGCCACCGGGATCCTGCGCGAGTTCGGCCCCGTCGAGGTGGGCGGTCCGGCGGGCGACTTCCGGGTACTGGAGCTCAACAGCGGCGAGGGCTGGCTGGTGACCGGCCATCACCCGGACGTCGTCACCTTCGTCGCCCTCGACGAGTCCGAGGACCCCTCGCACCTGGCGGTCGGGATCCACGGACGGTCCAAGCGCGACCGGGACGGCAGGGAACTGCACGTCGTCCATGTCGAGGACGCCCTGCGGTCCGAACCCTGACACGCCGATGCCCGGCACACCGTTCGGTGTGCCGGGCATCGCAGGACCGTACGCAGGCCCTTACTGCGGGACGCTGGCCACGCCAGGGGCCAGGAACTTCTTGCCGTTCACGCGCTCCGAGACACCCTCGCGGTCCAGGTACGGCGTGATGCCGCCCAGGTGGAAGGGCCAGCCGGCGCCCGTGATCAGGCACAGGTCGATGTCCTGGGCCTCGGCGACGACGCCCTCCTCGAGCATGAGCCCGATCTCCTGCGCCACCGCGTCGAGCACCCGGGCCCGCACCTGCTCCTCGGTCAGGACGACATCGCCCTGCTTGAGCAGCGCGGCGACCTCCGGGTCCAGCTCCGGCTTGCCGCTGTCGTAGACGTAGAAGCCGCGCTTGCCCGCCTTGACGACGGCGGCGAGGTTCGGGGAGACCGTGAAGCGGTCCGGGAAGGCCCGGTTGAGGGTCTCCGAGACGTGCAGGCCGATCGCCGGGCCGACCAGTTCGAGGAGCACCAGCGGGGACATCGGCAGACCGAGCGGCTCGATCGCCTTCTCGGCGACCTCGACCGGGGTGCCCTCGTCGATGACGTTCTGGATCTCGCCCATGAAGCGGGTCAGGATGCGGTTCACGACGAACGCCGGGGCGTCCTTGGTGAGGACCGCGGTCTTCTTCAGCTTCTTGGCCACGGCGAACGCGGTGGCGAGCGAGGCGTCGTCCGTCTTCTCGCCGCGGACGATCTCGAGGAGCGGCAGGACGGCGACCGGGTTGAAGAAGTGGAAGCCCACGACCCGCTCGGGGTGCTGCAGCTTCGACGCCATCTCCGACACGGAGAGGGAGGAGGTGTTGGTGGCGAAGATCGCGTGCGCCGGGGCGACCGCCTCGACCTCCGCGAACACCTGCTGCTTGACGCCGATCTCCTCGAACACGGCCTCGATGACGAAGTCCGCGTCGGAGAAGCCCTCGGCCTTGTCCAGCACACCGGACACCAGCGCCTTGAGGCGGTTGGCCTTGTCCTGGTTGATCCGGCCCTTGCCGAGCAGCTTGTCGATCTCGGCGTGGACGTAGCCCACACCCTTGTCGACGCGCTCCTGGTCGATGTCGGTCAGCACGACCGGCACCTCCAGGCGGCGCAGGAAGAGCAGCGCGAGCTGGCTGGCCATCAGACCGGCGCCGACGACGCCGACCTTGGTGACCGGGCGGGCCAGGTTCTTGTCCGGGGCGCCCGCGGGACGCTTGCCGCGCTTCTGCACCAGGTTGAACGCGTAGATGCCGGAGCGCAGTTCGCCGCCCATGATGAGGTCGGCGAGCGCCTGGTCCTCGGCGTCGTAACCCTGCTGCAGGTCGCCGTTCTTGGCGGCCGCGATGATGTCCAGCGCACGGTAGGCGGCCGGGGCGGCCCCGTGCACCTTGCCGTCCGCGATGAAGCGGCCCTTGGCGACGGCCTGGTCCCAGGCCTCGCCGCGGTCGATCACCGGACGCTCGACCTCGATGTCGCCCTTGAGGACGTTCGCGGTCCAGATCAGCGACTGCTCCAGGAAGTCGGCACCCTCGAAGATCGCGTCCGCGATGCCGAGGTCGAAGACCTGCTGACCCTTGAGCTGCTTGTTCTGGTTCAGGCTGTTCTCGATGATGACCGAGACGGCCTTGTCGGCACCGATCAGGTTCGGCAGCAGGGCGCAGCCGCCCCAGCCCGGGACCAGGCCCAGGAAGACCTCGGGCAGGGAGAACGCCGGGATGGCCTTCGACACCGTGCGGTAGGTGCAGTGCAGGCCGACCTCGACGCCGCCGCCCATCGCCGCGCCGTTGTAGTAGGCGAAGGTCGGGACCGCGAGGCCCGCGAGGCGCTTGAAGACCTCGTGGCCGCCCTTGCCGATGGCCAGCGCGTCCTCGTGGTTCTTCAGCAGCTCGACGCCCTTGAGGTCGGCGCCGACCGCGAAGATGAACGGCTTGCCGGTGACACCGGCACCGACGATCGTGCCCTCGGCCGCCTCCTTCTCGACCTGGTCGACGGCGGCGTTGAGGTTCGCCAGCGAGGCCGGTCCGAAGGTGGTCGGCTTGGTGTGGTCCAGGCCGTTGTCCAGCGTGATGAGCGCGAAGCGCCCGGCGCCGAACGGGAGGTCGAAGTGGCGCACGTGCGCCGACGTCACGACCTCGTCGGGGAACAGCTCGGCCGCACCCTTCAAAAGCTCAGCGGTGGTGCTCACTTGTCCCCCTCGAAGTGCGGGTTCTCCCAGATGACCGTCGCGCCCATGCCGAAGCCGACGCACATGGTGGTCAGGCCGTAGCGGACGCTCGGCTGCTCCTCGAACTGGCGGGCCAGCTGCGTCATCAGCCGGACGCCGGAGGAGGCCAGCGGGTGACCGTAGGCGATCGCGCCGCCGTACTGGTTGACGCGCTCGTCGTCGTCCGCGATGCCGTAGTGGTCCAGGAAGGCCAGCACCTGGACGGCGAAGGCCTCGTTGATCTCGAACAGGCCGATGTCGGAGATGGACAGACCCGCCTGGGCGAGGGCCTTCTCCGTGGCCGGGATCGGGCCGTAGCCCATGACCTCGGGCTCGACGCCCGCGAAGGCGTAGGAGACCAGGCGCATCTTGACCGGCAGGTCGTTCTCGCGGGCGAAGTCCTCGCTCGCGATGATCGAGGCGGTGGCGCCGTCGTTCAGACCGGCCGCGTTGCCCGCCGTGACCCGGCCGTGGACGCGGAACGGCGTCTTCAGACCCGACAGGTTCTCCAGGGTCGTGCCCGGGCGCATCGGCTCGTCGGCCGTGACCAGGCCCCAGCCCGTCTCGCCGGCCTCGGGGCTGGTGCGGCGCACCGAGATCGGCACCAGGTCCTGCTGGATCTTGCCGTTGGCGTACGCCTTGGCGGCCTTCTCCTGCGAGCGCACCGCGTACTCGTCGGCGCGCAGCTTGGTGATCTGCGGGTAGCGGTCGTGCAGGTTCTCCGCGGTCATGCCCATGAAGAGGGCGGACTCGTCGACCAGCTTCTCGCTCACGAAGCGCGGGTTCGGGTCCACGCCCTCGCCCATCGGGTGGCGGCCCATGTGCTCCACGCCGCCGGCGATGACGGCGTCGTAGGCACCGAAGGCGATCGAACCGGCCGTGCTGGTCACGGCGGTCAGGGCGCCGGCGCACATGCGGTCGATCGAGTAGCCGGGAACCGACTGCGGGAGACCGGCGAGGATGCCGGCCGTACGACCGAGGGTCAGACCCTGGTCACCGATCTGCGTGGTCGCGGCGATGGCGACCTCGTCGATCTTCTTCGGGTCCAGACCGGGGTTGCGGCGCAGCAGCTCCCGGATCGCCTTCACGACGAGGTCGTCGGCGCGGGTCTCGTGGTAGATGCCCTTCGGGCCCGCCTTGCCGAACGGGGTGCGGACGCCGTCTACGAAGACGACGTCCCTGACGGTACGAGGCACGATGGCTCTCCTCCAGGGTGCGGGATGGCACTGCTGCGACGCGCAACCGCTGAGCGCGCGCTCAGGCCCATGCTACTTATGAGTAACGTAGCTGCACAGTCCTGGTGGGGGGAGCGGCGAACGTCACACCGGTCCCGCCCAGGATCTTGGCGAGATCTCACCGCCGCTCTCCCCCTCCCTCGGCCCACCCGACAGCACCCCGACGCACCCCAAAGGGTCACGATCGACCGAGCGCCGTGGCGACACAGGCGCCGGCGCGCTCCAAAGGGGCGCGGGGAACTGCGCGACCGGCCGCGAACGGCCCGCAGTCGCCCGGCGTGCGAAGGCGCCACGGCGGTGAGGCGTGGCCGGCTGAGTGCCGTGGCGATACCGGCGCCGGCGCGCTCCAAGGGGGGCGCGGGGAACTGCGCGACCGGCCGCGAACGGCCCGCAGTCGCCCGGCGTGCGAAGGCGCCACGGCGGTGAGGCGCGGTCGGCCGAGCGCCGCGGCGATACAGGCGCCGTCGGCCGAGCGCCGCGCCGCGGCCGTCAGGCGTCGGCGCCCGCCAGCGCAGCGACCAGTACCTCCGTCACCTGTTCCACCTGCCACACCCGCGCGCCGTAGCCCGCCAGCGCGACCCCCACGGCCTGCGCGTCCGCGGACGGCGGCTCCCAGCAGACCCGCCGCACCGTGTCCGGAGAGATCAGGTTCTCCTGAGGCATGTTGAGCTGCTCGGCCAGCGCCGAGACCCCGGCCCGGGCGGCAGACAGCCGAGCCGCGGCGGCGGGGTCCTTGTCGGCCCAGGCCCGCGGCGGCGGCGGCCCGGTGACGGGCTGCCCCGGCTGGGGCAACTGCGACTCGGTCAGGGTCCTCGCGCGATCCACCGCGGCCTGCCACTGCTCCAGCTGCCGGCGGCTCGTCCGGTGCCCGAAGCCGTTCAGCGCCGCGAGCGCGTGCACGTTGGCAGGAACCGAGAGCGCCGCCTCCACGATGGCGGCGTCACTGAGGACCTTGCCCGGCGACACGTCCCGTCGCTGGGCGATCAGGTCGCGTGTCTGCCACAGCTCCCGGACGACGGCCAGCTGCCGGCGCCGCCGCACCTTGTGCATCCCGGACGTACGGCGCCAGGGATCCTTGCGCGGCTCGGCGGGCGGCGCGGAGGCGATCGCGTCGAACTCCTGGCGCGCCCACTCCAGCTTGCCCTGCCGGTCCAGCTCCTTCTCCAGCGCGTCGCGCAGGTCGACGAGGAGTTCCACGTCCAGCGCGGCGTAACGCAGCCAGGGCTCGGGCAGTGGGCGGGTGGACCAGTCGACGGCGGAGTGGCCCTTCTCCAGGACGAAGCCGAGGACGCTCTCGACCATGGCGCCGAGGCCGACCCGGGGGAATCCGGCGAGCCGGCCGGCCAGCTCGGTGTCGAACAGCAGGGTCGGCACCATGCCTATCTCGCGCAGACAGGGCAGATCCTGGGTGGCCGCGTGCAGCACCCATTCGACGCCGGACAGCGCCTCGCCGAGCCCCGACAGGTCGGGACAGGCGACGGGGTCGATCAACGCGCTGCCGGCCCCCTCGCGGCGCAGCTGCACCAGGTAGGCGCGCTGGCCGTAGCGGTAGCCGGAGGCGCGCTCGGCGTCGACGGCGACGGGGCCGGAACCGGCGGCGAACGCGGCGATCACCTCGGCGAGGGTGGCCTCGTCGGCGATCACGGGCGGAATGCCCTCACGGGGTTCGAGCAGCGGAGTCGGCGCCCCCGTCACAGACCCTCCGGCGTCGTCCGGAGGAGTGCCTCCGGTGGAGCGCAGGGAAGTGTCTGCTGCGGTGTCTTGGGCGTCGGTCACATGTCAAGGGTATCCGTGAGTGGACGGCGCCCGTCGCCGGAACGTTCCGTCGACGGGCGCCGGAGGGTCGTAAACCAGTCAGGCCGGTGAAAGGCCGGGTTCACATGAGTGAACCGGTGCTGCCGCCGAGCGGCCCGGCGGTGGGGGCGGGCGAGGGTCAGTGGATGATTCCGGTGCGCAGCGCGACGGCCACCATGCCGGCCCGGTCGCCCGTGCCGAGCTTGCGCGCGATCCGGGCCAGGTGGCTCTTCACGGTCAGTGCGGACAGGCCCATCGAGACGCCGATCGCCTTGTTCGACTGGCCCTCGGCGACCAGCCGCAGCACCTCGACCTCGCGTCCGGACAGCTCCCGGTAGCCGCCCGGGTGGCTCGGGGCACCCGGGGGGCGGCGGTGCATCCGGGCGCCGGCGCCGAGGGGGGTGGCGCCGGGCCGGGCGGGGAGTCCGATGTTCGTCCGGGTTCCGGTGACGACGTAGCCCTTGACCCCGCCCGCCAGGGCGTTGCGGACGGCGCCGATGTCGTCGGCGGCGGAGAGCGCCAGCCCATTGGGCCAGCCCGCGGCGCGGGTCTCGGAGAGCAGGGTCAGGCCGGAGCCGTCGGGCAGGTGGACGTCGGCGACGCAGATGTCGCGGGGGTTGCCGATGCGGGGACGAGCCTCCGCGATGGACGAGGCTTCGATGACATCGCGCACACCGAGCGCCCACAGGTGGCGGGTGACGGTGGAGCGGACGCGCGGGTCGGCCACGACCACCATGGCGGTCGGCTTGTTCGGGCGGTAGGCGACCAGGCTTGCGGGCTGCTCGAGGAGAACGGACACCAGGCCTCCTGGGTGGGGGACGGGGCCGGCTTTGGGGAAGAAGCCGGGACGAACCGTGCTTTCAAGGTCACAGTCGTCTTCGGCAGCAAACCCGTCCGCCTTTAGAGAATGATCACGATCTAGTGAGTAACAATCCGTGCAATTCGGACACGCGATCGATCATCCGAAGATCGAGTCGGTTCGGGCCGGTGCGATTCGAGTGCAGAAAGTGGCCGTATCGACAAAGAGATGGTCAATAGAGCGTTCGCGAGGGTTAAGCGGGCCTGACCGGTCATGACGTCACCGGGACTGCGGACCCCTGCGCTGCGGGAGCGTCACCACCGAGGCGTCGCCGGGACCGGCCGGGGGCAGCCCGCCGACCTGGGCCAGCAGATCGCACCAGGAGGCCAGGTGGGCAGCGGTGTCCGGCACCCCGCCGAGCCCCTCACGAGGCGTCCAGGAGGCGCGGATCTCGATCTGCGAGGCGGGCGGCCGCTCGGACAGTCCGCCGAAGTAGTGCGAACTCGCGCGCGTGACGGTGCCGCTCGGCTCGCCGTAGGTCAGCCCGCGCGCCTGCAGCGCGCCGGTCAGCCACGACCAGCACACCTCGGGCAGCAGCGGATCGGCCGCCATCTCCGCCTCCAGCTCGGCGCGCACCAGGGTCACCAGCCGGAACGTGCCGCGCCAGGCGTCGTGCCCGGCCGGGTCGTGCAGCAGTACCAGCCGCCCGTCGGCGAGATCCTGGTCGCCGTCGACCACGACGGCCTCCAGCGCGTACGCGAACGGGGCGAGCCGCTGCGGGGCGGGCGTCGGATCCACCTCCACCTGCGGCCGCAGCCGCGCACTGCGCAGGGCTTCCACCGCGGCCCGGAACGCCGGCGGAGTCGTACTCTCCGGATGCCGGTCCGCCTCCCCGGTCTTTTTGTCGTCGTCCATTCCGTCCGTACTGTCCGACGTTCGTCCTTGAGCCGCAGCCATGGCGGAAGAGTAAGGGGAACTGGCGCTCGGTGCTGGCCTAGACACCCCGCACCGGATGCGCCGTGCCGTCGGGGGGCGCCGCCCGCGGACCCCCGGCCCCGGCCCGGACGGGCCCTGTCGGCAGGCGCCGGGCGGGCTGCGTGCCGCCCGCCGGGGTCGTGCGAGACTTTCCCCGTGACCGCCAACGACACCCCTACGGGCCAGCAGCCGACAGCGACGTACGACAGCGCCTTCCTCAAGGCGTGCAGGCGCGAGCCCGTGCCGCACACCCCCGTGTGGTTCATGCGCCAGGCCGGCCGCTCCCTGCCGGAGTACCGCAAGGTGCGCGAGGGCATCCCCATGCTGGAGTCCTGCATGCGGCCCGAGCTGGTCACCGAGATCACGCTCCAGCCGGTGCGCCGCCACGACGTGGACGCGGCGATCTACTTCAGCGACATCGTGGTCCCGCTCAAGGCCATCGGCATCGACCTCGACATCAAGCCCGGCGTCGGCCCGGTCGTCGCGCAGCCCGTCCGCACCCGCGCCGACCTCGCCCGGCTGCGCGACCTCACCCCCGAGGACGTCCCCTACGTCACCGAGGCGATCGGCCTGCTCACCCGCGAGCTGGGCGCCACCCCGCTGATCGGTTTCGCGGGCGCGCCTTTCACTCTCGCGAGTTACCTGGTCGAGGGCGGTCCGTCCCGCACGTACGAGAACGCCAAGGCAATGATGTACGGCGACCCCGAGCTGTGGGCCGACCTGCTGGACCGTCTCGCCGAGATCACCGCCGCCTTCCTGAAGGTGCAGATCGAGGCGGGCGCCTCGGCCGTGCAGCTCTTCGACTCCTGGGTCGGCGCACTGGCGCCGGCCGACTACCGGCGCTCGGTCATGCCCTCCTCGGCGAAGGTGTTCGAGGCCGTCGCGGGGTACGGCGTCCCGCGCATCCACTTCGGTGTCGGCACCGGTGAGCTGCTGAAGCTCATGGGCGAGGCCGGTGCCGACGTCGTCGGCGTCGACTGGCGCATCCCGCTGGACGAGGCCGTCCGCCGGGTCGGCCCCGGCAAGGCGCTGCAGGGCAACCTCGACCCGACCGTCCTGTTCACCGACAAGGACACCGTCGAGGTCCGGGCCCGCGAGGTCCTCGACGCGGCCGCCGGCCTGGAGGGCCACGTCTTCAACCTCGGCCACGGCGTCATGCCGAACACCGACCCGGACGCGCTGACCCGGCTCGTGGAGTACGTCCACACGCACAGCGCCCGCTGAGCGGACCCGCTCACCACACCTGACGGGGCCGGGCCCGCCTGCCGAACAGCAGGCGGCCCGGATCCGGCGGGGGCGGCGTGCCGGGCTTGAGCGGCCAGGCCAGCAGCATGCCCGCCACGAAGCCCACCACGTGCGCCGCGTACGCGACCGTGCCCGCGCCGGAGACGCCGTGCCCCGAGGAGTACACCGCCTGGAGCGCGAACCAGAAGCCCAGCACCAGCCAGGCGGGCAGCCTGAGCGGCAGGAAGACCAGGAACGGCACGAGGACCCAGACCCTGGCCGTCGGATACAGCACCAGATAGGCGCCCAGTACGCCGGCGATCGCTCCGGACGCGCCGATCAGCGGCTCGCCCGAGGCGTCGTTCAGGAGCGCGAAGCCGTAGCCGGCCGCATAGCCGCACACGACGTAGAAGAGGAAGTAGCGGATGTGCCCCATCCGGTCCTCGACGTTGTTGCCGAAGATCAGCAGGAAGAGCATGTTGCCCAGCAGGTGCAGCCAGCTGCCGTGCAGGAACATCGCCGTGAACACGGACAGGGCGGGGGACTTGTCGTAGCCGGGCGGTCCCACCACGCAGCCCGGCCCCCGCGGGCCCACGCCCACGTCGCCGGTCGGCACCAGGTGCGGCATCTGATGGTGGATCAGCTCCCGTGGGACCGCCGCGTAGTGGTCCGTGAACGCCTGGAGATGACACAGCTGCGCCAGATCGCTGCTTCCCGCCACCGAGCCGGCTATGCCCGGGGTGGCGAGGAAGACGAGGACGTTGGCGGCGATGAGCGCGTACGTCACATAGGGCGTACGGCGTACCGGGTTCACGTCATGGACGGGGATGACCACACAGGAGTAGTGCCCGCGACGCGCCACGCGAACCGGTGAACGGCCCGGTGCGGGCGTGCGTATCCTCCTGCAACCGACGTGAGGATCAGGCGATGAGTGCTCCGCAGGTTTCACCGATGCATGCTCTGCCCGACGGGGAGGCGGAGATCTCTCTGGTCGTGCGGCTTCCCTGGGAGGACGTCGCGAGGCTCGGCCAGGAGGCCGGGCGGCTCGCTTCGCAGATGCAGCGGCCCGTGACGCTGGACGAGGCGGTGAGCTACCGGCTGCGGTCGACCCGGCCCTCCGCGTCCCATGCGAAGCCGGCCGGGGAGCAGCCCGCGGCCGTCACGTCGAGCCCCGGTGTGACCTCCCTGCCGCGGATCAGCGGGACGGCATAGGGGCGTCACGGGCCCGTCCGGCGCACCTTCGCCACCGCCTTTCGCGCCGCCACCAGTACCGGGTCCCACACCGGGGAGAACGGCGGGGCATAACCCAGGTCCAGGGCCGTCATCTGTTCCACCGTCATCTGCGCGGTCAGGGCCACCGCCGCGATGTCGACGCGCTTGGCCGCGCCCTCCCTGCCGACGATCTGCACGCCGAGCAGACGGCCGGTGCGGCGCTCGGCGAGCATCTTGACCGTCATGGGGGCCGCACCGGGGTAGTAGCCGGCGCGGCTGGTCGACTCGACGGTGACGGCCTCGTACCGGAGGCCGACGCGGCGGGCGTCCTTCTCGCGCAGGCCGGTACGGGCGATCTCCAGGTCGCAGACCTTGCTGACCGCCGTGCCGACGACGCCCGGGAAGGTCGCGTAACCGCCGCCGGCGTTGGTCCCGATGACCTGGCCGTGCTTGTTGGCGTGGGTGCCGAGCGGGACGTACTGCTCCTGGCCGGAGACCAGGTTCAGCACCTCGACACAGTCGCCGCCCGCCCAGATGTTCTCGTGGCCGCGCACGCGCATGGCGAGGTCGGTGAGCAGGCCGCGGTGGGTGCCGAGGGGGAGGCCCGCCGCCTCGGCGAGCGCCGTCTGCGGACGCACGCCGATGCCGAGGACCACGACGTCCGCCGGATACTCCGCGTCCTCGGTGGCCACCGCGCGCACCCGCCCGTCCTGCCCGGTGAGGACCTTGGTGACCTCGGCGCCGTTGACCATGGTGATGCCCAGGTCCTCCATGGCCCGGTTCACCAGGAGGCCCATGTCGGGATCGAGCGTGGACATCGGCTCGCCGCCCCGGTTCACGACCGTCACCTCGTAGCCGCGGTTGATCAGCGCCTCGGCCATCTCCACACCGATGTAGCCCGCGCCGACGACCACCGCGCGACGGCCACGCGTGCGTGCCAGCGAGTCCAGCAGCGCCTGGCCGTCGTCGAGCGTCTGCACGCCGTGCACTCCCGGAGCGTCCGCGCCCGGCATGTCCGGGCGGATCGGGCGGGCGCCGGTCGCGATCACGAGCTTGTCGTACGACGTCCAGGACTCCTCCCCGGATGCGACGTCACGCGCGCGTACCCGGGCGCCCGCCACATCGATCTCCGTGACCTCCGTGCGCATCCGCAGATCGATGTCCCGCGCGCGGTGCTCCTCGGGGGTGCGGGCCACCAGCCGGTCCCGCTCGGGGACGTCGCCCCCCACCCAGTACGGGATCCCGCACGCGGAGTAGGAGCTGAAGTGGCCGCGCTCGAAGGCCACGATCTCCAGCTCGCCGGGTGAGCGGAGCCGGCGGGCCTGTGACGCCGCGGACATGCCCGCGGCGTCGCCGCCGATCACGACCAGCCGTTCCCTGCCGCCCTGCCTGCCGCTCATGTTCATGTGAACACGCTACGGGGCCGGGGCATTTCAGTCCCGGCCGGGCTCGCGGGAGGAGTCCGGCGCGGGGCGCGCCTGCGGCAGCGGGCCCGGCGCCGCCGCGGGAGCGGGCGCCGTGCGGCGCGGCAGACGCGGGCGCACCACCCGCAGCCACAGCAGCGTCAGCAGCGTCGCGAGCGCGGCGAACGGCAGGACCGCGCCGAGGGCCAGGGCGATCCAGACCAGCATGGTGACCAGCACGTGCCAGCCGCCCGACAGGGCGTCCGTGAAGCCGGGCGTGTCGTTGGCGGCAGCCTTGTGCACGGGCTTCTCAAACAGCGACAGGGTGATCGTCGCGAGGCTCGTGCGGTCCTTCAGGGACGCCTGCTGTGCCAGCAGGGACTCCAGGTCCGCCTCACGGCTGCTCAGTTCTCCCTCCAGGTCGACGACATCGCTCAGCCTGGACGCCCGGTCCATCAGCGCGCGGATCCGGTGCACGCTCGCCCGCTGCGACGCGATCCGGCTGTCCACGTCCACGACCTGGTCGGTGACGTCGACCGCCTTCGCGGTGCGCCCGACGAGCCTGCCGGTGCCCTGCAGGCCGGCGAGGACCTCGTCGTACCGCGCGGTGGGCACGCGCAGCACGACCCGCGTCCGCTCGTGCCCGCCGGAGTCCCGGCTCGTGGTCTCCTGGCCGATGTAGCCGCCCGCGCCCTCGGCGGTCGTACGGGCCTTTGCCAGGGCCTTGGCGGCGTCCTTGACCTCGATGGTCAGGGAGGCGGTGCGGATGATGGCGCTCGGCGTGAGCTCGGGTGTCCGGCGGGCGGACCCGGCGTCGCCCCCCTTGCCGGCGGCCGCCTGCGGCGCCCCGGCGTCCCCGGCGGCCTTCGCCGAGGAGTCGCCCCGGCCGTCCGCGCCGCTGCATCCCGCGAGCGCGAGCGAGGCGGCGAGCAGGACGCCGGTCAGCAACCGGACAGGTCGTACGGAACGTGATGTGCGCATCGGCGGTACCCCCCGAGGACGGTGTTCTGTGACGCTCCTTCGACGCCGGGGCGGCCGGGGACGTTTGGCGGCGGAGATCCCGATGCGGTCACGGTCGGGACTCGTCGCGGACACCGGGCCGGGGCGGGAGTGTCGGTGGGGTCTGAGAGAGTGGGGACATGAGCGCAACGGGTACGAGCACGGGGCACGTCGTCGTCATCGGAGCCGGTATCGCCGGGCTGGCCGCCGCCCACCGGCTGCTCGGCCGGGGGATGCGCGTGACCGTCCTGGAGGCCTCCGACCGGGTCGGCGGCAAGCTGCTGCCCGGCGAGATCGCGGGCGTGCGGGTCGACCTGGGCGCCGAGTCGATGCTGGCCCGCCGCCCCGAGGCCGTGTCCCTCGCGCGCGAGGTCGGCCTCGCCGAGAAGCTCCAGCCGCCGGCCACCGCGAGCGCCTCGATCTGGACCCGCGGTGCCCTGCGCCCGATGCCCAAGGGCCATGTGATGGGCGTCCCCGGCACCGCCGCCGCGCTGAGCGGAGTCCTGTCCGACGAGGGCCTGGCCCGTATCGGGCGCGACGCGGAACTGCCCCGCACGGAGATCGGCGACGACGTGGCCGTCGGGGAGTACGTGGCGGCACGGCTCGGCCGCGAGGTCGTGGACCGCCTGGTCGAGCCACTGCTGGGCGGCGTGTACGCGGGCGACGCGTACCGCATCTCGATGCGCTCGGCCGTCCCGCAGCTGTTCCAGGCGGCCCGCGCCCACCGCTCCCTCACCGCGGCGGTCCGCGACATCCAGGCCAAGGCCGCCGCCCAGCAGCAGACCGGGCCCGTCTTCATGGGCATCGAGGGCGGAGTGGGCCGGCTGCCGCTCGCGGTCGCCGGGTCGGTGCGGGCGCACGGCGGCGAGATCCTGACCGGGACACCGGTCACCGGGCTGCGCCGGGAGGCGTCCGGCGGCTGGCGGGTCACCGCGGGCGGGCGTGCGCTGGCCGCCGACGCGGTGATCATCGCCGTACCCGCGCCGGCCGCCGCCGCACTGCTGCGGGCCGAGTCCCCGGCGGCCGCGGCCGAGCTGGGGGCCGTCGAGTACGCCTCCATGGCGCTGATCACCCTCGCTTACCGGCGTGCCGGCCTCTCCCTCCCCGAAGGCAGCGGTTTCCTCGTGCCGCCGGTCGACGGGCGCACCGTCAAGGCCTCGACCTTCGCCTCCCAGAAGTGGGGCTGGATCGCCGAGGAGGACCCGGACACGGTCGTGCTGCGCACCTCCGTCGGGCGCCATCGTGAGACCGAGGTCCTCCGGCGCGAGGACGCCGAGCTGGTCGAGATCTCCCGGCACGACCTGCGCGAGGCCACCGGCCTGGACGCCGTCCCCCTCCAGTCCCGCGTCACCCGCTGGACGGACGGCCTGCCCCAGTACCCGGTCGGCCACCACACGCGGGTGGCCCGTGTCCGCGAGCACGTCGCCAAGCTGCCGGGTCTCGCCGTGTGCGGGGCGCAGTACGACGGCGTCGGCATCCCGGCGTGCATCGCGAGCGCGTACGCGGCGGTGGACCAGCTGGGCGGCGACCTGGGCGCGGTCCGGGAGCTGACGGCCAACCCGGTGCAGAGCCTGCACGGCGGAGCGGGAGAATAGGGACCATGAGTGACGATGCCCCCATCACCGAGTCCGGCAGGATCCCGAACAAGGGCAAGCTGGCCAAGGACCTCAACGAGGTCATCCGCTACACCCTGTGGTCGGTCTTCAAGCTGAAGGACGTGCTGCCCGAGGACCGCACGGGTTACGCCGACGAGGTCCAGGAGCTGTTCGACCAGCTCGCCGCCAAGGACGTGACGATCCGCGGCACCTACGACGTCTCCGGTCTGCGCGCCGACGCCGACCTCATGATCTGGTGGCACGCCGAGACCAGCGACCAGCTCCAGGAGGCGTACAACCTCTTCCGCCGTACGAAGCTGGGCCGCGCCCTGGAGCCGGTCTGGTCGAACATGGCGCTGCACCGCCCCGCCGAGTTCAACCGCTCGCACATCCCGGCGTTCCTCGCCGACGAGACGCCCCGCAACTACGTGAGCGTCTACCCGTTCGTGCGCTCCTACGACTGGTACCTGCTGCCCGACGAGGACCGCCGCCGGATGCTCGCGGACCACGGCAAGATGGCCCGCGGCTACCCGGACGTGCGCGCCAACACGGTCGCCTCGTTCTCCCTCGGCGACTACGAGTGGCTCCTCGCCTTCGAGGCCGACGAGCTGTACCGCATCGTCGACCTCATGCGTCACCTGCGCGCCTCCGAGGCCCGCATGCACGTCCGTGAAGAGGTTCCCTTCTTCACCGGGCGCCGCAAGTCGGTGGCCGAGCTGGTCGCCGGGCTCGCCTAGGCGCTCTTGCCCTTGGGCGCGTCCCGCAGGGACCGCTTGTGGGCACGGCTCGCCGGGGCCTCGGGCCTCGGCTCCGGGTGCGGTGCGCAGGCCGCGCGCCGCCCCGGCAGGCGGCCGTCCAGCAGGTAGGCGTCCAGATGCGCGTTGACGCAGTTGTTCTGGCCGCCCCCGATCCCGTGCGTGCCCGCGTCCCGCTCGGTCACCAGCACCGAGCCGGACAGCCGCCGGTTCATCTCCAGCGCGCCGGCGTACGGCGTCGCCGCGTCCCGCTCGGCCGCCAGGATCAGCACCGGCGGCAGCTCACCCGGACCGGTCCGCACGTCCAGCGGCCGCTGCCGCGGCGCCGGCCAGTAGGCGCACGGCAGGTTCATCCACGCGTTGTCCCAGGTCTCGAACGGCGCCACGCGTGCCAGCCGCGTGTTGTCGCGGTCCCACACCTTCCAGTCCGTCGGCCAGGAGGCGTCGTTGCACTCGACGGCCGTGTAGACCGCGCCGCTGTTCTCCGCCTCGGCGGCCGTCTGCGGGCTCGGTGCGGCCAGCTGGACCAGCGGTTTCGCGTCGCCCTTCAGATAGGCCGACAGCGCGGCGGCCCGGCTCGGCCAGAACTCGTCGTAGTACCCGGCGCTGAGGAACGCGCTCTGCAGCTGTTCCGGACCGACCTTCCCGCCAGCGGCCTTCGCGGTCAGCCGGGTGCGCGCGGTGTCGTAACTGTGCTGCACCTTCGCCGCCGTGTCGCCGAGCCGGTACACGTCGTCGTGCCGGGCGATCCACTCGCGGAAGTCCGCCCAGCGGTCCTCGAACGCGGCCGACTGGTCCAGGTTGTTGCGGTACCAGACCTTCTCCGGGGCCGGGTTCACCGCCGAGTCCAGCACCATGCGCCGCACGTGCGAGGGGAACAGCGTCGCGTACACCGCGCCGAAGTAGGTGCCGTACGACGCTCCCATGAACGTCAGCCGGTTCTCGCCCAGCGCCGCCCGCAGGACGTCCAGGTCGCGGGCGTTGTTGAGCGAGTTGTAGAACTGCAGCTTGCTCCCGGAGCGTTCGGCGCAGCCGCGCGCGTAGGCCTTCGCCTCGGCGATGCGCCGGCTCTTGTACTGCTCGGAGGGGTGCGAAGGCGACTGGCTGGGTGCCTTGAAGAAGTGCTTGGGGTCCACGCAGGACAGCGGCGCCGAGCGCTCCACTCCGCGCGGTGCGTAGCCGACCAGGTCGTAGGCGGCGGCGATCCGCTTCCACTCGGGCAGCCTGCCGACCAGCGGGAAGAGCATGCCGGACGCGCCGGGGCCGCCCGGGTCGTAGACGAGCGCGCCCTGCCGGGGCACCTTCCGCTTGCTGTTGTGGGGGTCCTTGTGGGTGGCCCGTACCCGGCTGACCGTGAGCTTGATCTGCTCGCCGTCGGGGTGGGCGTAGTCCAGCGGGACGCTCACCGTGCCGCACTGCATGCTGCTCGGCGCGTCCGGCACGGCCGAGCACTTGCCGAAGCCGATGCCGGCCGCGTGGGCGCGGGCGGCGGCCACCGCGGCCCCGCGCAGCCCGGCCGTGGCCGGCACGGCGGGCGCGCCGCCCGCGGGGGCCGCGGCCAGGGAAGTCAGGAGCAAGGATCCGGCGGCCGAGTACAGGGCGGCAGCTCTCATCGCGTATCCCTTCGGTGCACGGCGGCGATGGCACGGCTGCCACGGCCCGGCTACAACAAAAGGGATGTTTCGGTCGGTTGTCGGTGAAGGCAAGCACCATCCGGCCGGTGTCGCCCTCAATGCCCCTTATGCGCCCCCCGAGTCCGGCTTCACTCCCGCCAGGGCTGGTCGCGGTGGGTGAAGGCGGCGCGCAGCTCCGGCTCGCCGATCGCGCGGATGCCGCGCACGGCGACGGAGGTGAGGAAGGACCTCTCGTCGCCGCCGTTCCCGGCCTTGCGGCGGGGGCCGAGTGCCGCGAGCAGACGCTGCCCGGCCGGGGAGGCCCAGCGCGAGTACGGGTGTGCCTCGACCCGGGCCATGGCCAGACAGCTCAGGCTGAGCGTGAGGGGGAGGGCGAACCACAGGCCGACGAGCAGGCGCGGCATGCCGGTCTGGGCCGGCATCAGCAGTGCGGTCAGGCCCAGCGCGAGCACGACCAGCGCGGCGGCCCGCACCTGGCGCACCCCGGCCGCCACGGTCGTCCGCGCACCGTCGGGCACCGCGAGCCCGGCGTGCACCAGGCCGTCGGAGAGCCGCCGTACGGCCTCGGCCCCGGCCGCGGCGGCCCGCACCGGAGCGATCCGGGACTGCCCCTCGGGTCCGATCGCCCCTATGACGGACCGCTCCATCTCGTCACGGCCCCGCGGATCCACCACCGTGGCCCACCCGGTGTGCGCGAGCAGCAGCCGCCGTTGGCGAGCCATGGACACCATGGTCACATCGGCGACCCGCGCGGGGCCGCCGGACAGGAACGCCGCTTCGTACAGCGTCAGTTCATGCCCGGACCGCGTGGTGGCGTCCGTGTCCCCGGCCGCCGCGCGTACGGCGGCCAGGCACAGCCGGGTGCAGGCCGTGCCGGCGAACGCCCAGGCCAGGAGGAGAAGCAGGACCCAGAACATGACGTGTTTCTATGCCACGGGCGCCCTGTATCGCCATGCCCTGTTCATCATCCGGACAGAGCGTTGCCGGTATGTGACGTTCCGTTCTTCTGCAGGTCAGGGGCTGTTGGCAGGCGGCGGGCCGGAGACGGCCGGCGGCAGGGAGTACGTCGTGGACGGTGCGGGCGCCGACGGCGGGGGCGCGACCGGAATCGCGGAGGCGGGGTCGACCGTTCCGGGCGTGGGCACGGGGGAGGGGGAGGCCGCCAGGTCGCGGGCCAGCGCGGAGAAGTCGACGTACCCCGTCGCCTCCAGGACCTTGATGTGGTCCAGTACGGTCGCGTTGGCGTCGTCGGCGAGATCGCGGACGAGCGAGTTCTGGGTGCCGGCGCGGACCTGGGCGACGAGGGAGAACACCCGGCCGTGGGCGAGCCTGAGGATGCCCGCGAACTGTCGGTCGAACTCCTGGCCCCGGGCTGCGGTCAGGGTGGCGAGCCACTGCTTCTGCTGCTGGTTGGGCTCGTTGGGCAGGGGGACGCCGAGCTGGGAGGCGGTGGTGCGGACATGTGTGTCGAGGGAGGTGTGTCCGTCGACGAGGTGCGCGCCGGCCTCGCGTACGGCCTCGGTGGTGCCCTTGCGCTCCGCCAGCCGGCCGGCGGGCAGCTCCCACAGGCCCGCGAGGCGGACCTTGGTGATGAAGTCCCGGTCCTGCGCGGACAGCGGTCCGTACGGGGTCGTCACGGTCTGTGCGCTGAGTAGGTTCGCGCCGGCCGCGTCCGGTTGGCCGGCGTACGACCAGATCGGAAAGAGCAGCGCTGCGGCGGTTGCCGCCAGGCACAGGACGATGAGTCCGGTGCCGTTGAATATCCCTCGGCCCTTGACGGGGCGTCGCGGTCGCATGGTGCCTCCTGCTCCGCACTCCAGGGTGCTGCGGGTGCGGGCTTGGCATATTACTGCGGGGGTTCGAGGCGTCTGACAGGGCGCCGGGGACCGCGGGGTGGTGGGGGCCGGTTGCGTGTCCCCCGCGGGGCGGTGGGGGCTGGTTGCGCAGTTCCCCGCGCCCTTGGGGGGTTGTGGTCGGCGGAGTCGGAGAGTGCTGCTGGGGGAGTGTGGGCGCCGGAGTCGGGGCGTGCTTTCGGGGAGCTGTGGGTGCAGTGGCGTCATGGCGGCGACTGTGCATGGCCTCATCCGGGCCTCATCCGGGCCCCACCAGGCCCCATCCAGGCCTTACCAGGCCTCACCCGGGCCTTACCAGGCCTCACCCGGGCCTCACGGGGCCCCACCCGGGCCTCGCACCGCAGGGTTCAGCCTCTTCGTAGGAGGGTCTTCGCTCGGGCCGTCAGGCCTTGGGGGCGGGGGGTCGGGCCCGCGCGGTGCAGCCACCAGTCCCGCAGTTGGCGTCGTACCCTCGTGTCCCCAGGCCGTCCCGTCTTCAGCAGCTGCTCCGCGAAATCCAGCGCATCCTGCCGGTACCCCCCGCTCATCGGCCGTGCTCGCGCGTACTCCAGGAACGCGCCCCGGTACCCCTCCCCGAGCAGCACCGGCAACTCCGGCGCCACCTTCGCCACCACATCCGCCCGCTTCGCGGCGAGCGCCCGCGCCTGAACCCCCATCCGTACCCGGTCGAACCCCTCCGGCACCGGCGTCCCGGCCACCAGCGAGGACAGCACCGCGGTCTGGGCGACACCGAGCCGCTGCCGGGCCTCCTGCGGTGCCGGCACGGCGCTGCCCCCGCCCGTCCCGGCGTCGGCCGTCGCCGTGGGGCCGTGGCGGCGGGCCGCCCGTCCCGCCGCCACGGCCCCACGGATCGCCTCCAGCTCCCGCTCCAGCTCGGCCGGCGCGGGGAAGTTCTCGTCCCGCTCCAGCAGCACCCCGGGCGGCGCGACCCGGGACGCGAGGCCGGTCAGGATGTCGAGCACCGGGTCCGGCACGGGGTGCGCATGGCTGTCGTGCCAGACGCCGTCGCGCTCGAAACCGCCCGCGACATGGACGTAGGCGAGGGCCTCCAGCGGCAGCGCGGCCAGCGCCTCGGCCGGGTCCTCGCCCCGGTTGACGTGGTTGGTGTGCAGGTTGGCCACGTCGATGAGCAGTCGTACGCCGGTCCGCTCGACCAGCTCGGCGAGGAACTGCCCCTCGGTCATCTCCTCGCCCGGCCAGGAGAAGAGCGCCGCGATGTTCTCCAGGGCCAGCGGAACCGGCAGCGCTTCCTGGGCGATCCGCACGTTCTCGCACAGCACGTCCAGGGCGTCCCGGGTGCGCGGCACCGGCAGCAGATGGCCCGCCTCCAGGTGCGGGGAGGCGGTGAGCGTGCCGCCCGCCCGTACGAACGCGATGTGTTCGGTGACCAGCGGCGCCCCGAGCGCCTCCGCCCGTTCGGCGAGCGCCGTGAGCCGGCCCTCGTCGGGGCGGTCGGCGCCGCCGAGGCCGAGGGAGACACCGTGCGGGATCACGGTCACCCCGCGCTCGCGCAGCCGCAGCAGCGAGTCCGGGAGGTGGCCGGGGCAGACGTTCTCCGCCACGACCTCCACCCAGTCGATGCCCGGCATACGTTCCACGGCGTCCGCGATCTCCGGCCGCCAGCCGATTCCCGTGCCCAGTCGCCGCATGGTGTGCCGTCCCCTCCCTCGAATGACGGGGGTATGGCCCCGGCCGGCTCCCGCGAATCCCCGGCGGCGCGCCTTCAGAGGAACATTTGAGGTTCCGCGTCCCGCCCCGCCGCTCTCAGGCCCGTACCGGCCACTCCTGCGGGTTCCGGCCCAGCAGGCGCAGCGCCTCCTCCAGGGGGCCGGAGCCCGCAGGCGCCTCCAGCACCGGGGCGAAGGCGAATCCCGGCCCGCGCCGGGCGGGGTCGGCCGGCACCCGCCGGGCCACGGCGAGCGCGGTGCCGAGGACGTGCTCCGGCAGGTCCGGACGTACTCCGAGGGCCGCTGCGACGTCCCAGGAGTGCACCACGTAGTCGATGAAGTGGAAGCTGATCGCCTGGCCGCCCGGGAAGCTCCCGCCCAGTTCGGGCAGCGCGAACGGCCGCTCGGTCGCACCGGTTCCGGCGAAGGCGGCGAGCACGGCCGCGGCGGCCTCCTGGTGCCCCCGGGCCGGCTCGCGCAGGTCCTCCGGCTCCGCCCAGTGCACGGCCTCCTGCCCCGCCCCCAGCGCCGCCGCCGCGAAGCCGCGGTGCTGCGCGGTCATATGGGCCACCAGCCGCCGCAGCGTCCATCCCGCGCACGGGGTGTCCCGTTCCCAGTCCTCCTCCTGTGCCAGTCCCACCACCCGCACGGCCTCGTGCACGGCGATGCGGTCGAGTTCCACGATGTCGATATCGCTGACGGTCATGCGGTCAGCATAAAACTGTGCGAACGATCGTGCTGTTTTTTTACGCACCAGTCACCCGGCAGCAACAGCGTTTCCCCTCAGGGGACTTGAGGAAGCGGAACCTCTCCCGCGGCCACCCCGCGCAGCCGCTGCGCGATGCCCGCCCGTGCCCGGTGATAGGCGCTCTCCTCGTCGTGCAGCACCGAGAGGGCGTTCGCCGTCTCCAGCAACGCGATCAGCTCGAAGGCGAGTTGCCCGACATCCGTGTCCGCGCGCAGTTCACCCGCGGTACGGGCGTCCTCGATCGTGCGCTCCACATGGGCCGACCAGTCACGCTGGGCGCGGGCCACGGCGTGGTGCACCGGGCCGCTCCGCGCGTCGAACTCGGCCATGACGCCGTAGAAGAAGCAGCCGCCCGGAAACACCCGGGTCCGCGAGTACTCCAGCCACAGCTCGCACAGCCGCCACACCCGTCCGGCGCCGGCCGGTACCTCGCCCGCGGGCCGGATCACCCGCTCGGCGAAGATCCGTGCCGCTTCCCGAACGGTGGCCAGCTGCAACTCCTGCTTGGAGCCGAACAGCGCGAACACCCCGCTCTTGCTCAGCTCCAGCTCGGCGGCGAGCCGGCCCACGGTCAGCGCCTCCAGCCCCTCGACCGAGGCGATCTCCACGGTCCGGCGCAGCACCAGCTGCCGGGTCCGATTGCCCCGTTCGACCCGCCCGTCGAGCCGTGTCACCGCGGCCCCTACCGCAGGGCCGGATGGTCGGCGACCACCGTGCAGGAGCCCGGCGCGATCTCCGTGAACCCCGCGTCCCGCACCAGCGGCAGCCCGCTGCCGGTCAGCCGGCGCCACCCCGCGGGATCCGCGGTCCGCACCGCCAGCGGGAAGCCCGCCTCACGCCAGGCTGTGCGTGCCTCGCCGGACAGTGCCCACCAGGCCAGCTGGGCGCCGTGCCCCGCCTGGGCCATCGCCTTGCCGGCCGACATCTCCAGCTCCGGGTTCAGCCACAGCACCGGCTGTCCCCGGTCCGCCTCGACCGGCGGCTCCGGATCGTCCAGCTCCGTCCCCGACACCTGCAGCTTGACCAGCTCCTTGGGCCAGCCGTCCAGCGGGACCGGCGGGAAGACCCGTATCTCCGCGGACTTGCCGGTCACCGTGATCCCGGGCAGCGCCTCGGCCCGCCGCCACTCGGCGCCCCGGGCCCGCCGCACGACCTTCCGGATCCGCGCGTCCTCCCAGTCCCGTACGGCCTGGGCCCACTCGCCGTCCCCGACGGCCCGTTCGTCGCCCAGCAGGACGAGCACGGCCCGGGCGGCCGTCTCCAGCGCGTCGGTACGGGCAGGAGGAGCGCTCCGCTCGATCCGGACGACGAGGGGCAGCACGAACTGCGGCGTCTCGTCGCGGGCGTTGCGCTCGGCCTGGAAGGGACTGGAGGGACTGGAGGGACTGGAGGGACTGGAGGGACTGTCACCAGGGTGCGATGAATCTCGGCTCACATCAGCCAACCCTAAAGGGCGCGGGACCGCGCCCCTTGTGCGGCTCCGTGGCGTGGGCGCGAGGGGCCGCGGGCGTCCTGCCCACCGGGCGCGTGACCGACCTCTGCGGCAGGACCGGGGCCCGTGATCAACCCCTGCGGCGGGACCGGACAGAATCCTGTCATGCAACGTGACCTGCGACTGACCGCCGTGGGCCGCCGCTACGGCATCCGCGGCCCCTGGGTGCTGCGCGGCGTCGACTTAACGGTGGCGCCCGGCACTCTGACCCGCATCGAAGGAACGAACGGCACGGGAAAGTCCACCCTGCTGCGGCTCGTCGCCCGCCTGGACACCCCGAGCGAGGGCCGCATCACGGGCCGCCCCCGCACGGCCTACGTCCCGGAGCGTTTCCCCTCGGCCCTCCCCTTCACCGCCTCCGGCTACCTGACCCACCTCGGCACCATCAGCGGCCTGTCCCGCAGGACCGCCGCCGGCGCCGCCGGCACGTGGCTGGAACGGTTCGGCGCCTCCGCCTACGCGGCCACCCCCATGTCCCGCCTGTCCAAGGGCAGCAGCCAGAAGGTCGCCGTGGCCCAGGCCCTGCTCGCCGAGCCGGAACTGCTGGTGCTGGACGAGGCGTGGACCGGGCTGGACGCGGCCGCGCGGGCCGAGCTGGAGCGGGCGGTGGCCGAGCGGACGGCCGCCGGGGGCGCCGTCGTCTTCGTGGACCACGATCCGCGCCGCCTGGCCGGGGCGCCCGACGCGACGTACACCGTCGTCGGGGGCGGCCTCGAGCGCGGTGCGGACGGCGGGAGTTCACCGGAGGCCGGCGCCGGGCCGGTCACCCTCGTCGTCGTACAGGGACCGCCGGGCCGGCAGCTGCCGTCCGACGTGGTGCAAACCGTCGTCGCGGCGGTGGAGACCACTCCCGGAACCCACCGTCTCACCGTCCCCGCCTCGCACTCGGACGTCGCCCTGCGTGCCCTGCTGACGGCGAGTCCGTCCTGGCACGTGGTGAGCGTCGGGCCCGACGGCACCAGCCGTCCCGATCCCGGAAGCAGCTCATGACCGCACTTCTCCGCTACCAGGCCGACCTGCTGCTGCGCTCCCAGCGCTGGCTGCCGCCGGTGATCCTGTACGCCGCCTTCCTCGCGGTCGGCGTGCAGAGCGGCCAGCCGGTGCTCGACTCGCTCGGCTATGCGGCCGCCGCCCTGCTGCCGGTGGCCGCCTGGCTGGTGCGGATCTGTGTCACGGGCGAGCCGGAGGCAGCCCGTGTCTGCGTCGCCGCCGTCCGCGGCCCCGCCCGTGCCCACCTGGCCTGCCTGCTGACGGCGCTGCTGGCCTCGGCGCTGCTCGGGGTGGCGGCGACACTGGTCGTGACGCTGGTCAGCGATCCGGCGAGCAACGGCCACCGGATCCACGTCCCACCCATCAGGGCCGGGGGAGCCGGGCTCCTGGCCGCCCTCGTCTGTGCCCTGCTGGGCAGTGCCGTCGGTGCGTTGACCAACCGGCCGCTGCTGCGGTCCACCGGCCGTGCGGTGCCGGCGACGCTGCTGGCCGCCCTGCTGTCGGTGGTGCTCGCGGGCTCCCCGGCCCAGGCCGCGGTGAGCGGTCTGGTGACCGGTTCGCAGTCCGGCCGGGTCCCGGTGCCGCTGCTGCCGCTGGCCGGGGCGGCCCTGGTCACCGCCGCGGCCTTCGCGGCGGCCTGCGCGCTCACCGCCCGCCGGTCACCCTGAGCAGAACGGTCCTGGGCCCAGGACGGATACCTGGGCCCAGGACGGGTTCTCGGCCCAGGAGGGTCACCGTCGGCCGTTCGTCTCGCCGATCAGCTCGGAGACCTTCACGAACCGGTACCCCTGCTTGCGCAGCTCCGGCACGACCTTGCGGACGACCCGTTCGGTGGTCGGGGCGGCGCTGCGGGTGCAGTGCATGATGACGACCGAGCCGGGTTTCACCCCGTCCAGGACCTGCCGGACGACCGCGTCGGCGTCCGTGGCGAACGCGTCACCGCTCACCACGTCCCACTGCACCGCGGTCACCCCGATGCTGCTGAGCGCGCGCAGCGCCTTGTTGTCGTAACAGCCGCCGGGGAAGCGGAAGTACGGCAGCGGGTTGGGCACGCCCGCCTTGCGGAGGGAGGCGTACGCCCGCTCGACGTCCGTCTTCATCCGGTCCGCGCCCACGGTCGGCAGGCCGTAGCAGTCCTCCGTGAACGCGTAGTGGCTGTAGGAGTGGTTGGCGACCTCGAACTGCGGGTCGTGGCCGAGGGATCGGGCCTGGGCCGGGTACTGCTCGGCCCACCGGCCGGTCATGAAGATGGTCGCCGGCACCTTCAACGTGCGCAGGGTGCCGATGAGGTCCGGGTTGTCGAAGTGCTCGCCGGCGGCGGCGCGGGGCCCCTCGTCGGCGGTCATGTCGGCGTCGAAGGTCAGCGCGACGGTCTTGCCGAGGGTGCGCGGACCGTGCTCGAACACCGGGGTCAGGCGGCCCGGGCCCGGGGTGAGGACGGGCGGACGCGTGGCGGACGGGGAGGCGGCCGCGGGCTTGGCATGGGCCGGGCGCGCGGCGTCGGGAGAGCCTGCGGTACCGCAGGCGGCGAGGGCTGCGCCGAGGGCGCAGACGGCGGTGACGCGGAGTGCAACTGGGATCACGGTATGAAAATAGTACTAATTGATCGAGTGTGCTCCGCTATATCCCCCGCGCGAGTGGGGGGCACCGCCGTCCGTGCTCCGGGCAGCGGGCGTCCGGGCCTCGGGCGGCGGGCGTCTGGGGCGCGGGCGGTGGGTGTCCGGGCCTCGGGCGGCGGGCGTCTGGGGCGCGGGCGGTGGGTGTCCGGGGCGTGGGCCGCTCTAGCGTCCGTAACGGCCGGTCAGAGTGCCTGTGGCGAGGGTGTGGCCGGACAGGGCGTGCAGCAGGTCGTCGGCGGTGGCGGTCGGGGCGAGGTCCGGGCGGCGGTCGGTGGCGTAGACCGTGAGGACATAGCGGTGCGGGCGGTCGCCGCGGGGCGGACACGGGCCGTGGTACCCCGTCCCGCCGAAGCCGTTGCGGCCCTCGGCCGCTCGGGGCGGTTGCTCGCCGGCCGTGAGACGTCTGGTGTGCGGGTCGATGTCCCAGGCCAGCCAGTGGGTGAAGGTGCCGCGCGGGGCGTCGGGGTCCTGGAGCAGGAAGGCCAGGGAGGCGGTGCGCGTGGGTACGCCGATGAAGGCGAGCGGGGGTGAGACGTTCTCGCCGTCGCAGGTGTAGCGGCGCGGGATCGTGCCGGCGTCGGCGTACGCAAGGCTCGTGACCGTGAGCCGGTGGGCGGTGGACGAGGAGACCGAGGGCCTGGAGGGCGCGGAGGAGGCGGACCCCGGGCCGCCGCCCTCCCCGCACCCCGAAGCGACGGCCATCACGGCCACGGCGGTCAACCAGCCCTTGCGCATGCCCGGCACGCTAGCCGGAACGCTGCCCTCCGTCACCGTTCGGCGCGGGCTGCTGCGGCCCCTTTTCCAGGAAGTGCAGCAGCTCCACCGGGATGGGCAGGACCAGCGTGGAGTTCTTCTCGGCCGCCACCGCCATCACCGTCTGCAGCAGCCGCAGTTGGAGCGCGGCCGGCTGGTCGGACATCTGCTCGGCGGCCTCGGCGAGTTTCTTGGAGGCCTGCAGTTCGGCGTCGGCGTTGATGATCCGGGCCCGGCGTTCCCGGTCGGCCTCGGCCTGACGGGCCATGGACCGCTTCATCGTGTCCGGCAGGGACACGTCCTTGATCTCCACCCGGTCGACCTGGATGCCCCAGCCGACCGCGGGGCTGTCGATCATCAGCTCCAGGCCCTGGTTGAGCTTCTCCCGGTTGGAGAGCAGATCGTCCAGGTCGCTCTTGCCGATGATCGAGCGCAGCGAGGTCTGTGCCATCTGCGAGACCGCGAACTTGTAGTCCTCGACCTTCACCAGTGCGCTCGTCGCGTCGACCACCCGGAAGTAGACGACCGCGTCCACGCGCACGGTGACGTTGTCGCGGGTGATGCCCTCCTGGGCGGGGACCGGCATCGTCACGATCTGCATGTTGACCTTGTGCAGCCGGTCCACGAACGGGATCACCAGGTTCAGGCCCGGATTGCGCACCTCGCTCGTGACCCGCCCGAGCCGGAACAGCACACCGCGCTCGTACTGCTTGACCACCCGCGCTGCCATCGCCAAGTACACGAGGCCGACGGAACCGAGCGCGGCGGCGGCGCCCACCAGTTCCTGAAGCATGATGACCTCCTTACCGAGAGGCCGACGTTCTGTCCGCTGCTGTAACGATATGCCCGGCCCGAGACGGAAGCCATGGGCCGGGCAGCGGGGTCCGGGACGGACGTCACGAGAGCCGGCAGCGGCGTTTCGGGGCATGGGCCCGGCGGCAGGGTTCGGGCCGGGCAGCAGGGGTCGGGCCGGGGTGCCGACGGGCGTCGGCACCCCGGCCCGGGGGCGGCCGCCGGTTCAGGCGGCCGTGGCTCTGGCCGGTTCCTCCGGCTCCGTCACCTGGACCGGCTCGGTACCGGCCGCGCTGTGCCGCTCGGCCCAGTTCTCCAGGGCCGTACGGCAGGCGTGGTCCAGATGGTGCAGACCGGACAGGTTCAGGCGCACCGGGCGGTCCTGGGGCAGCGACTCCAGGCTGTCGAGGATCTTCGGGAGCCGCAGGAAGGTCGCGTTGCCCGACAGGTACGCCTCGATGGGGCCGGCGCCCTTGTCGATGACCTCCAGCCTCAGGTGCGAGGCCTCCCAGGCCGTCTTGACCACCGCCAGGGCGACTCCGATGAGCACACCCTCGAACATGCCGACCGCCACGATCGACACCGCGGTGACGCCCAGGACCAGCGCCTCGCCCCGGTGCCGGCGCCACAGCGCGGTCAGCGCCCTGACCGGCACGAGCTTGGCGCCGGAGTAGAGCAGGATGCCCGCGAGCGCCGGGATCGGGATGTGGGCGAGCACGCCCGGCAGCAGGGCGGCGAACAGCAGCAGCCAGACGCCGTGCAGCACGCGGGAGGCCTTCGTACGGGCGCCCGCCTGCACATTGGCCGCGCTGCGCACGATCACCGCGGTCATCGGCAGCGCGCCGAGCAGCCCGCAGACCGCGTTGCCCGCGCCCTGGGCGACCAGCTCCTTGTCGTACGCGGTGCGCGGCCCGTCGTGCAGCCGGTCCACGGCCGCCGCGCTGAACAGCGACTCGGCGGACGCGATCAGCGTGAACGCGACGACGGTGCCGAGCACCCCGACCCCCGCGAGATCGGCGAAGGCGCTCAGCGGCGGCGGCTGGACGGCGCCCAGCAGCCCCTTCACCTCGACGGTCGCCACCGGCTGGGTCAGCACCGGCGCGGCCAGCGTGGCGAGTCCGACCGCGGCGAGCGGGCCGGGCACCGTACGCAGCTTCGCCGGCGCGTGCTTCCACAGCACCAGGACCGCGACGGTGCCCGCGGACAGGGCCAGCGAGGTGAGCGCCGTCCCGTCGCCGAGGGCGTCCAGGAACGCGCCCGGCAGCCCGGCCACCTTGCCGAGGCCCGAGTCGGGGGCCTTCGCGGCCATGGCCGGGTAGAGCTGACCGGCGATCAGGAGCAGACCGATCCCGGCCAGCATCCCTTCGACGACCGAGACCGAGATGGCCCGGAAGTAGCGGCCCAGCTTCAGCGTGCCCATGAGGATCTGGAGCAGTCCGGTGACGAGCACGACGGCGCCGAGCACCGGCAGACCGAACTCCTTGACCGCCTCGAAGACGAGCACGGTCAGCCCGGCGGCGGGCCCGGACACCTGGAGGCTGCTGCCGCGCATCAGCCCGGTGACGAGGCCGCCCACGATGCCGGTGACGAGCCCGAGCTCGGCCGGCACCCCGGAGGCGACGGCCACGCCCACGCACAGCGGAAGCGCGACCAGGAAGACGACGAGGGAAGCGGCGAAGTCCTGCCTGAGATGGGGGAAACGGGATATGAGAGAGCTGTTCATCGGCGCGCTCACAGGGCTTCGAAGGTGTCGGTCTGCGGGTGGTGCGCACGTACGGCGCCGGTGTGGACCTCGTAGTACCAGGCGTGCAGGCCGAGTCGGCCCTGCGCCAGCCCGCGCTCGATGCACGGGTAGGAGCGCAGCCGCAGCAGCTGGGTCAGCACATGGCTCTGGACGCCCTCGGCGACCTCCGGGTCCTCGGCCGTGCCGGCCGGGCGCGGGGTGGCGTGCGCCAGCCAGTCGCGGACGGCGGGTACGGCGGTCAGGTCGTCGCCGCGCACCAGCGCGCCGACGGCGCCGCAGTGCGAGTGGCCGCAGACGACGATGTCGCGGACGCCGAGCACCTCCACGGCGTACTCGATGGTGGCGGCCTCGCTGGTGGGGTGCTGTGAGATGTACGGCGGGACGATGTTGCCCGCGGTGCGCAGCTCGAACAGCTCGCCGGGGCGGGCCCCCGTGATCAGGGCCGGGACGACCCGGGAATCGGAGCAGGTGATGAACAGCACCTGCGGGGACTGGCCTTCGGCGAGTCTGGCGAACTCCTCAGGGCGCTGTCCGAAGGTACGGGCGTTGTCGATGAGGGGCTGCATGATGTGTGGATTCCTCCTGGCGCGCAGCACTGGCGCGTCGGGCTTGCACGACGTTCGTGGGGGAGGAGCCGGGCCTTCAGCAGCGGAAGACCTGAAGCGCTGCCGGGGCGTGGGCTCTGGAGGATCTCGTGGTGCGGTGGTGCGGGGCACCGGAGGCGTCCGGGGCCTGCCGGGCGGCCGTCCGCCCGGATATCGGCGGGTGCTCGGGCGCCCACCCGCAGGCGGAGCCGCGCTGCCGGTCGCGCAGGTGCTGGGTCCCCGGGGGCTGCTGTGTGCAGCCGCCGTCGCGGAGCGTGTCCCACCCGTTGCGCACGGGGTTCGGGGAGAGCACGGTTCCGGATGTGGCTTTGGCCTTCGCCTGACCGAGCGTATGCGCGGATGCGAAGGTTCCGGTGAGTGCGAAGAGCTGGAGGGCGAGCAGGGTGACGGTAAAGAGGGCGATCACGGTCCGTGCCGTTGCACCTCGGAACATGCGCCCCCCTTCCGGAAGTTCACGTCTCTTGCCCGCGCCAAGCATTGGTCAACGGATGGTCAAGAAACACGTTAACCCTGCAAAGTCCTTTGCAGGGTTAACTGGGCGTTACGAACCCGAGAGAGCGTGAAAAGTGCTGGTTGCATGGCGCAATCCAGCCCTTGACGCGCAGGGCGGTGATCGATTAATGGGATGTCGGCTACGAGCCGACGAGACCCTTGGCGTCCCGGGCCAGCGCGGTGAGCCGGGATATCGCGCGGAAGTACTTCTTGCGGTAGCCGCCGTTCAGCATCTCCTCGCTGAACAGCCGGTCGAACGGCAGTCCGGAGGCCAGCACCGGCACCTCGCGGTCGTACAGGCGGTCCGCCAGCACCACCAGCCGCAGCGCCGTCGACTGGTCCGGAACCGGCTGCACGTCGGTCAGGCACACCGCCGTCACGCCGTCGGCCAGGGCGCCGTACCGGCTCGGGTGCACCCGGGCCAGGTGGTCCAGCAGGTGCGGGAAGTCGTCCAGCGAGGCGCCCTCGGTGGCGTACGCCGCCTTCGTCACCTCTTCGTCGGTGAACGGCGCCGGGGCCTCGGGCAGGCCGCGGTGGCGGTAGTCCTCGCCGTCGATGCGCAGGGCGCGGAAGTGGGCGGACAGGCCCTGGATCTCGCGCAGGAAGTCGGCCGCCGCGAACCGGCCCTCGCCGAGCTTGCCGGGCAGCGTGTTGGAGGTGGCCGCGAGCGCCACGCCCGCCTCGACCAGCTTGCCGAGCAGCGTGGAGACGAGCACGGTGTCGCCCGGGTCGTCCAGCTCGAACTCGTCGATGCACAGCAGTCGGTGGCCGCTGAGCGTCTGCACGGTCTTCTGGAAGCCGAGCGCGCCGACCAGGTTGGTCAGCTCCACGAAGGTGCCGAACGCCTTGAGCGCCGGCTCGGCCGGAGTGGCGTGCCACAGGGAGGCGAGCAGATGGGTCTTGCCGACGCCGTAGCCGCCGTCCAGGTAGACACCGCGGGGGCCGGCCGGGGCCTTCGGCGCCTTGGCCCGGCCGAAACCGAAGAGGCCGCGCCGGCCGGCGCCGGAGGCGTGCGCGCCGCCCAGTCCGGCCGCGAAGCCTTCCAGCACCTGTACGGCCTCGGTCTGGCTGGGCTGGTTCGGGTCCGGGATGTACGTGGCGAAGCGGACCGAGTCGAAGCGCGGCGGCGGCACCATCTCGGCGACCAGACGGTCGGCGGGGACGTGCGGCTCGCGGGCGCACAGGGACTGGGGGCCCGCATCGAACAGGGGGCCGGAACCGGGAGCGGCAGTGGAGGATGACACGGCTATCCATGCTAAGCGCCGTGCCACACTGCACGTCATGCGACGCCTGTTCCCTGTGACCGACGAGACACCAGCCCGGGCCTTCTGCGGGGGCGAGGAAGGGGCGGAGGCGAGGGGTGCGGCCGGCACCGCCGACGCCCATGCGCCCAGTGCGCCCGGTGGGCCTGCCGGGGCCGATGCCCTCGTGGACCGCGAGTGGAGCCTTGCCGAGCTGGCCGCCGCCTACGCCTACCCGCAGCCGGGCGCCGGCGCCCCGCGGCCGTGGCTGCGGGCCAACATGGTCTCGACGCTCGACGGCGCCGCCCAGCACGAGGGGCGCTCGCAGCCCATCTCCGGCGCGGCCGACATGCGCGTCTTCGGCACGCTGCGCGCGCTCGCCGATGTGATCGTGGTGGGCGCGGAAACGGTACGTCAGGAGGGGTACCGCCCCGCACGCGCGCGTGCGGAGTTCGCGGAGGCCCGCAGGGCCGCCGGGCAGGGCCCGGCCCCGGCGGTCGCGGTCGTCACCGCCGGCCTGGACCTGGACTTCTCCCTCCCGCTGTTCACCTCGCCCCTGGTGCCCACGGTGATCCTCACCGGCGCCGCCGCGGGCCCGGACCGGATCGCCGCGGCCGAGAAGGCCGGGGCCCGGGTCGTCGTCGCCGGGGACGGCACGGGTGTCGACCCCGCCCGCGCGGTGCGCGCTCTCGCCGATCTCGGCCACACCCGGCAGCTCACCGAGGGCGGGCCCCGGCTGCTCGGCCAGCTGGTGGCCGCGGAGGTGCTGGACGAGCTGTGCCTGACCCTCTCGCCGATGCTCACCGCGGGGGGCGCGCAGCGCATCGCGGGCGGGCCGTCCGTCGCCGTCCCGCGCCGGTTCGAGCTCGTGTCCCTGCTGGAAGAGAGCGGATTTCTGTTCGGTCGCTACCGTCGGTTCTGAAAATCGGCGGAATCTGCCATTCCGTTTTGCTTTCGGCGGGCACACTAAGTCCGGCACTACCCGTGCGATCACGGGGCAGGATGGTTTCCGCAGGGCCCTGCCGGGCCCACGGAGGAGAAGAGGCGCCTGGTGTTCACAAGCGTTCTGATGATCGAGAAGGCCCTGACGTCCGCCGACGTGGAGTTCGTCACCACCTTGCACGGAGACGAAGCGGTCGCCTTCCATGTGCTGCTCCAGCCGCGCGGCGACCAGGCGGACCGCCTGCTGCGGGCCATCGACGACATCGCGCTCGGGGAACTGGACGAGGCCGTTCGTGAGGGTGGGACGCCCGAGGGCGACGAGGCCAGGAGCGTCGGACAGCAGGCGCTCGTCGTCTCCCTGACGGCTCTGCGGGCGGCCGGCAGCGAGGCCGAGGGACGGCTGGTCGAGGATCATCCGCTGGATGCGCTGAAGTCCCTGGTCGCCGAGGCCGGCGCCGACGAGGTGATCGTGCTGACCGACCCGCACTACGTGGAGGAGTTCTTCCACCGGGACTGGGCCTCCCGGGCCCGGCACAAGGTGGGCGTGCCGGTGCTGAAGCTGTTCTCGCACAGCAAGGCGTAGTCGCTCCGCTCCGGGAAACCGTGGGTGCCGTTCCGGGCGCGGGTACCAGTGGTGCGGGTGCGGGTGCGGGTGCGGGTGCGGGTGCGGGTGCCGGCGCGGTGCGTGTGCGGTGCGTCGCGGACCGGTCGCGGAGTTCGCCGTGCCCCGGTCCGGACCGGCGGGGCCCGTTGCAGGGCGACCCGTGCTCCAGCGCATAGGCTAGGGCTGCTCAGCCTCGTACCGGATCTTATGGAGACACGCATGGCACCCGGACTTCCCACCGCCATGGACCGACCGCACTTCATCGGCATCGGCGGCGCCGGGATGTCGGGGATCGCCAAGATCCTTGCGCAGCGCGGGGCCGAGGTGGCCGGCAGTGACGCCAAGGAGTCGGCGACCGCCGAGGCGCTGCGGGCGCTGGGCGCCACCGTGCACATCGGGCATGCCGCCGGGCACCTCGCCGACGACGCCAGCTGTGTCGTCGTGTCGTCGGCGATCCGCAAGGACAATCCGGAGCTGGCCCGCGCGGCCGAGCTGGGGATTCCGGTGGTGCACCGGTCCGACGCGCTGGCCGCGCTGATGCAGGGGCTGCGTCCGATCGCCGTGGCCGGTACCCACGGCAAGACCACCACCACCTCCATGCTGGCCGTCTCCCTCTCCGAGCTGGGGCTGGAGCCGTCGTACGCCATCGGCGGCGACCTGGACGCGCCCGGCTCGAACGCGCTGCACGGCGACGGCGACATCTTCGTCGCCGAGGCGGATGAATCGGACCGCAGCTTCCACAAGTACGCGCCCGAGGTCGCCATCGTCCTCAACGTCGAACTGGACCACCACGCCAACTACGCCTCGATGGACGAGATCTACGAGTCCTTCGAGGCCTTCGCCGGGAAGATCGTCCCCGGCGGCACCCTGGTGATCTCCGCCGACCACGAGGGCGCGCGCGAGCTGACGCGGCGGCTGGCCGGCACGGTGAAGACCGTGACGTACGGCGAGGCCGAGGACGCCGATGTGCGGGTCCTGGCCGTCGTACCGCAGGGGCTGAAGAGCCAGGTCACCGCCGTGCTGGGGGGGCAGGAGCTGACCTTCGCGGTCTCCGTGCCCGGCCGTCACTACGCGCACAACGCGGTCGCCGCGCTGGCCGCCGGTGCCGCCCTGGGCATTCCCGCCGCCGAGCTGGCGCCCGCGCTGGCCGCCTACACCGGTGTCAAGCGTCGCCTCCAGCTCAAGGGCGAGGCGGCCGGGGTGCAGGTGATCGACTCCTACGCCCACCACCCCACCGAGATGACCGCCGACCTGGAGGCCATGCGGGCCGCCGCCGGTGACGCGCGCATCCTCGTCGTCTTCCAGCCGCACCTGTTCTCCCGCACCCAGGAGCTGGGCAAGGAGATGGGCCAGTCGCTGGCCCTCGCCGACGCCTCCCTCGTGCTCGACATCTACCCGGCCCGCGAGGACCCGATCCCCGGGGTGACCAGCGAGCTGATCATCGAGGCCGCGCGCGCGGCGGGCGCCGACGTGACCGCCGTGTCCGACAAGGCGGAGATCCCGGCGGCGATCGCGGGAATGGCGAAGCCCGGTGATCTCGTTCTCACCATGGGCGCGGGTGATGTGACCGACCTGGGCCCGCAGATCCTGGACCGTCTGTCGCAGCAGTAGAGGGGCTGAGGCTCATGTCGTACGACGTCGAGAAGCCGGACGAGCAGTGGCGCGCGGAGCTGACTCCGGCCGAGTACGCCGTGCTGCGCGAGGCCGCCACCGAGCCGGCCTTCACCGGTGAGTACACGGACTCCAAGACCAGGGGCGTGTACTCCTGCCGGGCCTGCGGGGCCGAGCTGTTCACCTCCACGACCAAGTTCGAGTCGCACTGCGGCTGGCCGTCCTTCTACGACCCGAAGGACAGCGACGCGGTGGAACTGATCGAGGACCGCTCGCACGGCATGGTCCGCACCGAGGTGCGCTGTGCCCGGTGCGGCTCCCACCTCGGCCATGTCTTCGCGGGCGAGGGCTACCCGACCCCCACCGACCAGCGGTACTGCATCAACAGCATCTCGCTGCGGCTGGAGCCGGACGAGGCCTGACCTCACCGGGGCTCACGGGGCGGCCGGGACATCAGGGACTGGTGCCCGGCCCGCTCCGGTTTGAGATTCTGTGAAGGTGATGGGTGTCGCGCGCTGGATCCAGGCCCGTCGCAGACCCATGCCTCCCCACGGTCACCGCCGCGACGACGGAGCCGGCGAGCCGGAGAGCGGGACGGTGCGACTGGAGGAGCTGCGGGCCGCCGCCGCGGGGATCGGCACCACGCTCGACGAGGAGACGACCTGCAACGAGCTGACCCGGGCCACCGTCCGGCTGACCGGCGGCGCGGCCGCGATCATGCGCCGCATCGGCAAGACGGTCTCCGGATACCAGTCGATCGCCGGTGAGGAGGATGTGCTGCCCGATGCCCGGTGGGCGATGGCCGTGGCCCGGGACGCGGGTACCCCGGCGGCCGACAGACAGCCGGAGCCATGGATCGAGCAGCCACCGAACCTCCGCGGGCTGCCCGCGCTCTGCGTGCCGCTGACCAGCGGAAGCGATCAGTACGGTGTCCTGGTCACGGGGCGGCACGGAGCGCGGTTCACCCGTTCGGAGGCCGAGCAGCTCACTCTCCTCGCCGAACGCGCCACCTCCCACATCCGGCACGCCCGCGCCTACGACCAGGTCAGCCGGACGGCCGGTGACCTGCAACGCGCGCTGCTCGCGGAGCCCGGCCGGCCGCACCCGAACCTGGACGTCGCCATCCGCTACCTGCCGGCCGGCAGCAGCCGGGTGCTGGTCGGAGGCGACTGGTGCGAGACCGTACGGCTCCATTTCGGCCGTACGCTGCTGGTCGTCGGCGATGTGATGGGCCACGGTCTGGAGGCCGCCGTCGACATGAGTGCCTACCGCTCCTCACTGCGCTACATCGCCTCCTCCGACCTGCCCCCGCACCGGGTGCTGCGGCAGATGGACGACATCGCCTCCGGCGAGGCCGACCGGAGGCCGGCCACCTGTCTGCTCGCGCGGATCGACCCGGGACGGGGGCAGATCACACTCGCCAGCGCCGGTCATCTGCCGCCGGTGCTCATCAGCGAAGACGGCCTGGCCGCACCGCTGCCCGTGCCCGTCGGGCCACCGCTCGGCACCGGCTTCGGCGGCTACGAGTCGGCCACCCACAAGCTGGCCTCCGACGAGACCCTGGTGCTCTTCACCGACGGGCTCGTCGAGCGCCGCGGCGAGGACATCGACAGCTCCATGGCCCGCCTGTCCGCCCTGCGCTTCACCGCCGGCCACGGCGTGGACGAGGTTCTGGACACCATCCTGACCACCCTGGACGCGCGTCACGCGGAGGACGACGTGGCGGTCCTCGCGGCCCGGCCGCACCCGCGGCAGTCGGCCGCGGAGATGCTGGACGGCGTCGAGGTGACGGGGTGACGGGGTGACGGGGTGAGCGTGCACACCTTGACGGCCTGACCGCGATGACCGCGACTCCCGCGATGACTTGACCGCGAGCCCGGCGAGCCGGGCGGGGCGGACCGCTGTCGGTGTCAGGGCGAACGCGAGCCAACTCACAGGTCAGACAGGGTCCGGTCACGCAGGGTTGCGGTCACTGTCCCGCCAAAGTGCTGAAACACTCGCCGTCTAGACTCTCCCGGCAACGGACCAGGTTCTCCCGGCAACGGCCCAGGCTTCGCCAAATCCGAAGGGTACGCGGCGTTTTGATACGGATAGATGCAGTTACCAAGCGGTACCCGGACGGCACGGTGGCCGTCGACGGGCTGTCGTTGGAGATACCGGACCGCGCGATCACCGTCCTCGTCGGCCCCTCCGGCTGCGGCAAGACGACGACCCTGCGGATGATCAACCGGATGGTCGACCCCAGCGAGGGCAGCATCCTCCTCGACGGCCAGGACATCCGGCAGCAGCCGGTCAACACCCTGCGCCGTTCGATGGGATACGTCATCCAGAACGCCGGTCTCTTCCAGCACCGCACCATCCTCGACAACATCGCGACCGTGCCCCGGCTGCTCGGCTGGAGCAAGCAGAAGGCACGGGCGCGCGCGGCGGAGCTGATGGAGCGGGTCGGGCTCGACACCGCGCTCGCCAAGCGGTACCCGTACCAGCTCTCCGGCGGCCAGCAGCAGCGCGTCGGCGTGGCCCGGGCGCTCGCCGCCGACCCGCCGGTCCTGCTGATGGACGAGCCGTTCTCCGCGGTCGACCCGGTGGTGCGCAAGGTCCTGCAGGACGAACTCCTCAGGATCCAGGACGAGCTGGGCAAGACCATCGTCTTCGTCACCCACGACATCGACGAGGCCATCAAGCTGGGCACGATGGTCGCCGTGCTGCGCACCGGCGGCAGGCTCGCCCAGTTCGCCCCGCCGGCCGAACTGCTCAGCGCGCCAGCCGACCGCTTCGTGGAGGACTTCCTCGGCGCCGACCGGGGCATCCGGCGGCTGTCCTTCTTCTCCTCGGGCGAACTGGAGCTGCAGACCGCGCCCGTGGTCGCGATCGACGCGAGCGCGGAGAAGCTCGCCTCTCCCGGCCCGGCCCCCCATCTCCTGGTGACGGACACCGACGGCAGGCCGCTCGGCTGGGGTGCGCCGGACGACCTCACCGCCGGCCCGGTCGACCGGGACCGGCTGCTGCCGTTCGGGCGGCCGTTCGTGCCCGGCAGGGACTCGCTGCGCACCGCGCTCGACGGGGCCGTTCTGTCGCCGACCGGCTGGGCGGTGGCCGTGGACGACGAGGGGCGTGCCGTCGGTGTCGTCTCCCAGCAGGTGATCGGCGAGGCGATCCGCGCCGCCCACGCCGGGGGCGGCCGGCAGGACGCGAAGGCCGTGCGATGAGCGGCTTCTTCGACATTCCGAGCGACCTCCAGTACGGCTACTTCGGGCTGATCGGCCTGCATCTGCGGGAGGCCCTGCTGCCGGTGCTGGCCGGACTGCTCGTCTCGCTGCCGGTGGCCCAGCTGTGCGTGCGGTTCCGCTGGCTCTATCCGCCCGTGTTCGGCGTGACCACCGTGCTGTACGCCATCCCGTCCCTGGCCTTCTTCGTCGTCCTCATCGACTACACCGGCCTGAGCGAGACGACGGTGATGATCCCGCTGGCGGTGTACAGCCTGGTGGTGCTGGTCCCCGCCATCGTGGACGGTGTCCGCTCGGTGCCGCCGGAGACCCTCGCGGCCGCCACGGCCATGGGGCTGGGACCCGTACGGCGTTACCTCCAGGTCCAGTTGCCCATCGCCGTACCCGCGATCATCGCGGGCCTGAGGGTGGCGACCGTGTCGAGCATCTCCCTGGTCAGCGTCGGCATGCTCATCGGCAACCAGGGCGCCCTCGGCAATCTGCTCAACGACGCGCAGATCTACCACCGGCCCGAACTCGCCGTGAACTCCGTGCTGACCACGGCGGTCCTGGCGATCCTCGTCGACGCCCTGCTGGTCCTCGTCCGTGTCCTGCTGACCCCCTGGATGCCGCGGAAGGGTGCCACCCGGTGAACGTACTCAACTTCGTCCAGGCCTTCTTCAGCGACGGCGCGCACTGGCACGGCCAGGACGGCATCCCCACCCGCGTCACCGAGCACCTCCTCTACTCCCTGCAGGCGCTCGCCGTCGCCGCCGCGATCGCCCTGCCCGTCGGCCTGGTCACCGGCCACTACGGGCGCGGCGGCAACGCCCTCGCCCTCATCGCCACCGCCGGCCGCGCGCTGCCCAGCTTCGGCCTGCTGGTGCTGATGTTCACCTGGCTCGGTTTCGGGCAGCTGCCGGTGATGATCCCGCTGGTCGCGCTCGCCGTACCGCCGATCCTGGTCACCTCCTACGAGGCGGTCCGCTCCCTCGACCCGTCACCGGTGGACGCGGCGCGGGGCATGGGGATGTCCGAGCCGCGGGTGCTGGTGCAGGTGGAACTCCCCGTCGCGCTCCCGCTGGTGCTCAGCGGGCTGCGCACGGCGGCCATCCAGATCGTCTCCACCGCCACCATCGCCGCCTACGTCAGCTTCGGCGGCCTCGGCCGCTACATCATCGACGGCCTTTACCAGAAGGACTACGAGAAGGTCGTCGGCGGCGCCACCCTGGTCGCCGGGATGGCGCTCGCGACGCTCGCACTGTTCTGGGCCGTGTCCCGGATCGCGGTCTCGCCGGGGGTGCGCCGCGGCAACTGAGGATTCAGGGCCTTTCTCCCGGGAGGCCCTGCTCCTCGGTGCGGGCCAGCGCCAGTTCCAGGACGACGAGCAGCGCGTCCCGCACGGAGCCGCGCTCCCGGGCGTCGAACACCACCACCGGGACGCCCTCGGACACGTCGAGGGCCCAGCGGACCTCGTCCAGCGAGTGCTCCACCGTGCCGTCGAAGGCGTTGACCGCCACCGCGAACGGGATGTCCTTGTGCTCGAAGTAGTCGACGGCCGCGTAGCAGTCGTCCAGACGGCGCGTGTCGACGATGACCAGGCCGCCGACCGCGCCCTCCACGATGTCGTCCCACATGAACCCGAACCGCTCCTGCCCGGGCGTGCCGAACAGATACAGCTTCAGGGTCGGGTCGATGGTGAGGCACCCGAAGTCCATCGCCACCGTGGTGGTGGTCTTGCGCGGGGTGTGCGTGAGGTCGTCCACGCCCGCCGCGACCTCGGTGATCGAGGCTTCGGTGGTCAGCGGCTCGATCTCCGAGATCGAGCCGACGGTGGTGGTCTTGCCCACGCCGAAGCCGCCCGCGATCACCACCTTCACCGGCAGCGGCGGCCGTACGGCGGCGGGTGCGGCCACGCCCCCGGTGAGCGGTTCAGTCGGTGTCACTCGGTACCCCTCGGGAGTCGGGAACGGCCCGCAGGCCGTCGATGACCCTGCGCAGGACGGAGGCGTCATGGGTGGCTTCCGCATCGGGTATGTGGACCGCCAGCTGCCCCGCCTCGCGCAGGTCTTCGGCCAGCACACGGACCACGTTGAGGTGCAGCCGCAGCCGGGCCGCGAGTTCCGCGACCGACTGCGGCAGCCGGCAGGCGGCGACGATGTCGTACCGCTCGAAGGAGAGCCGGCCGAGCGCGTCGAGGCCGGCCGCGGTGGCCACCACCTGGGTCTCCACGGGCAACGACCGGCCGGGGGCGGCGTCCGCCACCCGGCCGGCGGTGACCAGGAACGGCCGCACGGCGGGGGCGGGGCCGACCGGGTCCGCTTCCCGGTCCGGGCCCGGGGTGCCGTCCGCCATGCCTGTCAGCTCTTTCTCTCCGCGCGGACGTCTCAGCCGATGGCGCCGACGCTGTTCTTCAGCTCCAGCACCAGCTGCGGGCTGAGCGCGCCACCGGCGCGGTTGGCGAACAGCGTCATCTCGTAGGCGATGTTGCCGAGTTTGGCGTCCTTGTCGGCGACCACGCCGAGGACGGCGCCGCTGCCGATCGCGGAGACGATGACATGGCCGCCCTCCAGATCGATGATGACCTTGTTCAGGCCGCCCAGGCCGTAGTTGCCGGAGGCGCCCGCGGCCAGGCTGGTGATGCCCGAGACGATCGCGGCGAGCCGCTCGGAGTGGGCGCGCTCGCGCAGCTCGGAGACGGCGATCAGCAGGCCGTCGGAGGAGACGGCGATGGCGTCGACGACGCCGGCGGTCTCGGTCGCGAAGCGGTGCAGCAGCCAGGTGAAGTCGGCTGCGGCTGCCTGCAGGTCGGTCGGCGTGGTGCCGCCCGTCGGGGTGTCACCTGTCGACGTGCTCACTGCTCGGCTCCTTCCGGAAGGTGGTTCTGCTCGTGCGGCTGGGTGGGCGTGGAGGGAAGGTCGGGGTCGCCCTCGGGGCGGGGTCGCCGGGTCGGCGCGGGCGGAAGGTCGGGGTCGCCCTCGGGGTGGGGTCGCCGGGTCGGCGCGGGCGGAAGGACGGAAGCGCTCTCGGGGTGGGGTCGCGCGTGGCTTCCGGTCTCGCAGTCCTGGTGGGCGCGTTCCACCGCCGCCTCGAACTCCTCCAGCTCGCTGCGCTCCGCCTCCGCGTCACGCGGGCGGGCCGCCTGCGGCACGGCCTGGGCGGTGCCGGCAGTCGTGCCGGCGGTCGTGCGGAGCGTGGCCCCGCGCACCCGGCGGCGCAGGGGGCGGGCGGTGCCGGAGGGGACGGGCTGCGGCCGCTCCCCGGGGACGGCGGCCTCGCGGCTCGGAAGGCGGCGGGGCAGGGAGCCGGCGGCGCCGGTCCGCTCCCCGGCGGAGTCGGACGGTACCGGTCCGGAGGCGGCGTCCGCCGCCGCCGGTGCCACGGCGACCGGCTCCGCCACCGGGCTCGGCGTCAGCAGCAGGGCGGCCGGCAGGGTCGCCTCGGCCGTCACGCCGCCGCCCGGGGTGTGGGTCAGCTCGACCCCGATCTCCCAGCGGCGGGCCAGCGCGCCGACCACGAACAGGCCCAGCACCTTCGTCGGGACCAGGTCCAGGCGTTCACGGCGGATCAGGCGGGCGTTCTCCTCGGCGAGGCGCTCGGCACTCATGCCGAGGCCGTGGTCGGTGACGACGACGTGCGCGCCGTCGGCACCGGAGCGCACGGTCACCTCGACGGGGCTGCCCTCGGGGGAGAACGACACCGCGTTCTCCAGCAGTTCGGCCGTCATCAGGGTGAGGTCGCCGATGACGTCCGGTCCGACCAGGGCGTCCGAGGCGGCGTACAGCCGTACCCGCTGATAGCCCTCGATCTGTCCGAGCGCGGCCCGTACGACGTTGGACAGCGCCGTGGGACCGTCGTCCAGCCCGGTCTCCCGGATGCCCGCGAGCAGCATCAGGCTGTCGGCGTTGCGGCGCAGGCGTACGGCGATGTGGTCGATGGAGTAGAGGCGCTCCAGCAGCGCGGGGTCGGTCTCGCCGCGCTCCACGGAATCGATCAGCGCGAGCTGGCGCGTGGTCAGGTTGCTGACGCGGCGGCCGACGTTGCCGAACATCTCGGCGGTGTTGCGGCGGCTGAGCACCTGGCGCTCCAGGAGGGCGCCGGCGGTGGTCTGCACCCGGTTGAACGCCTCGGCCAGATCGCCGATCTCGTCGCGTGCCGTGACCGGCATGTCCCGCAGCCGGGGCGGCCCGTCGTCCTCGGCGTCGTCGTCGGCCACCCGGGCCAGTTCGCGTCCGGCCACGTCGGCGACCTCCCGCGCGGCCCCGGTCAGCGCCTGCACCGGCCGGATCACCGAGCGGCGCACCAGCACCGCGAGGGCGATCCACAGCGCGAAGCCGATGACCGCGCACCACAGCAGCAGGCCCGCGCGCCACTTCGCGGAGGAGGCGGCGTCGTCGGCGCGGTCGGCGATCTGGCCGATCAGCGCGGTGGTCATCTTCAGCCGGGCGGCGGCCTGCTCGGGGTAGTCGGGGTAGTGCTCCAGCGCGCTCTGGACGGCCCGGCGTATCTCCTCCCGGCTGCCCGCCTCCAGTCGGGTGGGGTCGATCTGCAGCTCGGCGTACGACTCGGCGATCTTCAGCTGGGCGGGGGTGTGGTCGATGCCGGCCAGCTGCCGGGCCTGGTCCTCGGTGGCGAACCGGGAGAAGCGGTCCGACTGGTGGGCGTAGAGGTCGTAGGAGCCGACCGCGTTGGTGAACTCGATCAGCGCGTTGGTGTCCCCGGTGGTCGCCGAGAACACGCTGGTCTCGAAGGCGCCGTGGGCGGCGTCCGTGCGCAGCAGGGAGTCCAGCAGGTTGCCGGTGAAGGTGGTCGCGAGGGTGGTGTTGCGGTCGAGCCCCAGACCGTCGATCACCCCGCTCGCCGCGTCCGTGTAGGCGGGGTCGATGTTGTCGGCCGGGAGATAGCCCCGCTCCACGCTCTGGCGCAGGCTGGACAGGCCTTCGACATCCCTCAGTGCCTGCTTCTCGGCGTCCGGCAGCCGGTCGCCGAAGGTGTCGCGCACCTTCTTCACCTGGTCGTCCACCGCCTCCTGCGCGGCACGGTAGGTGGCGAGCGAGGGCTTGGAGTAGCCGGATTCATGGCGTGCGGAGAGCAGGATCGCCTGCTGGTGCTCGGCTTCCACACGGTCCATCAGCCGGGCGACCTGTGCGCTGTCCCGAACCAGCCGGGCCGCCGATCCGGCGCTGTCCGACTGCTGGATCAGGTCGGTGACCGGGTACCACAGCAGGACGGCGACGACGGCGAGCGGGATGCCGACGAGCAGGTTGAGCTTGCGCCGGAAGGGCCAGCGGTCGGCGAAGCCCCGCACACCGCTGTGTACCGGGGCATGCCGGGCGGGCGCGTCCACCTGGTTCGTGGACACCTGGCCTCCTTCGGGGGGTGCCTTGTGGCGGAAGCGGGCCCCGTGCACCGCTGTGACCGATTTCAACTGCCGTGAGACTACCGCGTCCTTGAAGCGTCAATGAGCACGGCTTTTATCAAGAATCCGTTACAAGGCGCTGCCAACTGATCGCAGATCGAAGCCAATCAGTGACCTGGATGCACTTGACTGGTCTAGAACTGGCTGGATTGGATCAATGGGTGACTTTCACCAAGCGCATCAGCAGGCCCATCCGGAGGAACCGAGGCGCGGCGGCGGTCGCCCTTGCGGCGGCCACGGCCCTGCTGGCGGGCTGTAGCTCCTCCGACGGCAAGGGCGACGACCCCCTTTCGGACAACAAGGCCGGCGGCGACACCGTCGTCGTCGGATCCAACAACTTCGCCGAGAGCATCCTGCTCGCGGACATCTACGGCGAGGCCCTCAAGGCCAAGGGAATCAAGGTCACTTACAAGCCGAACATCGGCAGCCGCGAGACCACCTACGGTCTGCTCAAGAACGGCTCGGTCTCCGTCCTGCCCGAGTACAACGGCGCGTTGCTGGCCTACCTCGACCAGAAGGCGGCCCCGAAGACCGTCGAGGAGACCACGTCCGCCATCGAGGCCAAGCTGGACTCCAAGCTGAGCCTGCTCAAGCCCTCGCCCGCGCAGAACAAGGACTCGGTCACGGTCAACGCGAGCACCGCGAAGAAGTACCACCTCACCGAGAAGTCCTCCATCGCCGACCTGAAGGACGTCGCGAAGGACGTGGCCATCGGCGCCTCGCCGGAGTTCCAGACCCGCCGGCAGGGCCTGGTCGGCCTTAAGGACGTCTACGGCCTGGAGTTCAAGTCCTTCAAGGCGCTGGACGCGGGCGGCCCGCTCACCCAGGCGGCGCTGACGAAGGACGCCGTGCAGGTGGCGGACATCTTCACCACGGACCCGACCATCACCAAGCAGAAGTTCGTCGTCCTGCAGGACCCGAAGAACCTCTTCGGCTACGAGAACGTGCAGCCCCTCGTCCACAAGGGCGCCCTGCCCCAGAAGGGCGCCGACGCGCTCGACGCCGTCTCCGTCAAGCTGGACACGACGACCCTGCTGGACCTGGACACCCAGGTGCAGTCGCAGAACAAGGACCCGCTGGACGTCGCCAAGGCCTGGCTGAAGTCCGCCGGCCTCGGCTGACCGATGGACGTCGCCAGGGCCTGGTTGAAGTCCGCCGGCCTCGGCTGACCGATGGACGTCGCCAGGGCCTGGTTGAAGTCCGCCGGCCTCGGCTGACCGACCGCGGCACGGGCGCGACCGTGGCCACGACGACGCGGGTGTCCCCGGAGGCCGGGGGCACCCGCGTCGTGCTCGACGGCACCGGCCTCGGACCGGCCGCGCCGGTCCGCCCCGCCGACGGTGCTGCGGAGGCGTACGGAGGCGTACGGAGGCGTACGGTGCTCCTGTGCACGCCCTGCGGCCCTGCCCCGGGCCGGCCGGCCCTCCACCGTCGCGGCCGCCGCCCTGCCGGCCGGCACCGAGGGCCGCCCGCTGACCGGCGACATCACGACGGCGGCCGGCCTCCTGCCCCGGCCCGCCCAGCCGCGCGCGCCGAGGCCCGGCCGACTCGTGCAGCTGTGAGCACGAGGGGCCGCCCGATTCGTGCAGCTGTGGGCGCCGAGGCCCGGCGTGCAGCTGTGAGCGCCGAAGTCCGGCCGACTCGTGCAGCCGTGAGCGCGGAGGGTCGGCCGGCGACGGCGCGCGCCCCGGATGTGATCCACTGCAAGGTGTCCATCCGTCGTGTTCTCCTGAGGAAGCCCCGTTGAACTTCTGGTCGATCTACCAGCACGGCTTCGCACGCATCGCCGCGTGTACGGGCCACTCCGCCATCGCCGACCCGCACACCAACGCCGAGGCCGTCCTGCGACAGGCGCGCCGGTGCGCCGAGGAGGGGGTGGCCGTCGCCGTCTACCCCGAGCTCTGTCTGACCGGCTACTCGATCGAGGACCTCCTGCTGCAGGACGCGGTCCTCGACCAGGTCGAAGAGGCGCTCCAGACCATCGTGGCCGGGTCGGCGGACCTGCTGCCGGTGCTGGTCGTCGGCGCCCCGCTGCGCCACCGTCACCGGATCTACAACTGCGCGGTGATCGTGCACCGCGGCCGGATCCTCGGTGTCGCGCCCAAGTCCTACCCGCCGAACTACCGCGAGTTCTACGAGCGGCGGCAGATCGCCTCGGGCGAGGACGAGCGCGGCGGCACGATCCGGGTGGCCGACGCCACCGTGCCGTTCGGGGTGGACCTGCTCTTCGAGGCCGAGGACGTCCGCGGCCTCGTGCTGCACGCGGAGATCTGCGAGGACATGTGGGTGCCGGTGCCCCCGAGCGCGGAGGCGGCGCTGGCCGGGGCGACCGTGCTCGCCAACCTCTCGGGCAGCCCGATCACGGTCGGCCGCGCCGAGGACCGGCGGCTGCTGTGCCGCTCGGCGTCCGCGCGCTGCCTCGCCGCGTACGTCTACGCGGCGGCCGGACTCGGCGAGTCGAGCACCGACCTGTCCTGGGACGGCCAGACCATGATCTACGAGAACGGCGCGCTGCTGGCCGAGACCGAGCGGTTCCCGCTCGACGATCAGATCGCGGTGGCCGACGTGGACCTCGACCTGCTGCGTCAGGAGCGGCAGCGGATGGGCACGTTCGACGACAACCGTCGTACCCACGCCGCCCGTACCGGCGGCTTCCGCAGGGTGCCGTTCCGGCTCGACCCGCCTACGGCCGACCTCGGTCTGCGGCGCCGCGTCGAACGCCTCCCGTTCGTGCCCGCCGACCCCGACCGCCTCGCGCTGGACTGCTACGAGGCCTACAACATCCAGGTCGCCGCCCTGCAGCAGCGGCTCGCTGCGATCGGCGGCCCCAAGGTCGTCATCGGGGTGTCCGGCGGCCTCGACTCCACGCATGCGCTGATCGTCGCCGCCCGGGCGATGGACCGCGCGGGCCGCCCGCGCAGCGACATCCTGGCCTTCACCCTGCCCGGCTTCGCCACCAGCGAGCACACCAGGGACAACGCCCACCAGCTGATGCGCGCGCTCGGCGTCACCGCGGCCGAGCTGGACATCACACCGACCGCACGGCTCATGCTGCAGGAGATGGACCACCCGTTCGCGTCCGGTGAGCCGGTGTACGACATCACCTTCGAGAACGTGCAGGCCGGGCTGCGCACCGACTACCTGTTCCGGCTGGCCAACCAGCGCGGGGGCATCGTGCTCGGCACCGGCGACCTCTCGGAACTGGCGCTCGGCTGGTGCACCTACGGCGTGGGCGACCAGATGAGCCACTACAACGTCAACTCCGGTGTGCCGAAGACGCTGATCCAGCACCTGATCCGCTGGGTCGTCAGCAGCGGCCAGGTCGACGAGGGGACCGGCCGGACGCTGGCTGCCATCCTCGACACGGAGATCAGCCCGGAGCTGGTGCCCGGCGAGGAACTGCAGTCCACCGAGTCGAAGATCGGCCCCTACGCGCTGCACGACTTCACCCTCTTCCATGTGCTGCGCCATGGATTCCGCCCGTCGAAGATCGCCTTCCTGGCCTGGCACGCCTGGCACGACCGGGAGGCCGGCGCCTGGCCGCCCGGCTTCCCCGAGTCCGAGCGGGTGGCGTACGACCTGCCGGAGATCCGGCGCTGGCTGGAGGTCTTCTGCCGCCGCTTCTTCGCGTTCGCGCAGTTCAAGCGCTCGGCCATGCCGAACGGACCGAAGGTCTCGGCCGGCGGTTCCCTCTCGCCGCGCGGCGACTGGCGCGCCCCGTCGGACAGCACGGCCCGGGCCTGGCTCCGCGACCTGGCCCGCTTCGACGCACCGGACGAGGGACGGTAGCCGCCCGGGGTGTGAGGTCCCCGCACCGGGGACGGGTACGAGGGAAGGATCCCGCACCTTTCCCTGCCTGGTTCGCGCTCGCATTCCTGCGGTGGGCGGCAGCCGCCCGGCACGTGAGTTTTCTGCACCGGGGACAGGCGCGAGGGAAGAATTCCTCATACCTTCCCGTCTGGTTGGAGCCTGCCTCCCTCGCACTCGCACGCTGACCCCTGCCGGCCCGTCCGGGCCGGCGCGTGTCGAGTGCGAGAGGAACCCCATGACCACGGAACGCGTGCGGCCCGCCGAGGCCCACCGATGGCGCTGGCCCGCCCTGGCCGCCCTGCTGCTGGGCGAGGCGATGAACCTGCTGGACGCGACCGTCGTCCAGGTCGCCGCACCCGCCGTCCACGCCGATCTGGGCGGCTCGGTCTCCGACGTCCAGTGGTTCGGCACCGCCTACACCCTGCCGTTCGCGGTGCTGCTGATCACCGGCGGCCGGCTCGGCGACCTCGCCGGCCGGCGCCGCCTGTTCGTCCTCGGGGTCGTGGCCTTCACGGCGGCCTCGGCGGCCTGTGCCCTGGCACCCACGGCGGGCCTGCTGATCGCCTCCCGGGCCGTGCAGGGCGCGGCGGCGGCCCTGATCATCCCGCAGACCATCGGGCTGATCAAGGCGATGTTCTCGGGGGAGGAGACGGCGAAGGCGCTGGGCAGCATAGGCCCCGTGATGGGCCTCGCCGCCGTCTGCGGGCCCGTCCTCGGCGGTGTCCTGACCCACGCCGATCTCTTCGGCTCCTCCTGGCGGGCCGCGTTCCTCGTCAACGTGCCCGTGTCCGCGATGGTCCTGGCCCTCGCCCCGCTGCTCCCGGAGGACCGGGCACCGGTCCGGCCGGCCCTCGACTGGCCGGGTACGGCGCTGGCGGCGGCCGGCACCGGGCTCGTCGTGTACCCCCTCATCGGCGCCGATGTCACCCAACTCACCGTGCGGCGCTGGGCGTTGATGCTCGCCGGACTGCTCGCCCTCGCCGGCTTCGCACGGCACCAGCGGCGCTCGGCCCGGCCCCTGCTGGAGCCCGGCCTCTTCACCCACCGGGGCTTTCCCGCCGCCCTCGTCGCCTCGACCGCCTTCTTCGCGGTGACCAGCGGAATGACCACGGTGGTCGTCCTCCAGCTCCAGCTCGGCGCGCACACCGGCGTGCTGGCGGCGGGCCTGAGCCTGATCCCCTGGTCGGCCGGTCTCGCGGTCGCCTCCTGGCTCGCCGGCGCTCGTCTGGTACGGCGGTACGGGCGCCGGGTGATGCCGTACGGGCTCGGCACACTGCTCGCGGGCCTGCTCGCCGCCGCCGGGGCCTACCGCACGGCCGCGCCCGGTCACTACCCGGCCGCGCTGCTGCCCTGCCTCGCCCTGGTCGGCCTCGGTGCCGGTCTGTTCACGCCCGCCTTCTTCACTCTCGCCCTGCATCCGCTGCGCCCCCAGGAGGTCGGCTCGGCGGCCGGGCTGCTCAACGCGGTCCAGCAACTCGGGGCCACCATGGGCGTGGCGGTGCTCGGCAGCGTGTACCTCGCCGGTGCGGGGACCGGCGGCCGGGCTGCGGCACCGCACGCCGCCGCGGCCGCGTGCTGGGTGGCGATGGGGCTCGTGGGGGTGTGCATGGCCGCGAGCGTCCGGGTGGGTGCGCCGGACCGGCCCTGAAAGTGCCGAGGACGGCCTGCTCGCCCCGGTCGACCGCGGGGCACGGAGGCGTCGGCGTCAGCCGGGTCCGCGGCGCAGCCGGGCCAGGTCCGTCAGTGACGGGCTCGCCGCCTTCAGGGTGCGCAGCACGGGGCTCGTCTCCAGCGTCCGTACCGCCCGCAGCGCGCCGAGCCGCCGGGTGAGATAGCGGTGCAGGTCGGCCGGGTCGCGGCAGAGCGCCTGGGCGACCAGGTTCGTCGGCCCCGTGGTCGCTGCCACGAAGGCCAGCTCGTCGTGGCCGGAAAGGGCGACGGCGACCTCCTCCAGGTCCGCCGGGCGCACCGACAGCCACAGCAGCGCCCTGGCCCGCACCCCGAACAGCCCGGCGTCGACCTCCACGTCGAAGAACAGCGCGCCCGCCGCCCGCAGCTCGGCCAGCCGCCGGGCCACGGTGGCGGGCGACCATCCCGTAGCCCGCGCCAGCTCACCCTGGCCGAGCCGGCCGTCCTTCTCCAGCGCCGCCAGCAACGCCGTGTCGCCCTGCTCGGGTTGGCGTACCCCTTCCGCGGTGATGCGGTGGGCCAGCGCCGCCTGCTGTTTCTCGTCCAGAGCCTGGGCGCTGCGCCGCCAGTTCGCCGGGCCGCCCAGATAGGTGTGCAGCAGGCAGTGCGCGGACACGGAGGTGATGCCGCCGGTGCGCGGGATGTCCCGCAGCAGGAGCGAGTCGGGCGAGGCGTCCGCGGCCGGAGCGTGGATCACCGCCGTGATCTCGGTCCCGCCCGAGGTGAGCTTCACCCAGGAGGTGTCCGGCCGCCGTACCAGCGCCTGGGCGATGTCCTGCGCGGACCGGGCCGTCGCGGTGAGCCGCACCAGCCACTGCGTGCGTCCTGCCCGGTGCGGATCGGCCAGGCCCACCACCCTCAGCCCGGCCCCGGTGCGCAGGCTGCGGTAACGACGGGCAACGGTCTGCGCCGACACGCCGAGCACCGCGGCGATCCTGCTGAACGGCGCACGGCCGTCCATGTGCAGGGCGTGGATGAGGGCACGGTCGAGATCGTCGAGCATGCCCCCATCCTCCCGGTCACCGGGACGCCGGTGGATCAGAGGTCGAACTCGTGCGGCGGCAGGTCGAGCGTGTAGCACGCCTCGCGCACCACGCCCTGCTCGGTCTTGTCGAAGTCACCGTCCGCGCCGCCGATGACGATGCCGATCTGCACCACGGCGCGCGCCTCGGCGGGCTTCTTCTTCGCCTTGGCGATCTCCTGGAGCACGCTCACCTTGCCGAAGTCGAAGTCGGTGGTCAGCCTGTTCAGGTTCTCCTCGAAGCGGCGCCTGAGGTCGTCCGCCGGGAAGTTCTGCAACACCTCGTTGGTGGCGATGAGCTGGGCCACCCGCTGCCGCTCCGCCGGGTCGACGGTGCCGTCGGCAGCGGCCACGAGCGCGCACATCGCCATGCTCGCGTCGCGGAAGGCACCGCTCTTCAGGTCGTTCTTCTTCGCCACCAGCTGGGTCTGCATCTGCGACGCCGACTCCTTGACGCGGTCCCACAGGGCCATGCGAACTCCTCATATCCACGGTCGATTGCTTCGGCAGGAACGTCTACGGCAACGCTCACATGAACTTCTACAACAACGTAGAAACTCATGAGGTGGCCGATAAGTTCCGACGGACGGGACCGGGGATGAAGTTCCCGCGTCATTCGTTCGAGGACATGGTGATGGTCGCACCGCGGCCCCTCAGGCGGGTTCCCCCGCCCCTTCTGCCAGGCTCTGTGCCGCGGCCCGGGCCTGTTTGCGGCGCCGGCGGCGGCTCACGCGGGGCTCCTGGTCGGGGAGCCAGCCGAAGGCGAGACAGCTTCCGGTGGCGCCGAGGAGAAGGCCGATGAAGAAGCCGCCCAGGTTCGAGGTGAGCCAGGTGCCCAGGGAGAGCAGGATGCCGGTGAGGGAGTAGAAGAGCCGCTGGCCGGGGTTGAAGAGGACCAGCAGGCCCAGCAGCACCATCAGGGCCGGCAGCAGATAGCCGGCCAGGCCCTGCATGCCGATGTGCATCACGACCTTCATCGAGGCCTTTTCGGTGAGCAGGATCTCACCGCCGCCCAGGGCCAGCAGCAGCCCGCCCCAGAACGGCCGGCGGGCCCGCCATCCGCGGAAGGCGGGCCTCAGCGCCTGACGTGGACGCTCCGGCATCGGATCAGCAACCCGAGTCACTGAAGTGGAGCCTGAGACCGGGCAGCTTGAACACGCCGGCCGTGGTGGCGTAGTTGGTCTGCCGCAGGTCGCCGATGTGCACGGTGTCGGCCTGCTGGCTGAAGACGCCGATCGGGCCCTTCGCGTTCGCCTTGTTCAGAGTGCTGGCGTCGTTGCCGATCTCGATGTTGTTGAAGGCAGCGTTGCCCGACAGCTCGGTGGAGTCGGTGGTGAGGTCGCTCGCGGTCACCTTCTGTTCGCCACCGCCCGCGGTGATGAGCAGGTTGGTGCCGCCGAGGTCCACGCTCTGGCACAGCTTGGTGAGCGTGGCGTTCTTGATCGCGGAGGTGATGACGAGCACCTGCCCGCCGGTGTCTCCCGCGTTCGGGCTGCCGTCCGCCATGTTGTCGAGGCCGCCGAACTGCTCGAAGCCGGTGCCGTCGAGATCCGTCGCCGTGACCGTGAACGGCATGCCCGAGATCGCGAACTGGACCCCCAGCGCCCCCTGTGCGGTGAGGATCGCAAGGCCCGCGGCGACCAGGGTGGCGGGCACCGCCATGACCGCGGCCCTGCGCAGCCGGACCCGCCCCCGTCTCTCGCCGCCGGCGGTCCCGGATGCGGCGGATACGTCGGACGGTGAACCGCTTTCTGGGTTCTCGGGGGTGTTGTCGGCGGACGAGAAGTCCGGGGACGAGGCCATGTCTGCTCCCATAGGCATAGATCAAATGCGGGTTGGGCTTCAGTGGCGCGTTGTCCTGGCGCGGACAGCGGCTGACGCGCACGCCTCCTCGCACTCCCGACGGATGCAAGGGCTTTCTCACTACGCGGCAGTAGCCTGCGAGGAAGTTACCGCCGGTTACTTTGAAGGGTCAAGGGAGTTGTGAAAAAAGGGTGTTGGATGTGCGCGGGGGCCGACTGAGGCGATCGGAAAGAGGTATCGGACCGGGCGTCGACAACAGCAACTCCCTTGCGGCGCCTTGACGTTGATGGTTGAGCGGGTCTACAACTCTCCCTGGTTTCCCTCGGATCCGTGGCGCCGGATCCGCCGAGCGGTGTCGCCGCTTCCCGGCCTTCCCCAGCAATCGCTCCGCACCAGCGCGGCACCGGCACGATCGGCCGTCCCCCGGCCCGTGCCCGGCCGCTCCCTGTCCGGCCCGGTCGGAGGCCCGCCCCCGAGGTCTTCGGCCGGTGCCCGATCCGCCGCCGCTGCCGGTCCGTCACGTACGGAGAAGGCGTCACGGACCGGCAGCGGCGGCGTCCCCCCATGCCCCGTCACCGCCCCCACGCGCAGCACCACCCCCCACTTCACCTCACCTTGCCCCCACCTCAGGAAAGAGGCACCCGCATGCGCAACCGCTCCCTCCTCGCCCTCGCCGGAACCGTCACCGCGCTCACCGTCGCCGCGGCCGTCCCCGCCTCCGCCGACGGCACGGCCGTTCTGACCACGGGCAGTGCCGGCGGCACCGCCGCCGCGGTCGGCGACACCCTGACCGCACCGCTGGCCAGTGGCACCTCCGCGACGCTCTACTCCAGCGCGACCGGCACCAGCGGGGTCACCTGTACGTCGTCCCAGTTCACCGCGACAGTCGCGAGCAACCCGGCCGCCCCCGGCTCGGCCACCGAGTCGGTCACCGGGCACACCTTCGCCAGTGCCGGCTGCACCAGCAACGTCACCGGTGTGCTCGGTGTCAGCGGTATCACCGTCGACCATCTGCCCTACACCGCGACGGTGGCCTCCGACGGCACCCTCACCGTCTCGCCGGCCGCCGGCTCCACCATCCAGACCACGGTCAAGCTGCGCACCCTGCTGGGCACCATCACCTGCGTCTACCAGGCGCCGAGCCTGACCGGGAAGACCGACAACAGCGACAGCAGCATCACCTTCACCAACCAGCAGTTCACGAAGTCCTCCGGTTCGTCGCTCTGCTTCGCCAGCGGCTACTTCACCGCGAAGTACGCCCCGGTCACCGACGCGGGCGCCCAGGTCTACGTCAACTGACGCGGGACCAGTGGCCCTGCACGCAAAAAAAGGTTCAGCGTCGTCGCAGACGCAGGACCAGGGCGGCGCCCCCGGTGAGTACCAGCACCGCGGCGGCGCCGCCCGCCAGCAACGGAGCCGAGGGGCCCGCGTCGGAGCGGGTCGTCTCGGCCACCGGTGTGCCGGCCTCGGCGGTGCCCGCGGGTGATGAACTTGCCTTTTCCGCCACGGGAGTCGAACTCGCCGAGGAGGGTTCCGCCGCCGTCGGGGCGGGGTGCGCGCCGCCCGGTGTCCGCGAGGCGCCGGGCGCCTTCGTGCCCCTCGCTCCCGTACCCGAGTCCTGCGCCGATCCCGTGCCCGAGCCCTGGAACACCACGTCGGAGCAGGAGTAGTACGTGTCCGTCGTGCTGCTGTTCTGCCAGATCGTGTACAACATCTGACGACCCGTCCGGTCCTTGGGCAGCGTCGCCGGTATGTGGTACGCCCCGTCCGTCAGCGGCGGGTCCGTGACCTCGGCGAAGGGGCGCGAGGGCAGGTCGGACCACTTCAGCGGCTTCGCCGGGTCGTAGCCGGGCTCGGTGAGGTACAGCCGGAACGTTCCGGTGTGCGCGATCGTCGAGGCGTACGTCATCGTCAGCCGGGCGCCCGGGGCCAGGCGGGTCGCCGGCCAGTCCCGCCGGGCCAGATCGAGGCCGCGGTAGGCGGGCAGGTTACCGCTGCACAGCCGGCCGTCCGGGATCACCTGACGGTCCCGGCCGTTCACCCCCGCCACGCGCAGGTTGTCCCACGCGGTGAAGGGGGCGCCGTTCGAGGTGATCGCCGCCCGGCAGGCCGCCGAGCGGTTCGCGCTGCCGCCCTCGGGGGAGCAGGCGTAGACCCGGCTGACCGGGTCCGTCGGAGCGCCGTGCGCCTGGGCGGGCCCCGCCGTCCACGGCAGGAGCAGGAGCGGGGTCGCCGCAGCGGCCGCCGTGACGCTCAGGCGGGCGGTCATCCGGGTCATCCGGGACATCTCCTCGGCGGGCGCGGGAACGGGGTCTGCCGCGTCCAGTACGCGAGCCACACCGCCCGCGTTCACCCGCGCCCCGCGCCCCGCGCCCCGCGCCCCACGCCCCGCGCCCCGCGCCCCGCGCCCCGCCCCGCGCCCGGTGGCTCGTGCCTGGCCGCTCGGGAGCGGTCGGTCGGGGAGCCGGTCGGCCTGGTGCAGGACCGGTCGGTCATGGACAAGACCGGTCGGGCTGTTTCTGCGGCCACCGTGCGGTCCTGCCGGCGGGGCGGCCCCCGCGCCCCGCAGGTCGGCGACCGGGCGTCCGGAGACCGCCGAGCGTTGGCTTCCGGAAACAGCTGAACATCAGTGGATCAAAGGCATTTGCTGCTGGTCATTTGCAATTTGCAAGGGCTGGTGCCTGGTGTCGGGCGCCCGAGTTACACGTGTCCGATGAGAAGTCCACCCATCCGACTCCCAAAGTCGCCCGGTGAGTTATCGTAGGCATGGGGGCAAAACAAACCGCGTGTCCCGTTCGTTCGAGCCGCGAGGAGGGGTGAGGTCGATGGCGAGGCAATTGCGCGCCGAGCAGACCCGGGCGACGATCATCACGGCCGCCGCCGATCTGTTCGACCGGCAGGGCTACGAATCCACCAGTCTGAGTGACATCGTCGGGCATGCACAGGTGACGAAGGGAGCGTTGTACTTCCATTTCGCCGCCAAGGAGGACCTGGCCCACGCCATCCTGGAACTCCAGGCCAAAGCGGCTCAGCAGCTCATGGCCGACAGCGAGGGTCGTGGCTGCTCGTCCCTGGAGTCCCTGATGCGGACGACGTTCGCCATGGCCAGGCTCGCCGTGGAGGACCCGGTACCGCGCGCCGGACTCCGCCTCGCGACGGCGGACGTCTCCGTACGGCCGCCGCTCAGGCATCCCTTCACCGAGTGGCTGGACTTCGCCACCCTGAAGTTCGGCGGCGCCGTCAAAGAGGCGGACGTGCACACCGAGATCGACGTAGGTGTGGTCGCTCATTCCCTCGTCTGCTTCTTCGTCGGCACCCGGGTCGCCGGCCGCTCGCTCGAACCGGTCGGGCGACTGCCCCGCAGGGTGGCGGAGATGTGGCTCCTCATGGTCCGGGGCCTGGTGCCGGTGCACCGCCGCCCCCGCTATCTGACCCTCGCCACGCAGCTGGAGCGTGAGATCAGAGCGGGCTGACCGCGCGCGGTACCGTGACGGGCATGCCCGCCACCCCCGCCGCGCCCGTGCTCCTCGGCAACGAACCAGGCTCGTTCCCGCACAGTGTGCTGGCCGAGCGGCATCCCGCGATCATCCGACAGGTCCGGGACGCCTTCCCGTACGGCCCTGGGCAGCACCGCGCGCTGGACGAGCTGCTGAAGAGCTGCACGGCAGGCGTGATCGAGCCGCTGCCCGAGGACGCGGGCGACCGGGACCGATGGCGTGCCTGGGGGCTGGACGGCTATGCCGGACGGTCCTGGTTCGACGTGCCCTGGCTGTGGTCCGAGAGCTACTTCTACCGTCGGCTGCTCGACGCCGTCGGCTATGTCGGCCCGGGCGCCTGGCAGGGCATCGACCCCTTCCGCCCGTTCAAACGCGCCGAACTCGACGCCCCGGAGACCGACGAGGAACTCGCCGCGCTCGACGCGCTCCAGGACCGGCCGGAGCGGGAGCGGGCCGACGCCCTGCTGCACGGCTCGCTGTGGGGCAACCGTGCCGACCTCGGCTTCCGCCTCTCCGCCGTCGGCACCGAGGCCGCGGAACCGGCCCCCGCCCTGGTCGCCGACGACAGCGAGACCCTGTGGGCGCTGCTGCCGCCCTCCGGCACCGGCACGCTCTGCCTGGTCGCGGACAACGCGGGCCGCGAACTCGTCCCCGACCTGCTCCTGATCGCCCATCTCCTCACCGAGGGGCGGATCGGCCGGGCCGTCCTGCACGTCAAGCCGTACCCCTACTACGTCTCCGACGCCACGACCGCCGACGTGGTCGACGCCCTGCAGCGCCTGGCCGCCGCCCCGGGCGCGGCCGCCGGGTACGGGCGCCGGCTCTGGTCGGCCATGGCCGACGGCCGCCTCACTGTACGCGCCCACCCCTTCTCCGCCTCACCGCTGCCCTACGCCGACCTGCCGGACGACCTGCGCGCCGAGTTCGCCTCGGCCACGCTCACGCTCTTCAAGGGCGACCTCAACTACCGCCGGCTGGTGGGCGACCGGCTGTGGCCGCCCACCACGCCCTTCCGGGACGTGACCGCCCACTTCCCCGGACCGGTCGCCGCCCTGCGCACCCTGAAGTCCGACGTGATCACCGGCCTGTCCGCAGCCACCGAGGCCGCACTGGTCGCGGCGGAGGACCAGCGCTGGCGCACCGGCGGCACCCATGCGCTGATCCAGGTGAACGCGTCAGACGACGGTCAGCGGAAGTGACTTGATGCCGTTGATGAAATTCGACACCAGCCGCGCCGGCGGACCGGCCGGGCGCGGGGCGGGCAGGGCGCGCAGCACCTCCTCGTAGAGCAGGCGCAGCTGCAACCGGGCGAAGTGGGCCCCCAGGCACACGTGCGGACCGTCCCCGAAGGAGACGTGCGGGTTGGGTGTACGGGCGAGGTCCAGCCGGTCGGGCTCGGCGAAGACGCGCTCGTCGCGGTTGGCCGAGGCGTGGAACACGACCACCTTGTCGCCCGCCCGGATCCGCCGGCCGGCCAGCTCGGTGTCCCGCGCGGCCGTCCGGCGGAACGTGAGCACGGGCGGATGCCAGCGCAGCAACTCCTCGACCGCGCCCCCGATGCCGGCCTTCCCGGCGCGCAGCAGCTCGTACGACTCCGGGTCCTCGGCCAGGGCCAGCAGTCCGCCGGGGGCCGCGCTGCGCACGGTGTCGTTGCCGGCGACGGTGAGCAGGAAGAAGAACATCTCCAGCTCGGCGTCGGCGAGTTCCGGATCGCCCGCGACCGTCGTCATGATGTCGTCGGCGGGATGCCGTCGCTTGTGTGCGGCCAGCTGCCGGGCGTAGGCGAACATGTCCTCCAGCATCGCCGGTGACCGCGGATCCACCGGCTTGCCCGCCCCGTCCAGCACCGGGGACGGGGCCTCGTCCGGATCCTGGTAGCCGATGACCCGCTGCGTCCACTGCAGCAGCAGCCGCCGGTCGCTCTCCGGAACACCCAGCAGATCGGCGAGGTTCAGCAGGGCGTACTCGTCGGTGACGGCGGCGACCAGGTCGGCCGTGCCGTCGCCCGACCGGGCCCCGTCCACCGCCCGGTCGAGCAGATCGCGCGCCCGCTCGCGCGCGAGAGCCGCGAACCGGTCGACGCGTCCCGGCGTGAACGCCCGGCTCACCAGTCGCCTCAACCGGCCGTGGTGCGGGGGATCCTGATTGAGCATCATGCGCCGGATGAACGGCAGATCCTCCGGGGCCGGGTCCCGGATCTGGGTCGCGCCGACATAGGAGGAGTACGTCGCCGAGTCCTTGAGCACGCGCACCACGTCCGTGTGCCGGGTCACCGCCCAGAACCCGGGCCCCGCCGGCCAGCCCAGCATCTCCGGCTCCTCCTGCCGGGCCACGGGGTGGTGGTCGCGCAGCACCCGGTAGTCGCCGTACGGCACCCCGGCGGCATACCGGCGCGGGTCGAAGACGTCGGGCACCGGCGGGGCCTCGCGCACACTCACGCCGGCCCGCCCTCGTCCGTCGCGTCCGCGCGCAGGAAGTCCTCCACCGTGCGGATCAGCTCCAACGGGGTCTCGTCCATGGCGTAGTGCCCGGCGCGGGCCAGGACGGCCAGTTCGGCGCGCGAATACCAGGACATCCATGTCTGCCGCATCAGTGCCGGGGACAGCGCAGGGTCCAGGTCCCCGGCCACCGCCAGCGCGGGCACCTCGCTGCCCTCGACGTCGGCGCGGAAGTCGTCGCCCGCCCACGAGTCGAGCCAGGCCCGGAACGCCTTGGCGTCGCTGCACTCCAGCGAGCGGTCGACCATCCGGTCCAGCCAGGCGGCGGGGCGGCGGCCCCCGGTGGTGAAGTCGATGATCGCGCGCCGGTTCTCCGGCCTGTGCGCCGCGTCCGTGAACAGCGCGCCCTGCTCGCCGGACAAGGGCAGCCCCGAGGCGGGGACCGGGGAGACGCCGGCGATCCGGCGCAGCCGGTGCGGAGCGACCGACAGCAGCCGTTGCGCCACCGACCCGCCCATGGAGTGCCCGATCACCGAGAACCTGTCCCAGCCGAGCCGGTCGGCCAGCTCGACCAGGTCCACGGCCGCCTCGGTCGTGGTGAAGGAGCCCACGGCGTCCCTGGCGCGGCCGTAGCCGCGCAGATCGACCAGGGCGTAGGTGAAGGCGGTGCGGTCGAGGTCCGGCAGGACGGCGGCGTAGGCGGTCCGGTCGGCGAACCAGCCGTGCACGGCGAACACCTTGTGGGCGCCGTCGCCGTGCACTTCATGAGGCAGCAGGAAGGAGGTCATGCGCCTACCGTGGCCCGCGCGCGGGGCCCCGGCAAGGGTGCGGACCGGGCGCGGCGGCGGGCGTCCGGGTGTTGTCCTGCGGACATCCGGCGCCCATCCGGCGGACGTCCTGTCGACCGGACGGGGAGCATCTTCGCCCGGCGCCACTCGCGTTGCCGCCAGATGCGGGGCGAACCCGCGGAAGGTCCCCGTTTCGGCGCCGGTTCACGCGATGGTGTGATCATCTGCCGCCGGGTGGATGGCTCTCAGAAGCCCCGGGTAGGCCCCCCGCCATGACGCAGCCGTTCGAACTCCCGCACTTCTACATGCCGCATCCCGCGCGGCTCAACCCGCATGTCGACGAGGCGCGCGCCCACTCGACCGCGTGGGCGCGCGAGATGGGCATGCTGGAGGGCTCCGGGGTCTGGGAGCAGGCCGACCTCGAGGCGCACGACTACGGGCTCCTGTGCGCCTACACCCACCCCGACTGCGACGGCCCGGCCCTCTCGCTGATCACCGACTGGTACGTGTGGGTGTTCTTCTTCGACGACCACTTCCTGGACATGTACAAGCGCACCCAGGACCGCGCCGCCGGAAAGGCCCACCTGGACCGCCTGCCCCTGTTCATGCCGCTGGACCCGGCCGCCCCGATGCCGGAGCCGCAGAACCCGGTCGAGGCGGGCCTCGCCGACCTGTGGAAGCGCACCGTGCCGTCGATGTCCGTCGACTGGCGCCGGCGCTTCTCCGTCGCCACCGAGCATCTGCTCAACGAGTCCATGTGGGAGCTGTCCAACATCAACGAGGGCCGGATCGCCAACCCGGTCGAGTACATCGAGATGCGCCGCAAGGTGGGCGGTGCCCCCTGGTCCTCGGGGCTCGTGGAGTACGCGACCGCGGAGGTGCCCGTCGCCGTCGCCGGGACCCGGCCGCTCAGAGTGCTCATGGAGACCTTCTCCGACGCGGTCCACCTGCGCAACGACCTCTTCTCCTACCAGCGGGAGGTGGAGGACGAGGGCGAGAACAGCAACGGCGTGCTCGTCCTGGAGCGCTTCTTCGGCTGCACCACCCAGGAGGCCGCCGAGACCGTCAACGACATCCTCACCTCACGGCTGCACCAGTTCGAGCACACCGCGCTCACCGAAGTGCCCGCCGTCGCCCTGGAGAAGGGACTCGGGCCCGACGAGGTGGCCGCGGTGGCCGCCTACACCAAGGGACTTCAGGACTGGCAGTCCGGCGGCCACGAGTGGCATCTGCGCTCCAGCCGCTACATGAACAAGGGCGCCACCTCCGTCGCGCCCTGGCGGAAGCCGGCCGGCCCCGGCACCTCCGCGGCCGACGTCGGCGCACTGCTCGCCTCGGCCGCCGCGGAACGTCTGCGCGCGTACGCGCACGTGCCCTTCCAGAAGGTCGGACCTTCGCTGATCCCCGACTTCCACATGCCCTACGAGGTCGAGCTGAGCCCTCACCTGGAGGCGTGCCGTCCCCGACTGACCGCGTGGATGCACCGCATGGGCATGCTGGAGGAGGGCGTCTGGGACGAGGACAAGCTCGCCGCCTACGACCTGCCGCTGTGCTCGGCCGGGCTCGACCCGGACGCCACACCGGAGGCCCTCGATCTCAGTGCCCACTGGCTCGCCTGGGGCACCTACGGCGACGACTACTACCCGCTGGTCTTCGGAGGCCGCCGCGACCTGGCCGCCGCCCGGCTGAGCACCGCCCGCCTGTCGGCCTGCATGCCCGTCGACGGCGGGGCGACACCCGTCGTCCCCCTCAACGGCATGGAGCGCGGCCTGATCGACCTCTGGGCCCGCACCACCGCCTCGATGACCCCCGGCCAGCGTCGCACCCTGCGCGACTCGGTGGACAAGATGACCGAGAGCTGGGTGTGGGAGCTGTCCAACCAGCTGCAGAACCGCGTCCCCGACCCGGTCGACTATCTGGAGATGCGGCGCGCCACCTTCGGCTCCGACCTCACCCTCAGCCTGTGCCGCATGGGCCAGGGGCCCGCGATCCCGCCGGAGATCTACCGCACCGGCCCCGTCCAGGCGCTGGAGAACGCCGCGGTGGACTACGCGTGCCTGACCAACGACGTCTTCTCGTACCAGAAGGAGATCGAGTACGAGGGGGAGCTGCACAACGCGATCCTCGTCGTGCAGAACTTCTTCGGCTGCGACTACCCGACCGGGCTCGGGATCATCCACGACCTGATGACCCAGCGCATGCAGCAGTTCGAGCACATCATCGGCCATGAACTGCCCGTCCTGTACGACGACTTCGATCTGTCGGCCGAGGCCCGCGAGGCCATGGACAACTACGTGCGCGACCTGCAGAACTGGCTGGCGGGCATCCTGCACTGGCACCGTGAGGTCGACCGCTACAAGGCCGGGTACCTGGCCCGCAGGACGCATGGCTTCGTACCGGACCCGAGGCCCCCGCTGCCCGTCGGCTGACCACGGACCGGCCTTTCCGAACTTTCTCGTACGGAACGCCATATTCCGGGAACTCCGGCGGGGTGTCAGGAGTCTTCTGGGGCAAGGGGAACAGACACGAGAGCACGGGGGTGTTCGACCTTGACCGACATCATCGAGAGGATCACCAAGGGCATCACGGGACAGCAGCCGGCGACGGCACCGGAACCGGACGAACTGACGCCGTACGTCGCCCGGTTACCGGTCCCGCCCGTGCTGCGCCCGGCGTCCGCGTCCGCCGATGTGACCTGCGAGACCGAGATCGCCCTGCGCCCCGCCTGGGTCCGCCTGCACCCGCAGCTGCCGCCGACGCTGATGTGGGGATACGACGGACAGGTGCCCGGCCCGACCATCGAGGTGCGGCGCGGACAGCGCATCCGCATCGCCTGGACCAACCGCGTCCCGAAGGAGAGCGAGTACCCGGTCACCTCGGTGGAGGTGCCGCTGCGCACCGACGGCCGCCCGCCCGCCACCACCGAGCCCGGCCGCGAGGGCGTCGAACCGAACAAGGACGTCGCTGCCCTGCCCGCCTGGACGGTGACCCACCTGCACGGCGCCCAGACCGGCGGGGGCAACGACGGCTGGGCCGACAACGCCGTCGGACACGGCGACGCCCAGCTCTCCGAATACCCGAACGACCACCAGGCGGTGCAGTGGTGGTACCACGACCACGCGATGAACATCACGCGGTGGAACGTGATGGCAGGCCTCTACGGCACCTACCTCGTCCGCGACGACGAGGAGGACGCCCTCCACCTCCCCTCCGGGGAGCGGGAGATACCGCTGCTGCTCGCCGACCGCAACCTCGACACCGACGAGGACGGCCGTCTCAACGGCCGTCTGCTGCACAAGACGGTGATCGTCCAGCAGCGGAACCCCGAGACGGGCAAGCCGGTCTCCATCCCGTTCAGCGGCCCCTACACCACGGTCAACGGCCGCATCTGGCCGTACGCCGACGTGGACGACGCGTGGTACCGCTTCCGGCTGGTCAACGCGTCCAACGCGCGCATCTACAACCTCGTCCTGGTGGACGAGGACGACAACCCGGTACCGGGAGTCGTCCACCAGATCGGCAGCGACGGCGGGCTGCTGCCCCGCCCCGTCCCGGTCGACTTCGACGAGGCGCTGCCCACGCTGACCGCGGCCCCGGCCGAGCGGTTCGACCTGCTCGTGGACTTCCGGCGGCTGGCGGGCAGGAAGCTCCGGCTGGTCAACAAGGGCCCCGACCAGCCCGCGGGCGTGCCCGACCCGAAGGGCGACGTGCGGTATCCGGCGGTCCTTGAGTTCCGCGTCCGCGAGACCGGGATGTGCGACACCTTCGAACTGCCCCAGGTGCTCTCCGGCTCCTTCCGGCGCCTCACGCACGACATCGAGCACGGCCACCGCCTGATCGTGCTCACTCCGCCCGCCACCAAGGGCGCCGGCGGCCATCCGGAGATCTGGGAGATGACCGAGGTGACGGACCCGGGCGGCCTCCGGCTGCCCGCCGACGGCATCATCCAGCTCACCGGGGCGGACGGCACGACGAAGACCTACCGGCGCACGGCACGGACGTTCAACGACGGCCTCGGCTTCACCATCGCCGAGGGCGGCTACGAGCAGTGGAGCTTCCTGAACCTCGCGCCGATCGTCCACCCGATGCACATCCACCTGGCCGACTTCCAGCTGCTCGGCCGGGACGCGTACGACGTCTCGGGCTTCGACCCGGCCGTCGGCGGCACCCGCACGCCCATCGCACACGACCCGGACACGCAGATACCGCTCGCCCCCAACGAGCGGGGCCACAAGGACGTCTTCCGCGTCCCCGGCGGGCAGATCCTGCGCGTCATGGGCCGGTTCGACGGGGCGTACGGCCGGTTCATGTACCACTGCCACCTGCTGGAGCACGAGGACATGGGCATGATGCGGCCCTTCGTCGTCATGCCGGCCGAGGCCATGAAGTTCGACCACGGGGCGCACGGCGGTCACGACGGCGGTCACGGCGCAGGCCACACCGGCTGACCCCGGTCACGTCACGCGGGCCGGCGCTCCGTCCGGCCCGCCTGCCCGACGGCGGCACGCGCCAGCGCCCGCACGATGGGGTGGGGGCGCGAGCCGTCGCCGGACAGCTCCGGCTGGAACAGCGTGGCCAGGAAGAAGGGATGGCCCGGCAGTTCGGCGACGCGGACCTGCCCGTCCTCGTCGTGTCCGGAGAAGCGCAGCCCGTGGGCGCGGAGCGTGTCGAGGTGGCGGGAGGGGCCGTAGGCGCAGAAGTACCGCTCGACCGAGCGCGCCGAGCCGATCACGGACTCGGCGAGCGAGCCCGGCTCCAGCGCCACCACGGCCTCATGGCCCACCAGGGAACAGGCCAGCGGCTCGATCAGCAGGTCCTCGGCGTCGGGATCGTTCTCGGCGTGCGCGGTCCGGGTCAGCCCACATGCGTTGCGGGCGAACTCCAGCAGCGCGTGCTGGAAGCCGCCGCACGTGCCGAGGAACGGGATGCCCTCCTCACGCGCGGTGCGGACGGCCGCGAGGACGCCCGCCTCGCTGCGGTACGGGCTGCCCGGCAGGACCCAGACGGCGTCGAAGCCCCGCACCGCGCCCTCGGCCCCGGCCTCCTCGGACGGGATCCAATAGGCGTCCAGGACCAGCCGGTCGCGCTCGGCGAGGGCCTCCAGCAGGAGCGGGATCCGGGTGTGCGAGACGACGTTGGGGGAGCGGTCCCCGACGAGGGCGAGGGTGGCGGTGCGAGCTGCGGTGTTCGTCATGGCGCTCATCCTGGGCACCGCCCCTGGTTCACGTCCAACGATGATTCCTGCATGCTCGATAAGCGTTGCTGATGCAGTGGGATCCTGTCCGCCATGGACCCCCACCTGCTGCGCACCTACGTCACCGTGGCGCGCCTCGCCTCCTTCTCCGAGGCCGCGCGCGAGCTGGGCTACACCCAGTCAGCGGTGTCCCAGCACATCGCCGCCCTCGAACAGGACCTCGACGCGCCCCTGCTCACCCGGCGGCCCGTCACCCCCACCGCGGCGGGCGAACGCCTCCTGGAGCACGCGGGACCGCTGCTGCTGCGCCTGGACGCGGCCCGCGCCGACGTCGTCCGCATGGCCGCGGCGCCGGCCCAAGGCCTGACCGTGGCCGCCACGGCGAGCGCGCTCGGCCCCGCCGTCCTCGGCGCGCTCCCGGCCGCGGGCGTGACCCTGCGTGTCCTCGCCCGGGACGAGATCCCGGCCGCCGTCGCCACCGGCACGGCCGACGTCGGCCTGGTCGACGGTCTCGCCGCCCCCAGCGATCCGCTGCGGCTGCCCGACGTGGCGCCGCTGACCACGCACGGCGTCAGGGAGGAACCCGTCAGCGTCCTGCTGCCCGCCCGCCACCCGCTGTCCGGCCGTACCGGACTGCGCCTGGGCGACCTCGCCGACGCCCGCTGGCTCGACGCCCCCGACGCGGCCCTCCCGCTCGCTCAGCTGCGCGCCGCCGGCGGCGGGGGCGCCTTCCGTCCCTCCGTCCGCTACGAGGGCACCGACCTGCGCACCCTCACCGCCCTCACCGCGGCCGGTCACGGCCTCGCCCTGCTGCCCCGCTCGGCGGCCACCGGCGTACCGGGCACGGCCGCCGTCCCGCTCACCGCACCGCGGGTCGTGCACCGCACGGAACTCCTGCACGGCGGCGCACCGGCGGGAGCGGCCGCCGAACTGATCCGGCGGCTGGTGGCGGGTACGTGACGCCGCGACGACGTGACGCCGCGACGACGTGACGCCGTAATGCCGCGACGACGTGACGCCGCGACGACGTAATGCCTGTGGGGCCCACAAGCCGGAGGCCGCCGGGGCGCCCGCCAACCCGTGGCCCTGAGCGCGGCACTCGTCGGCCCATGCTCCTGCGCGGCGCGCCCGCCGGACCCGCCGCACCCGCCGGCCCGCGGTCCTGTCCGCCGCGCCTCTGGCCTTTGCTCCCGCGATCCGCACTCGCCGGTGTGTACTCGTGTGCGCCGCGCCGGTCGGCCCGCGGTCCTGTCCGCCGCGCCTGTGGCCTTTGCTCCAGCGATCCGCACTCGCCGGTGTGCGCGCCGCGCCCGCCGGCCCGGGGTCCCGCCCGCCGTGCCCCCAGCCCGTCGTCCCGCGCTTCGCCTCGAAGGCCATGACTACCCTCCGCGACCCTCCGGCCAGTCTCACTCGTTCGTGTCCCATCGCGGCCGGGCGCCACGGGTAGAGCATCAGCCGGAGGCGAGCGAACCATGGAACAGACTGCGTTGCGTCCCAAACCGATGCCCGGTCGGGAGGGGCGCGAGGGCGGCACGCCGCGCCCCGCCACCCGCCCGCACGCCGCGCGCCGGCGCGGCCGGCGGATCAGGACCCTGCTGTTCGGGCTGGTCACCGGCACCGTTCTGGTGCTCTCCGGAGTCGGCATCGGCACGGTCGGCGCCACCGTGATCGGCATGAGCAGGCTGGCCGAGCTGCAGCGCCAGATCCCGCACGCGGGCTCCTCCGCCCGGCCCACCCCTTCCGCGTCCCCGAGCCCCGCCGACGTACGGACCGGCGCGACCCTGGGCGTGGAGGCCGTCGACGCCGGCAAGCCGGGCGCCCTGGTGGTGGGCGTCCATGTGCCCGGCCCCGGCTACACGGCCGGCCTGGTCCGCGGCGACGTCCTGCTGCAGTTCGGCACCCTCCGCGTCGATACGGCCGCCGACCTCGTCCGAGCCGTCGCCCACGCCCGCCCCGGAACGGCGGTGACCCTCACCGTGCGCCACCCCAGCGGCGGCTACCAGCAGCTGACGGTCGTTCCTGGGGTGGTGACATGACCGCGGCACCGGCCCGGTCCGGCGTGTCCGGGCGCCTCGGGAAACTCGCTGGTCGCTCCCCGCCCCAAGCGCCATGATGGCCCCATGCCGCGCCCCCGTCCGCGAACCGCGCCCCCGGGACTTCGCGATCGGCTCGCGCCGCCCTGCCCGGCCGGGCAGGATGCTGCCCGAGACCGCTTCGCCCCCCGCCACCTCGACCGCGCACGGAGGCCCGGATGACCGGTAGCACGCCCGCGCCCTTCACCGCCGACGACTACAGGGCCCGCATGGAGCGTGCCGCGCGCTCCGCCGCCGACGCCGGCCTCGCGGGACTGCTCGTGGCGCCCGGACCCGACATGGTGTGGCTGACCGGCTACACGCCCACCGCGGCCACCGAACGGCTCACCGTGCTGGTGCTCGCCCCCGGCCGCGACCCCGTGCTGGTCGTGCCCGCCCTGGAGGCCCCGGACGCCGAACACGCGGCCGCCGCGACCGCTCTCACCCTGCGCGACTGGACCGACGGCAAGGATCCCTATGCCGTCACCGCCGCCCTGCTCGACGACCGAGGGCGCTTCGGCATCAGCGACAACACCTGGGCGATGCACCTGCTGGGCCTGCAGCGCGCTCTGCCCGGCACCTCATACGCCTCCCTCACCGACGCCCTGCCGATGCTGCGCGCGGTCAAGGACGCGGCCGAACTGGAACTCCTGGCAGCCGCCGGGGCGGCTGCGGACGCAACGTTCGAGGAGATCCGGAAGGTTCCCTTCGCCGGCCGCCGCGAGTCCGACGTCGGCCACGACCTCGCCGGCCTGCTGCGCCGCTTCGGGCATTCCCAGGTCGACTTCACCATCGTCGGCTCGGGTCCCAACGGCGCCAACCCGCACCACGAGGTCGGCGACCGTGTCATCCAGGACGGCGACATGGTCGTCCTCGATTTCGGCGGTCTCAAGGACGGCTACGGCTCCGACACCACCCGCACTGTCCATGTCGGCGAGCCGACCGAGGAGGAACGCACGGTCCACGACCTCGTGCGCGCCGCCCAGGAGGCGGGCTTCAGGGCGGTACGGCCGGGCGCCGCCTGCCAGGACGTCGACCGTGCCGCCCGCGCGGTCATCGCCGACGCCGGATACGGCGAGTACTTCATCCACCGCACCGGGCACGGCATCGGCGTGACCACGCACGAACCGCCGTACATGATCGAGGGCGAGGAACAGCCCCTCGTCCCCGGCATGTGCTTCTCCGTGGAGCCGGGCATCTATCTGCCCGGCCGCTTCGGGGTGCGCATCGAGGACATCGTCACGGTGACCGAGGACGGCGGCCGCCGCTTCAACAACACCACCCGTGAGATGGTCATAGTGGGCTGAAGCGACCAGGAGACACACCTAGACGACATCCCGGAACGGCGACGACGCGACTCATGACCCAGGCACCGACACCCACCGCGGACACCGTCCGCCGACTGGTCCGTTCGCTGCTCAAGGAGGGCGAAGGGAGCAGCGGGAACGGTGCCGGCAGCGAGGGCCCGGACGTGCGGCCCGTCGGAGAGGGTCACGAGCACACCTGGTGGGTCGGCACCCGCCACGTGCTGCGCCTGGCCCCCGACCGTGACGCCTCCGTCCGCCGCCGCCGCGAACTGCGCCTGCGCGACCTGGTCCGCCCGCAGGTGCCCGTCGCCGTCCCCACCAGCGTCGCCCGCGGCGACTGGGCGCCCGGCCTCGCCTACACCCTGGACCTCAAGGTGCCCGGCGGCACCGCGGACCGGCACGACGTCTCCGCCGTCGGCGAGGACGACCTCGCCGGGCTGCTCAGCGGACTGCGCACGGTGCCCGTACGGCAGTCCGAGACGCTGGGCGTACCGCGCACCGCCCCGCGCTCCCTGGAGGCGCTGCGCCGCATGGCCGTGCACGCGGCCGAACGGCTCGCCGCCACCGACGAGTTCGACGCCGCCCGCCTCCACCAGCTCACCGCGCCCGGCGCCGCCCAGCTCGCCGCCCAGCCCGGCACTGCCGTCCTCACCCACCACGGCCTCACCGGCGAGCACGTGGTGGTCAGCGCCGACGGGCGGGTCCGCGGCATCCTCGACTGGACGGAAGCGGCCCTCGGCGACCCCGCCGAGGACATCGCCGGGCTCGCCGTCGCCGTCGGCTCCCCGGCGGCCGTCCGCGCCGCCACCCTCGCCGGCTACGGCGCCCGCCCCTGCCTGCGCGGCCTGTGGCTCGCCCGCTGCGACACCGTCATCCGCCTCACGGACCACCTGGAGGGCCGCGCACCGGGCTCCCCGCAGCTGCTGAGAACCCGGCTGCGGCGCGTCTGGGAGCCGATCCTGCTGGAGCGGGTGACGGAGTTCAAGGACGACGAGCCGGAGCCGTAGGCCGCCCCACGACCGCCGACGGCCCGCGCCGACGGACGGACCCCGGGCGCCGCTCAGGGCTGGATGAGCACCACGCACGACTCCCCGGGCACCTGCAGCAGCCCGTCCGGGCCCGGCGCCGCCACCGGCTCCCACGCGGCGAGGACCTGCGCCGGACGGGTGCCCAGCGGAATCGCCGCCGGCGTCCCGCCCAGGTTCACGGCCACCCGGACGTCCCCGCGCCGGAACGCCAGCCAGCGCGCCTCCCCGTCGTAGGCCACCTTCGTGTCGGCGAGGTCGGGATCGGTCAGGTCGGGCTGGTCCCGGCGCAGCGCGATCAGCTGCCGGTACCAGGCCAGCACGCGCGCGTGGGGCTCGCGTTCCGGCTCCGACCAGTCGAGGCAGGAGCGCTCCCGGGTCGCCGGGTCCTGCGGGTCCGGTACGTCCTCCTCGGCCCAGCCGTGCTGTGCGAACTCCCGCCGCCTGCCCCGCCGTACCGCCTCCGCCAGCTCCGGATCCGTGTGGTCGGTGAAGAACTGCCAGGGCGTGCCCGCCGCCCACTCCTCGCCCATGAACAGCAACGGCGTGAACGGCGCCGTCAGCGTCAGCGTGGCCGCGCAGGCCACCAGGCCGGGCGAGAGGAGGCCCGAAAGCCTCTCGCCCTGGGCGCGGTTGCCGACCTGGTCGTGGGTCTGGCTGTAGCCCAGCAGCCGGTGCGCGGCCACGCGCGCCCGGTCCAGTGGCCAGCCGTGGCCGCGGCCCCGGAAACTCGAGTACGTGCCGTCGTGGAAGTAGCCGCCGGTGAGCGTCTTGGCGAGTGCGGCGAAGGGGGCGCGCGCGAAGTCGGCGTAATAGCCCTGGGACTCGCCCGTCAGCGCGGTGTGCACGGAGTGATGGAAGTCGTCGTTCCACTGCGCGTGCAGCCCGAGGCCGTTCTCCGCGCGCGGGGTGATGATCCGCGGGTCGTTCAGGTCGGACTCGGCGATCAGGAACAGCGGGCGGCCCACCTCCTCGGCGAGACCGTCCACGGAGGCCGACAGCTCCTCCAGGAAGGAGCACGCGCGCGCGTCGTGCAGCGCGTGCACCGCGTCCAGCCGCAGCCCGTCGATCCGGTAGTCCCGCAGCCACGCCAGCGCACTGCCCAGGAAGTACCCGCGCACCTCGTCGGAGCCGGGTGCGTCCAGGTTCACCGCCGCACCCCACGGCGTGTGGTGCCTGTCCGTGAAGTACGGGCCGAACGGCGGGAGATGGTTGCCGGAGGGCCCCAAGTGGTTGTGCACGACGTCCAGGACGACACCGAGGCCCAGCTCGTGCGCCCGGTCGACGAACCGCTTCAGCGCCTCGGGCCCGCCGTACGGCTCGTGCACCGCCCATGGCGACACCCCCTCGTACCCCCACCCGTGCCGTCCCGGGAACGGGCACAGCGGCATCAACTCCACGTGCGTGATCCCCAGTTCCACCAGGTGTTCCAGGCGCGCCGCGGCCGCGTCCAGGGTGCCCTCGCGGGTGTAGGTGCCCACGTGCAGCTCGTAGAGCACCGCGCCCGGCAGCTCGCGCCCCGCCCACGCAGAACGCCACGTGTACCGCCCGTGGTCGACGACCGCGCTCAGCCCGTCCGGCCCGTCCGGCTGGCGCCGCGAGCGCGGGTCGGGCAGTACGGGCCCGTCGTCCAGCGCGAACCCGTACCGCGAGCCGTCCTGCGCAGGCGCCTGCGCGCGCCACCAGTCGACGCGCTCCGGGTCGCGCTCCAACGCGCGCGTGGCGCCGTCGCAATGGAGCGTCACACGGTCTGCCTGTGGTGCCCACACCTCGAACTGCACGGACGGTTCCCCTTCGTCTGCTCACCGTGATGTAGCCCGTCCATCGTGCCGCGAAAGAGATCAATCCGCTTTCGAATACGCCCTTTCCCGGCAGGTGTCGTGGAATCGCACGCGCAGGGCAACCGTTTCCCCCGTTTCTGGACACCAGGGGTTCACTGCCCGACAATCACGAGTGTGACGTCGTCCTTCGAGTTCCCCACGTACCCCGCGCGGCTGTCCGACGCGGAGCGCGACAAGGCGCTGCAGGTGCTGCGCGACGGCGTCGCCATGGGCCGGCTGTCGCACGACACGTTCGTGCGCCGTATGGAACTCGCCCTCTCCGCCTGCCGCGCCGACGAACTCGCCGCACTCACCGCCGACCTGCCCCGCGAGAACCGCTTCTCCCGCGCGGTCCTCGGCACCGTCGAGGCCGTCTCCGGATTCACCGTACGGCTGCGCCGGGCCTGGCAGGCCGAGCGGCTGCCCAAGCTGCAGCTGCCGCACCCGGCGGGCGGCCATCCGCTGCGCATAGGCCGCGACCCGGCGAACGGGCTGCGGCTGAACCACGACACCGTCTCGCGGGTGCACGCCGAACTGCGCCGGCAGGGCGGCATGTGGGTCCTCAGGGACCTCGGCTCCACCAACGGCACCACCGTCAACGGCCGCCGTGTGGTCGGCGCCGTCGTGGTCAACGAGGGCGATCAGGTCGCCTTCGGACGGATCGCCTTCCGGCTCGCGGGGAACCGGGACACCGGCCCGCATTCGAACTGACGTCCCACCGCGGACCCGTACCGTTCCGTTCGGGTGAGTCGGGGTGCGGAACGCGGACCGCCGTGCCGATGGATCGGACATGACGTACCTCACCCGAGCGACAGCGGCCGCCGGCGCACTGCTGGCCTCCGTCGGCCTCCTCGCCGCGGGCCCGGCCCAGGCGGCACCCCGCAGCACGTTCCCCCTCCCCGGCAACTGGCTCTACGTCGCCGTCACCCCCGGCGAGACCCAGCCCAGCCACGTGCGCGGCAAGCTGCTGCTGTGCGACCCGCTGCCGCTCGGGTACGCACAGGCGGCCGAGGCCTGCGGCGAACTCGAGGCCGCCGAGGGCGACATCGCACGCATCCCGCACACGAAGGTCTTCTGCCCGATGATCTTCGCGCCCGTGACCGTCCGCGCGCACGGGCAGTGGAACGGCCGGCCGGTCGACTACCAGGAGACCTACTCCAGCAAGTGCGTCATGCGGTCGCGCACGGGATCGGTGTTCGCGTTGGACGGATGAGCCCGGCTGCCGGCGGGCGCGGCAGGCGCGCAGCAGGCGTGTCGGGCACAGCAGGCGTGTCGGGTACAGCAGGCGTGTCGGGTACAGCAGGCATGTCGGGCGCGCCAGGGCACGGCGGGCACGGAAGACGCCGCGGGCACGGGAGGCGCGGGCGGTGCGGGCGCATCCGGGGCACGGGTGGCGCGGGCGGTGCGGGCGCGCCCGGGACATGGGTGGCGCGGGGGACGCGGGCGGCGCGGAGGCCTCACGCGGCCCTGTCCCGTGCCTGCTGGGCCGCCACCAGCACCGTGCGGGACTGATGCTCCACCTGGTGCTCCAACGGCACCCAGCGGGCCCTGAAACGGTCCGCGAAGGCCTCGCACCAGGAGGCGACGAGCTGTTCCAGCCGGGGCGCCGCCCGGTCGTCCGCCTCCCGCAGCACCCGCAGCAGCATCGCCGCGGCCCGCAGCGGCAGCCGCCGGCCGAAGGCGTCCACACTGCCGACGTACGCCATCGTCGTGCCCGCCGGCGGTGTGTGGATCCAGTCCTGCGCCAGGCCCGGTATCAGCTCCAGGGCCCACCGCGCGGCCCGCAGCAGCGGCCCCTCCACGCCCTCCAGCCGGGGCAGTGCCTCGGCGAGCACCCGCTCCACCTCCAGCGAGTCCCGCAGCAGCCGCCGCGCCAGCCGGTGTATCGCCGCCGCCGGCGCCGGGTGCGGCGCCGGGTCGTCCACCAGGTCGCTGGCCCACATCGGAACCTCCACGACGGCCGTCAGACCGCCGTAGCGGTGCGTGTGGTACCAGGTGCTGTGCCGTGCGTCGTCCGGCAGGCTCGGGTAGGCGACGCCCGTCTCCGGTCCCGGCATGACATGCACCCCGGGCCCGGAGGCGGGCCAGCCCGCGGCGTCCGAGGCGCCCGCCTCCACCGGGATGTGCAGCTCCGCCGCGGACTTGGCGAACGGTTCGGCCAGGCCCGGCACGTCCTTGGTCAGCTGCACCCAGCTGCCGCCCAGATCGGTGCCGTGCAGCGTCACCTGGAGGTAGGGGCGCAGCTCGTCGATCACCCCGGTCAGGGTCCGGGTCTCGGGCGGCAGCCGGTCCGGCGGAAGCACGGCCGGCGACCACTCGGGCTGTTCCGCGCCCGTCGGCCGGTAGAAGCCGAGGTGGTAGTCGAGCAGGCTGCGCGGCGCCGGAGTCACATGCAGGCTGGCGCCGTCCGGATCCGCGCAGAGCAGGAAGTGCCAGGAGGTGCCGGCCCGCAACTCCCGCTCGGCCAGCACGCGCTCGGCCAGCACCCGGAGGGTGGATCCGCCGGTCGGCTCGTTGGCGTGGGCGCCCGCGACGACCAGTACCGCGCGCCGGGCGTGCCCCACGGACAGCAGGTGCAGGGGCCGGCCGGCCCGCGAGACGCCCACCTGCCTGAGCGCACACAGCCCGGGCTCCTGAGCGGCCAACGCCCGTGCGGAGGCGATCAGTTCGGGAACGCTGGGGTAGCGCAGCTCCGGCAGAAGACTCACCCCCGACTTGTTCCGCCCGGCTTCGCCCTCCCAGTGCCGCACGGCATGGGTGAACTGTCAAGCACTCGACGGGGGAGGCTCCAGGGGGCGCCCGGACGCATTCCCGGATCGCGGCCGGGCGCCGTGCTCCGGGCGCTCACTGCTGGTGCAGGCCGCGTCCCGCGAGCGTCAGGAACACCTCGCCGACCGCCTCCGACAGCGTCGGGTGGGCGTGTACGTGCCGGGCCACGTCCGAGGGCTGGGCGTCCCAGCCCACGATCAACTGGCTCTCGGCGATCATCTCCGAGACGTGCGGGCCCACCAGGTGCACTCCGAGCACCTGCCCGCCGCCGGCCTCCGCGACGACCTTCACCATGCCGCCCTGTCCGTGCACCATTCCCTTGGCGACCGCGGTCAGGGGCATCGTGTTGACGTCGACCTCGTGCCCACGCGCGCGTGCCTCCGCCTCGCCGAGCCCCACGGACGCGGTCTGGGGCGAGGAGTACGTCACCCGGGGCACCGCCGCGTACTCGACCGGCGGCGACGACAGGCCCGCCAGCGTCTCGGCGACCAGCAGACCCTCGGCGAAGGAGGCGTGCGCCAGTCCGAGCGAGGGCGCAGGCAGCAGATCGCCCACGAGATGGATCCCCGGCACGGCCGTCTCCAGCCGGCTCCAGTCAGCCGGTACGACGAGCCCCCGCTCGTCCGTCGTCAGACCGGCGGCGGCCAGGTCCAGGCCCTCGGTGACCGGGACCCGGCCGACGGCCACCAGCAGCCGCTCCGCCTCCACCGTCCGGGTCTCCCCGCGCGCGGTGCGCACCCGTGCGCGTACGCCGTGTTCGTGCACCTCCGCGTCCAGCAGCCGGGCGCCGGCCTGCACGTCGATGCCCCGTTTCTTCAGACCGCGCGTCAGATGACGGCTCACGTCGGCGTCCTCCAGGGGCACGATCCGGTCGGCGGCCTCAACCAGCGTGACCTCGGCACCCATCGACCGGTGGAAGGAGGCGTACTCCACGCCGATCGCGCCGCCGCCCAGCACCAGCACGGAGGCGGGGAGCCCCGGCGCGAACAGTGCGTCGTCGCTGGTCACCACGCGCCGGCCGTCCGGCGTGAGCCCCGGGAGCATGCGCGGGCGTGAGCCGGTCGCGAGGACGATGCCCCGGCGTGCGGTGAGATCGTGCACGCCGGGCGCGGAATACTCGTGCACGCCCTCCACGCGCACCGTGCGTGTTCCGGTCAGCCGTGCGCTGCCCCGCACCACGCGGATGCCCGCGTGGGCCAGATGGGCCTTCACCCCCTGGTGGTTGCGCGCCACGATGTCGTCCCTCGTGGCCACCAGCGCGGCCCAGTCCACGGAGTCCAGCGTGGCCTTGACGCCCCAGCGCTCGCGGGCCTCGGCGATGCCGTCGACCAGTTCGGCGGCGTGCAGCATGGCCTTGCTCGGGATGCAGCCCCGGTGCAGACAGGTCCCGCCGACCTTGTCGCGTTCGACGAGCACGACGTCGAGACCGAGGGAGGCGGCACGCAGGGCGGTGCTGTACCCGCCCGTGCCGCCGCCGATGACGACGACGTCCGACGTGTTCGAGGCTCGCGTGGGCGCGGATTGCGCATGCGCGGCCCGGACGCGGGTGGCTTGCGTGTACGCGGTCTGGGTGCGGGTGGCTTGCGTGTACGCGGCCTGGGCGCGAGCGGCCTGCGTGTTGACGGCCCCTGTGTTCATGGCCTCTGTGTTCATGGCCTCCACCCTCCGCCCGTCCCTTGCCATGAGTCCAAGGCAATGTTCTTGTGGAACCGATGCAGGATCCTTATGGGAGGGCGGGGCGATGAGCCTGCGGCAGATGGAGTACTTCCTCACGGTCGTCGAGGAGGCGTCCTTCACGCGCGCGGCAGAGGCCCTGCACGTCACACAGCCCGCGCTCTCGCACCAGATCAAGGCCCTGGAGAAGACGGTGGGCGGTGCCCTGCTGGAGCGCATGCCGCGCGGAGTGCGCCTCACATCGATGGGACGCGCCTACCTGCCGCATGCCGAACTGGCCGTCCGCAGCGCGGCCCGGGCCCGCCGGGCGGCCCGCGCCGCCGCCGGGGCCGAGGGCGGCGAGCTGCACATAGCCGCACTCCACTCCATCGCCGTGGGCGTCCTCCCCGACGTCTTCGCCCGCTGGCGTGCCTCCCACCCGAGGGTCCTGCTGCGGCTGCACGAGTACGCCACCTCCGAGGCCCTGGAGGAGGCGGTGCAGCGCGGCACCGCCGATCTCGCCGTCGGCCCGGAGCCCGCCGGTCCGCCCGCCACCGTCGTACCAATCGGCGAAGAGGAAATCGTCCTCGTGGTGCCCTTCGACGACCGGTGCGCGGGCCGTACGACGGTGACGCTGCCGGAGCTGGCCGACCGCGCCTGGATCCGCTGCGCGATGGAACCCGTGGTCCACGGCGAGCGCTTCCTCGACTGGGCGTGCGGCCGGGCCGGGTTCCGGCCCCGGACCGCCGTGTGGACCGAGCACACCTCCACGGCCGTGCGCATGGCCGCCGCAGGTGTCGGCGTGTGCGTGGCGCCCGCCCATGTGGTGCGGGGCGCCGTCGGCGAGGACTGTGTGGTCCTCACCCCCGACCCGGCCTGGAGGCGCGCCCTGACCGTCTACGCACGTGTGCCGCCCGCCGGAGCCGCCGCGGCCTTCGTGGACCTGCTGCGCGCCGCCTGGCCGTCCCCGGGGGCGGTCGCCGCCCAGGCGTACGAGGAGTGCGGCCCGCCCACCGCGCAGGCCGGCTGAGCGGGCGCCGGCCCGGCCGTCCCTCAGTCCTCCCCGGTCCGCTCCAGCAGCACCACCGGCAGCGGCTCGAAGAGGTCCGCCGCGCGCGCGTGCCCCGTGAATTCCCGCCCGGGGGTCAGCACGTCCGCCCACCGTCCCGGCGGCAGGTCCAGCCCTGTCTCCCGCCAGCCGCCCGACTCCGCCAGCCGCAGCGACAGCCGGGTCACCGCCGTGACCACCTCGCCGGAGCGCGCGAACGCCGTGCAGTGGTCCGCCGCCGGCCCCTGAGCGGCCAGCGGGGCGTACGTCGCGGACGCACCGAAGGCGCCGGGCCGGCGGGCCCGCAGCCGCAGCGCGGCCGCCGTCAGGGCGTCCTTCTCGCCGGGCGTGAGCGCGGGGAACGCCACCGGGCGCCGGTTGTCCGGGTCGACCAGCGCCCGGTACTCACCCTCCGTGCCCTGGTACACGTCCGGCACGCCCGGCATCGTCAGATGGACCAGCGCGGTGCCGAGGACGTTCGCCCTGACGTGCGGCTCCAGCGCCTTGCGGAAGGCGGCCACGCGCTCTCCGGGCGGCCCGCACGGCCCGGCCGCGACGAAGGCGGCCACCGCCTCCTCGTACGCCGGTTCCCGCTCCGTCCAGCTCGTGTACATGCCCGCCTCGCGCACATGCTTGAGCAGCGCCTCCCGGACCCGTTCCGCGGGCGCCGGACCGAGCCCGAACACCGTCTGCCAGGCCGCCCAGGCCAATTGCCCGTCCGGTGCGCCCGCCTCGGGCAGGGCGGCCTCGGCGAGCGTCTCGGCCCAGCGGCCGGGGCACTCGGTCAGCACGGCCAGCGCCGCGCGCACGTCGGCGCTGCGCTTGGTGTCGTGCGTGGAGACCACCGTGCCGCTCAGCGGCCGGTCGCGCTGCACGCGCGCGCAGTACGCGTGGAAGTCCTCCGGGGACACGCCGGGACTGCCCGGGTCGCCGCCCACCTCGGTCGCCGCCAGCAGGGGGACATAGCGGTAGAACGCCGTGTCCTCCACGGACTTGGCGCGCAGCGCCGACGCGGTCTGCGCGAACCGGGTGCGGAAGTCGGCCCGGTCGGCGTGGTCCGGCGCCGACGGGTCGCCGGGCGCCTCGACCAGCAGCCGGCGCACGATGTCGACGGCTTCGGCCTCCTCGGGCACCACGAACGCCAGCCGGGCCTCCTCGGCCGCCTCCTCGGTGAGCACGGCGGAGGCGTCACCCGACGCGTACGGCCGGTAGACCCGCAGCCGCACCAGCAGCTCCTCCACGGCCGTGCGCAGCGCCCAGGGAGCCCGGTCGCGCAGCGCGAGGTCCGGCGAGGCGGCGCACAGCCGGGCGGCCGCCCGGGTGAGCCGGTCGGTCTCGGCGGCCAGTTCGTGCGTGAGCACCTTGTAGGCGGCCCGCCGCACGGTGGCCTCCCAGTTGCCGCCCCGGTCCGTCTGGGGGGCAGCGAACGCCCGGTACCGTCCCACCAGTTCGTAGGCCCCGTCGCTGTCCGTGAACAGGCCGTCGACGTGGCGCAGGGCGTCGTAGCCCGTGGTGCCCGCCACGGGCCAGGAGGCCGGCAGCCGCTCGCCGTCGGCGAGGATCTTCTCCACGACCGTCCAGCGTCCGCCGCTCGCCCCGTGCAGCCGCTCCAGGTAGCCGTCGGGGTCCGCGAGTCCGTCGGGATGGTCGATCCGCAGCCCGTCGACCACGCCCTCCGCCAGCAGCTGGAGGACCTTGGCGTGGGTGGCCTCGAACACCTCGGGCTCCTCCACGCGCACCCCGATCAGCTCCGAGATGCTGAAGAAGCGCCGGTAGTTCAGCTCGGTGCGGGCCAGCCGCCACCACACGGGCCGGTACCACTGGGCGTCCAGCAGCCGGGGCAGCGGCAGGTCCTCGGTGCCCGCGCGGAGCGGGAAGGCGTGGTCGTGGTAGCGCAGGACGTCTCCGTCGACCACGAGGCGGTCCAGTTCGGAGCCGACCGGGCCGCCGAGCACGGGCAGCAGCACGCGCCCGTCCTGCGCCTCCCAGTCGATGTCGAACCAGCGTGCGTACGGCGAGCCGGGCCCCTCGCGCAGCACCTCCCACAGGGCGTGGTTGTGCCGGGGTGCCATGGCCATGTGGTTCGGCACGATGTCCACCACCAGCCCCAGGCCGTGGTCCCGCGCGGTGCGCGCGAGGGCGCGCAGCCCCTCCTCGCCGCCCAGCTCCTCGCGTACGCGCGCGTGGTCCACCACGTCGTAGCCGTGCGTGGAGCCCGGCACGGCCTCCAGGACGGGGGAGAGGTGCAGGTGCGAGACGCCCAGCGACGCCAGGTACGGTACGGCCGCGGCGGCCGCGGCGAACGGGAACGCGGGCTGGAGCTGCAGCCGGTAGGTGGCCGTGGGCACCTTCGGTCCGGATGGCGCAGAAGTCATGCAACCCTACGTACCCAGCCGGCCGGCTTTCGTGTCATCGACGCCGCCACGGCCCCCCGCACGCGTGTCCCTCGACGGCCCGTCCGGCGACGTACCCCGGACGGGCCGGACCTGTCCTCCGCGCGCGCGTGGAGGACGGCGGGGGCCGGCACGCCCCCTGAACCGGCGGCCGGCACGACCCCCTGGACCGGGAGCCGGCACGCCCCCTGAACCGGGACCGCGCAGGAGGGCGTCAGGCCGGCCGCTGCAGCACCGTCAGGCTGCGGTCGGGCAGGGTGACGCGGTCACCGGCCGCGACCTTCGCCCCCGTCCCCGGCGGGACCCCTTCCGGGCGGGCGGTGTCGACGACGACCTGCCACTGCCGGCCGTGGTCGACCGGCACCAGGAAGTCCAGCGGACCGGGCGAGGCGTTGAACATGAGCAGGAAGGAGTCGTCGGCGATCCGCTCCCCGCGCGGACCGGGCTCGGAGATCGCGTTGCCGTTCAGGAACACCGTCAGCGCGGAGGCCTGCGCCGAGTCCCAGTCCTGCTGGGCCATCTCGCCGCCCTCGGGGGTGAACCAGGCGATGTCGGACAGCTCGTCGTGGGTGCCCTCCACCGGGCGCCCGTGGAAGAAGCGCCGGCGGCGGAAGACCGGGTGGTCGCGGCGCAGCCAGACCATCGCCCGGACGAACTCCGGCAGTTCGCCGCCGTCCTCGGGCCAGTCCACCCAGGACACAGGGTTGTCCTGGCAGTAGGCGTTGTTGTTGCCGTGCTGGGTGCGGGCGAACTCGTCGCCGTGGCTGAGCATCGGTACGCCCTGGGACAGCATCAGTGTGGCGACGAAGTTCCGCATCTGGCGGTCACGCAGGGCGAGCACCCCCGGGTCCTCGCTCCCGCCCTCCGCGCCGCAGTTCCAGGACCGGTTGTGGCTCTCGCCGTCCCGGTTGTCCTCGCCGTTGTCCTCGTTGTGCTTGTCGTTGTACGAGACGAGGTCGTGCAGGGTGAAGCCGTCGTGGCAGGTCACGAAGTTGATGGAGGCGAGCGGGCGGCGCCCGTCGTCCTGGTAGAGGTCCGAGGAGCCGGTCAGCCGGGAGGCGAACTCCGCGAGCGTGCGCGGCTCGCCCCGCCACAGGTCCCGGACCGTGTCGCGGTACTTGCCGTTCCACTCGGTCCACAGCGGTGGGAAGTTGCCCACCTGGTAGCCGCCCTCGCCCACGTCCCACGGTTCGGCGATCAGCTTCACCTGGGAGACCACGGGGTCCTGCTGCACCAGGTCGAAGAACGACGACAGCCGGTCCACCTCGTGGAACTGCCGGGCCAGGGTCGCTGCGAGATCGAAGCGGAACCCGTCGACGTGCATCTCGGTGACCCAGTACCGCAGCGAGTCCATGATCAGCTGGAGGACGTGCGGGGACCGCATGAGCAGCGAGTTCCCGGTCCCCGTGGTGTCCGTGTAGTAACGGGGATCGTCCGCGAGACGGTAGTACGACGCGTTGTCGATGCCCTTGAAGGACAGGGTGGGGCCCAGGTGGTTGCCCTCGGCGGTGTGGTTGTAGACGACGTCCAGGATGACCTCGATCCCGGCCTCGTGCAGCGCCCTGACCGCCGACTTGAACTCCAGGACCTGCTGCCCGCGATCGCCCCAGGACGCGTACGTGTTGTGCGGGGCGAAGAAGCCGACCGTGTTGTAGCCCCAGTAGTTGTTCAGGCCCATGTCGACGAGCCGGTGGTCGTTGACGAACTGGTGGACGGGCATCAGCTCCAGCGCCGTCACGCCCAGCGTGGTCAGGTGCTCGATGACCGCCGGGTGCGCGAGCGCCGCGTAGGTGCCGCGCAGCTCCTCGGGCAGGCCCGGGTGGCGCATGGTCAGGCCCTTCACATGGGCCTCGTAGATCACCGTGTGGTGGTACTCGGTGCGCGGGGGCCGGTCGTCGCCCCAGTCGAAGTACGGGTTGACCACCACCGAGGTCATGGTGTGCGGCGCCGAGTCCAGGTCGTTGCGCCGGTCGGGGGCGTCGAAGTGGTAGCCGTACACCTCCTCGCCCCATCGGACACTGCCGCTGATCGCCTTGGCGTACGGGTCGAGCAGCAGTTTCGCCGAGTTGCAGCGCAGCCCGTGCTCGGGGGCGTACGGGCCGTGCACCCGGAACCCGTAGCGCTGTCCCGGCATGACGCCCGGCACGTACGCGTGCCGTACGAACGCGTCGCTCTCGCGCAGTTCCACCGCCGTCTCGGAGCCGTCGTCGTGCAGCAGACACAGCTCTGTTCGGTCCGCGGCCTCCGTGAAGACCGCGAAGTTGGTTCCGGCGCCGTCGTACGTGGCGCCGAGCGGATACGCCTCTCCAGGCCAGACCTGCATGGACACGACTCTTCCAGGTGTGCCGCCCCGCCGGGGCCGCGTTGACTCCGAGTCTGCCCGAAAGTGACGGAACCTCCTGTGACTTACGTCCCTCTTACCGGCCGACCAGTGCGCGCGGCGGACTGACCACCCGCCGTGCGCCGAACCAGTGGGGCAACACGTACTCCCGGGGAAAATGGGGGAGTAGGGGGAAGATGTGCGCGAGATGGTGCACCGCCACCTGGGCAAGGTGGTGGCCGGGGCGGCCCTGGCGGTGGCCGGGACCGCCGTGATGATCGGGATCACCCTGCCGGGCACGGCCGGCGCGGACGAATCGGGAGGAGCGAGCGGCGGCGCGCAGGCCGCGCGGCAAGGGGGACAGGGGCCGGACGCGGTCCGGCCGGGTGTCGTGGAACAGGCGCCGGCCGAGGGGAAGAAGGGCACGGGCCGTGACCCGCTGACCGACGACGAGATGCAGCGCGTCGAGAAGATCGCCCTGAACAAGCAGCTGTTGAACACGGGCGAGGACGTCGACGGCGACCGCGGTCCGCAGCGCCTCGGCGTCGACCTCGCGGACCCCGAGGCGAACGAGCTGGACGACCCGAATGCGCCACGCCGGGCGGACGTCACCTTCTACGACTACCGGAACGACACGCTCGTCACCAAGACGGTCGACCTGGAGACCGGCAAGGTCGAGCAGACCAGCAGCCGGCACGGCGTCCAGCCCCCGCTGAGCCGCGCCGAGAACGCCGAGGCGGCCGCGCTGCTGATCGCCGACCCGCTGGGCGCGGGCCTCAAGGCCGACTACAAGGACGCCACCGGCGACGAGCTGACCTCCGCGGACCAGCTGCTGCTCAACGGCGCCGTCTACCGTGCCGTTCCGGACGGACAGCCCGCGGTGCTCGACAAGTGCGGCGAACACCGCTGTGTGCGGCTGTTCCCGAAGGTCAAGAACGGTCCCTGGATCGACGCCCGGTCACTGGTCGTCGATCTGAGCACCCACAAGGTCGCCCGGCTCGAGCGCCGCTGAGCCCCGGCAGTCCGTTCACTTTTCCAACTTGCATCTCCTGCAGGGGAGCCACGTCTTCATGCGCAAAGACAGAATGACCCGTGCCCGCACGCGGGCTGCCGTCGGCCTGACCGTCGCCGCACTGGCCGCCGGTGCGACGGCGGGCGCCGGACCGGCCGCCGCCCGGCCCGGGGCTGCCCCGGCCGCCCGCGCCGCCGCCGACTGCAGCGCCGCCTACAGGATCGAGCAGAAGCTCGCCACCGGCACCACCTGGCGGATGTGCTGGCGCTACGACAGCAAGGCCGGACTCGTCCTGGAGCACGTCTCCTACCAGCCCAAGGGCGAGTCCAAGCCGATCAAGGTCCTGAACAGCGCCCGTCTCGCCCAGATCGACGTGCCCTACGACGACGGCAGCGTCGAGTACGACGACCTGACCGGATTCGGCTTCGCCCAGGGCCTGGTGGACCTGGCGCCCGGTGAGTGCCCCGGCGGCACCATCAAGACCGTCCGGGTCCCGGAGGCCTGGGACCCGCGGCACCAGGACGTCAAGGGCCTGTGCACGACCACGCGTTCACGCGGCCACGCCTACCGCATGCAGGGCGACAGCGCGAACAAGGTCTTCCAGACCCAGGGCAAGGACCTGCTCGTCTACACGGTCAACAAGGTCGGCTGGTACGAGTACATGACCGAGTGGCGCTTCCAGGACGACGGCACGGTCAACATGAACGTCGGCGCCACCGGAAGCCTCTCCTACGACGACTACGACGCGGGCGACGGCCGCGGCTGGCCGATCGGCAAGGGCGCCAAGGCCTACGCCACCAGCCACAGCCACAACGTCTTCTGGCGGCTGGACTTCGGCCTCGACGGCTCCTCCAGGACCAAGGTCGAACAGTACGACTCCGCCGTCACCGCCCCGGCCCGCGGCCAGCAGGCGCCCACCAACAGGACCACCCGCACCAAGGTCACCAAGGAACTCGCCGGCGACTACAAGACCTACCGCTGGTGGCGGGTGGTCAGCGAGACCGGCAAGAACAAGGACGGGCACGCGCGTTCGTACGAGATCGTGCCCGGCCCCACCACGAAGTACCCGGGCCGCAGCTTCACGAAGCACGACGTGTACTTCACCGAGTACAACAAGTGCGAGCAGTTCGCGAGCAACAACCCGGGGGCCTGCCCGGCCGGAGCGGGCAAGTCCGTCGACACGTGGGTCAACGGCCAGACGCTCACTCACCCGGTGGTCTGGATGAACGTCGGCTTCCACCACATCGTGCGGGACGAGGACCAGCAGCCCATGCCGATCCACTGGCAGGGCTTCGCCATCTCGCCGAGGGACGTCACCGCTATGAATCCGCTCACTCCCGACGCATTGGCGTGGCAGAACGGCCACTGGCGTCCGCGTAGTTGAGAAACCGACCTGTCCATCCGGCTGCATCGCCGACCGCTCCCGGAGTACCCTTCCTTGATCGTTGAGACGGGGAAGGCCCGGGGTGGCGGAAGGCGGTGCACGGGTGGGCTCGGGAGGGCTGGAGCTGCCCCCTGGTGGCGAGGGTCACGAGGGTAACTCCACAGACGTCCCGCCCGGCGCGGTGTCCCTGGCCCGCCCGATGGACGCGGCGGGGTCCATCGGGCCGGAACTGGACTGGGACGCCGACGCCTGGCTCGAGGTGCGCACCCGCGCCCAGCGGGCGGGCCGGGCCTACATCTGGCTGAACCTCGTCGAACAGCGGCTGCGCGCGGTCGTGGCCGCCGTGCTGCGCCCCATCTACGAACCCGTCCACGGCGACGAGTGGGTGGTGGCCGCGGCCGGACCGGCCGGACAGGAGTGGGTGCAGCGCGCGGTCGCGGTGCGCGAAGTCAGCCGCCGCAAGGGCTATCTGCTCGACCCGGCCGACGACAACGTGCTCAGCTTCCTCACTCTCCCGCAGCTGCGCGAGCTGATGGTGCAGCACTGGCCGTGCTTCGAGCCGTATTTCGACGAGCGGCGCGACCTCGAACTCGCCCTGGACGAACTGGAGGTCACCCGCAACGTCGTCTCCCGCAACCGGGCCCTGTCCGGGGCCGTGCTGAGCCAGGCCGAGCGGGCCTCGGCCCGGCTGCTGGAGATGCTCGGGGCCGGCGGCGACGTGCCCTCAGCGCGCCGGCTGCCGGTCGACGCGGTCGAGGACCTGGTCGGCGACCGGTACGCGGACGTCGTCGCGGTCCACCCCGACCGGGTCCGGCTCATGCGCCAGTTCCCGGCCGAGGACCTGTTCGGCGGCGCCCGCCGTGTCGACGCGATCGGCATCGGCCTCAATCTGCTCGTGCAGAACTTTTCCGGCCGGCGCCTGGTCAGGCTCGCCGAGTCCGGCTGCCGGGTACGGCTGCTCTTCCTCAACCCGGCCTCCAGCGCGGTGAAGCGTCGTGAGCGCGAACTAGGGATGAAGCGGGGCGAACTGGGCCGGTCGGTCGAGATGAACATCCTGCACATGCGCCGGGTGCGCTCCCGGCTGCGCGACCCCGGCGCCTTCGAGATCCAGGTCTACGACGAGACGCCCCGCTTCACCGCCTACCTCGTGGACGGAGACGGTGCCGACGGCATCGCCGTGGTGCAGTCCTATCTGCGCGGGGCGCGGGGGATGGAGTCGCCGGTGCTGGTGCTGCGCAGCGGCAACAGGCTGGTCAAGTCGGAAGATGTGGTCGAAGCCGGACTTTTCCCGACTTACCGCGAGGAATTCGAGCTGGCCTGGGCGGATTCGCGCCCGGTGTCCTGAACCGTCCCCACCGGCAAGCGGAACGCGCTCCTCGGATTGTCAGTGCCGCGTGCGATGGTGGAGGCACTGGGGGAAAGCACCACCAAGAAGGGGGGCCGCTCATGGGCTGGCACCGGGAGCTGCTGATCGGCTTCGACCTGGAGACGACCGGGACCGATCCGTACGAGGCGCGCATCGTCACGGGCGCGGTGATCGAGGTCAGGGCCGGTGAGCCCATGGGGCGCCGGGAATGGCTGGCGGATCCGGGCGTGGAGATCCCGGCCGACGCGGTGGCGGTGCACGGCATCAGCAACGAACGCGCGGCGACCGAGGGCCGCCCGGCCGACCAGGTGGCCGACGCCATCGCGGACGTGCTGGCCTCCTACTGGAAGGCGGGAGTGCCCGTCGTCGCCTACAACGCGGCCTTCGACCTCACCCTGCTCTCCGCCGAGCTGCGCCGGTACGGCCTGCCGTCCCTCGCCGACCGGCTGGGCGGCGCCGACCCGGCGCCGGTCGTCGACCCCTACACCGTCGACCGCCGCGTCGACCGCTACCGCCGCGGCAAGCGGAACCTGGAGGCGGTCTGCGCCGAGTACGGCATAGTCCTCGACTCGGCCCACAACGCCTCGGCCGACGCCCTCGCCGCGGCCCGCCTGGCCTCCGCGATAGCCGACCGCCACCCGAAGGTCGCGTCCCTGGCCCCGGCGGAGCTGCACCGCCACCAGATCCAGTGGTACGCCGAGTGGGCGGCGGACTTCCAGGCGTTCCTGCGCCGCAAGGGGGATGCGACGGCGGTGGTGGACAGCGTCTGGCCGCTGCGCGAGCCGGCGGACCTGACAGACGAAAGAGTCTGAGCCGAGAGCACCAGGGCCGAGGGCCTAAGCCGAGAGCACCAAAGCCGATGGCACCAGAGCCCTGCGCCTGAGCCGAGAGCACCAGAGCCGAGGGCCTGAGCCGAGAGCACCGAAGTCGCGCGCCTAAGCCGAGAGGGTCCGGACTGGCAGGGTCCGGACTGGCGGGTCCGGGCCGGGCCGAGACGGTGGTGCCCTCGGGAGCGCGGTCGATGAGGCTGTGGTCGGCGGCAGAGGCGTCGAGCACGGAGATCAGGTGCTGGTGAGTGTCGTGGTCCGGCGTGGGGCGTCTTCTCCGTCGCTCTCCGGGGACGCGGCGCGTGCGGGCACCCCGGCTGTATCGGTGGTCCCGGCTGTGGCGGTGGCCCCGGGACCGATGGCGGTCTTCGTGGTCCGGTGGGCGCGTTCCACGGCCTGGCCCCAGTACGTGCCGGCGACCATCAGGGCCGCGCCCAGGGCGGTGAGCGGGGTGAGACGTTCGCCGCCGAGGGCGATACCCACCGCGGCGGCCCAGACGGGCTCGGTGCCGAGCAGCAGGCTGGCCCGGCTGGCGGAGGTGCGCTGCACCGCCCAGGTCTGGGCGAGGAAGGCGAACACGCTGCAGAAAAGGGCGAGATAGGCCAACTGGGCCCAGGTCGCCGCGTCGGCACGGGCCAGCGCCGGGAGGTCGCGGGCGGCGGGTGCGAGGAACAGCGCGGTGCCGACCAGGGTCTGCACCGCCGTCAGATGCAGCGGGCGGATCGCCCTGCCCGCGGTGAGCCGGCCGACCAGGGCCACGTGCACCGCCCGGACGCAGGCCGCCGCGAGCATCAGCAGGTCCCCGAGGCGCGGAGCGTGGAACCCGTTGCCGGACATGAGCAGACCGACGGCGAGGACACATACGCCGGCGGCGGCGAAGAGGGCGGGAGGCGGACCGCCCCGGCGGCCGGTGCGGTCGAGGAGTGGGGTGAGCACGATGGTGAGGCTGATGATCAGGCCCGCGTTGGCGGCCGTGGTGTGGGCGACGCCGTACGTCTCCACGACCAGGACCGCGGCCTGGGTGACCCCGAGCGGCAGCCCCGCGCGGATCTCGTCCCGGGTCCACCCGCGCGGTCCGCTCCGGGCACCGATGAGAGCCAGGCAGGGGAGTGCGGAAAGGGCGTAGCGCGCGAACAGGACGAGGAGGACGGGCAGGGCGGCAGCGGCCGTCTGGGCGGACAGATAGCTGGAACCCCAGACGAGCGCCACGAGGAGGAGTACCGCGTCGGTACGGCGGGCGTCGGTCACCCGCCCACGGTGCACCGTCGGCGTATATGAAGCCCAGACCCAGTTTCTTAAACGATCTTTTAGCGGACCTACATGGTTGTCCTACACTGACGAGATGGACGAACGGCAGCTGAGGATCCTGCGGGAACTGGGCGAGCTGGGCAGCGTCACCGCGGTCGCCGAGGCGCTGCTGGTGACGCCGTCGGCGATCTCACAGCAGCTGCGGCTCCTGCAGCGCTCGGTCCCTGTGCCGCTCACCGAACGGGACGGGCGGCGCCTGGTGCTCACCGACGCCGGGCAGGCGCTGGCGGACGCGGCCGTCGAGGTGGAGTCGGCGCTGGCCCGGGCCCGGCATGCGGTCGAGCAGTTCGCCGGCAGAGCGGACGGCGAGGTGTCGGTGGCGGCGTTCCACAGCGCGGGCGCGGCGTTCTTCCCGCTGTTGCTGCGCGGCCTCGCCGAGCCGGGCGGGCCGACGGTGGCGCTCGCCGACGAGGACGTACCGCAGGAGGACTTCCCCCGGCTGACCCGCGCGTACGATCTCGTCCTCGCCCACCGCCTGGACCACGCCCCGCCCTGGCCGCGCACGGTGACCGCGACCACGCTGCTGCACGAGCCGCTCGACGTGGCGATGCCGGCCGGGCATCCGCTCGCCGCCAAGCGGCGGGTGACGCCGGGCGATGTCGCCGACCAGCCGTGGATCACCGTGCACGACGGGTTCCCGGTCATGGCCACCATCGAGGCCATCGCGGCGGCGGCCGGCCGGCGGCTCCGTCTGGCCCATCGCATCAACGAGTTCGCGGTGGTCGCCGAGGCCGTCGCCGCCGGGGGCGGGATCGCCCTGATGCCGCGCTGGACCATGCGCCCGCATCCGGAGCTGGTGCTCCGGCCGCTCAGCGGCGTCCAGGCCACGCGCCACATCGACGTCCTGTGCCGTCCCGAGCGCACGGCGAGAAGGGCGGTCCGCACGGTCCTGGCCGAACTGGAGCGAGCGGCACGGACCATCCAGGGCGAGGCGACTCCCTGAGGGGCGCTGAGGGCGCTGAGGGCACTGAGGTGCGCGGGGCCGTGTGCGGCATGCGGCCGCGCCGTGGTGGCGGGACCAGCCCGGTGTCGGGACCGGCCACGAACATTCCGCGGACTCCGACAGACAGCGCGCCCCTTCCTCCGCGGGCGCTCAGAACGGATACCAGCGCACCGTCTCGTCCCCGTTCCGCAGGGACGCCACCCGGCGGCGGAACTCGGCCAGCGCCTCGGGGTTGCTCGGCGCATGCTGGGCCACCCAGGCGCAGCTGGCCGTCTCGCGGGCGCCGCGCAGCACTCCGCAGCCCTCCCACTCCCGCACGTCCCAGCCGTAGGCCTCGGTGAAGGAGGCGTACGCCTCGGCGGGCAGGCCGTAGCGGTCGCGGGAGAGGGCCATGACCACCAGGTCGTGCTCGCGCAGGTCGGCGGAGAAGGTCTCCAGGTCGACCAGGACCGGACCCTCGGGGCCGACGTGCACATTGCGGGGCAGCGCGTCGCCGTGGATCGGGCCGGGCGTCAGACGCGGCGTCAGCGCGGCGGCGGCCGTCGCGAAGCCGTCCCGGCGCTCGCGCAGGTACGCCGCGTCCTCCGGGTCGATCGCGCCGTCCGCCAGCCGCAGCCAGCGCTCCACACCGCCCAGCAGCTCCCGGGGCGGGAGGGGGAAGGCAGGAGAGGGGAGCGCGTGCACGATCCGCAGCAGCTGTGCCAGATCCCGGGGCTCGGCCGGCCGCACCGGCTCGGGCAGCCGGTGCCACACGGTCACCGGGTGCCCCTCGACCAGCAGCGGCTCCGGCTCGGCCGCCCGCACCGCGGGTACGTCCGCACCGGCCAGCCAGCCGGCGATGTCCAGCTCCCGCCGGGCCCGCTCCAGCAGTTCGGCGTCGCGGCCCACCTTGACCACCAGGTCACCGGCGGCGAACACCGCGTTCTCACCGAGGGCGAGGAGCCGTGCGTCCCATGCCGGGCCCGGCAGCACCTTCGCCGCGGCCAGTAGGTCCCGCGCCCGCGCCTCGTCCATCGTCCGCCTCCGTGCCGTTCTTCCCGTGCCGTGTGCGTGCCCGTTCTCCGGCCAGTCTCGCATTCGTACAGGTCGCACCGGGTGCGCGGGCCCTTGACGAGGTGTCATGCCTTCACGACCATGAACACGCCAACCGGATCCGGCGAAGGAGCTGATCCCGTGACGTCAGTGGCCGAAGCCCGACGACCGGCCGGACGTGCCGCCGGACGCGCGGCAGGACGCGCGGCCGGTCACGGCGCCTGGTTCCTGGTCCTGCCCGCACTGATCCCGATCCTCGTCCTGAGCGTGGGCCCGCTGCTGTACGGCATCCTGCTGGCCTTCACCGACGCCCAGTCCGGCCGGACCGCGGCCACCCGGTGGACCGGCGTCCTCAATTTCCAGGACCTGTGGCACGACACGCTGTTCTGGGAGTCGTTCCGGATCGGGCTGGTGTGGGCGGTCGGCGTGACCGTGCCCCAGTTCCTGCTGGCCCTCGGCCTCGCCCTCCTGCTCAACGAGGAGTTACGGCTGCGCCCGTTCGCCCGCGCCCTCGCGATCCTCCCGTGGGCCATGCCCGAGGTCGTCGTCGGCATCATGTGGCGGCTCGTATACAACCCGGACGCCGGCATCCTCAACGAGACCCTGCGCGGCCTGGGCCTGGGCGGCGGCCGGGACTGGCTGAGCGGCCTGGCCACCGCACTGCCCGCCGTCATCGTCGTCGGCATCTGGGCGGGCCTGCCGCAGACCACGGTCGCCCTGCTGGCCGGGCTGCAGAACACTCCGCGCGAACTGCACGAGGCGGCCGCCGTGGACGGCGCGGGCGCCTGGCGCCGCTTCCGCACGGTCACCTGGCCCGCCCTGCGGCCCGTGGCGCTCGCGATCACCGCCCTCCAGCTGATCTGGAACGTCAACTCCTTCGCCCTGGTGTACGTGCTCACGAACGGCGGGCCCGGCGGAAAGACCCGGCTGCCCATGCTGTTCGCCTACGAAGAAGCCTTCCGCTACGGGCAGTTCGGCTACGCGGCGGCGATGGGATGCGTGCTGGTCGCGGTGGTCTCGGTCCTGCTCGCGGTGTTCCTGGCCGGCCGGCTGCGGGACGGTGAGCACGCATGAGGACCCGCCCCGCGGCTCGCGCCGGCCAGTACGCCGCCCTGCTCGCCTACCTCGTCTTCCTGGCCTTCCCGTTCCTGTGGCTGCTGTCCACCGCGTTCAAGGCGCCCCGCGAACTGGGCAGCCTCCATCCCACCTGGATCCCGCGCCACCCCACCCTGGACAACTTCCGGCAGGCCTTCGACGAGCAGCCGCTGCTGCACGCCGCCCTCGACTCCCTGCTCGTGGCGCTCGCCGCCGCCGTCATCGCCGTGGTGCTCGCGACACCGATGGCGTACGTCATGGCGCGGCACCGGTCCTGGCTGTCCCGGGCGGCGACCGGATGGGTGGTGGTCAGCCAGGCGTTCCCGTTCGTGCTGGTGATCATCCCGCTGTTCCTGGTGCTGAAGCACCTGCGGGCGATCGACTCCCTGCCCGGGCTGGTCATGGTGTACGTGGTGTGGGCACTGCCGTTCGCGCTGTGGATGCTCGTCGGCCACGTGAGGGCCGTACCCGCCGAACTGGAGGAGGCCGCGGCCGTCGACGGGGCGGGGCGGCTGCGGATCCTGGTGTCGGTGACGGCACCGCTGCTCGCGCCGGGGATCGCGGCGACGGCGCTGTTCGCGTTCGTCACGGCGTGGAACGAGTTCTTCTTCGCGCTGGTGCTGCTGAAGAGCCCCGGCAAGCAGACCCTCCCGGTCGTCCTCACCCACTTCATCGGCGCGGAGGGCGTCGCCGACCTCGGTCCGCTGGCCGCGGCCGCGTTCCTCGCCACGCTGCCCTCCCTGCTCCTGTTCGCCCTGATCCAGCGGCGGATCACGGGCGGGCTGCTCACCGGGGCGGTGAAGAGCTGATGAGGACCAGAGCCGCCACGGCACTCGTCGCCCTCCTCCTGGTCCTCGCGGGCTGCTCGCCGGGGGGCCGGCACGGCGGCCCCATCACCCTGCGCTTCCAGTCCCTGGCCTGGCAGCAGGAGTCCGTCGCCGCCAACCGCGCACTGGTGAAGGAGTGGAACGCGACCCACCCGGACGTCAGGGTCGAGTACGTGCAGGGGAGTTGGGACAGCGTCCACGACCAGCTGCTCACCTCCTTCGAGGGCGGCGAGGCCCCGGACATCATCCACGACGCCTCCGACGACCTCGCCGACTTCGCCTACGGCGGCTATCTCGCGGACCTGACCGGTCTGCTGCCCGCCCGGCTCCGGTCCGGCATCCCGCAGCGCAGCTGGCGCACGACGGCCTTCGGGGACGGGATCTACGGTGTGCCCTTCCTCCAGGAGCCCCGGGTGCTGATCGCCGACGCCGCCCGGCTGCGGAGGGCAGGGGTGCGCATTCCGACACCCGGACACCCCTGGAGCTGGGCGGAGTTCCGGCAGGTCACCAGGAGGCTCAGCGGCGGCGGGAGGTACGGCGTGGCGTGGCCGCTGAAGGAGCCGGTGTCCGCCACCCTCAACCTCGCGCTGTCGACGGGCGGGCAGCTCTTCCACCGGGGTGCCGACGGCAAGGTGACCGTCCGCTTCGAGGCCGGTGACGAGGTCGTGCCCCGCACCGTCCGCGATCAGGTCGCCATCGACCACAGCGCCCCCGCATCGACGCTGGGCAGCGGTGGTTCGGACACGCTGCCCGGCCTCTTCGCGGGCCGGTACGCGATGGTGCCGCTGGGCTTCTCCTACCGGCAGCAGATCGTGCAGCAGGCCCCGAAGGGCTTCGACTGGGAGGTGCTGCCCGCCCCCGCGGGCACCGACGGACTCACCCAGGGCGTCAGCCCGCAGACCCTGTCCATCGCCGCGGACTGCCCGCACAAGAAGGAGGCCGCCGCGTTCATCGACTTCCTGCTGCGGCCGAAGAACATGGTCCGCCTCGCCCTCGGTGACTGGATGCTGCCCACCGGCACCCAGGCACTGAAGGACCCGGCCCTGCACACCGCGAAGAACGGCTGGGCCACCGGCACCGCGCTGGCGTCCCGCCTCCGGCCGGCGCCCGCCCAGTCCGTGCGCGGCTATCCGGAGTGGAAGGACAAGGTGGCCACCCCGGCCTTCCAGGAGTACTACAGCGGTGCGATCGGCCTGTCCGACCTGCGCAGACGTCTGGAGGAGGACGGCAACCTGGTGCTGGCCCGGTATCAGCGCTGACCACGGGCGCCGTAATTGAATTGAACGAGACGTATCGTCTCGCCTAGCCTCGGGGGCATGACCGCTCCGAACGACCGCGCCCATATCGCCATGTTCTCCATCGCCGCCCACGGCCATGTGAACCCCGGTCTCGAGGTGATCCGCGAACTCGTCGCCCGGGGCCACCGGGTCACGTACGCCATCCCGCCGGCCTTCGCCGAGAAGGTGGCCGCCACGGGAGCCCGGCCCGTGCCCTACACCAGCACGCTGCCCGGGCCCGATGCCGACCCCGCGGCCTGGGGGACCACCCTGCTGGACAACGTGGAACCCTTCCTGGCGGACGCGATCCAGGCGCTTCCCCGGCTGATCGAGGCCTACACCGGTGACGAGCCCGACCTCGTCCTGCACGACATCGCCTCCTACCCCGCCCGCGTCCTCGCGCACCGCTGGGGCGTCCCGGCCGTCTCCCTCTCGCCGAACCTCGTCGCCTGGGACGGCTACGAGGAAGAGGTCGCCGAGCCGATGTGGGCGGAACCGAGGAAGACCGAGCGCGGCCGGGCCTACTACGCCCGCTTCGAGGCCTGGCTGGCGGAGAACGGGATCACCGAGCACCCGGACTCCTTCGCCGGCCGTCCCGCCCGCTCCGTCGTCCTCATCCCGAAGGCGCTGCAGCCGCATGCCGACCGGGTCGACGAGCGGGTGTACACGTTCGTCGGCGCCTGCCAGGGCGACCGCGCCGACCAGGGCGACTGGCAGCGGCCGGACGGGGCCGGGAAGGTGGTCCTGGTCTCCCTCGGCTCGGCCTTCACCAAGCAGGCCGGCTTCTACCGCGAGTGCCTGCGCGCCTTCGGCGACCTGCCCGGCTGGCACCTGGTGCTGCAGATCGGCAGGCATGTGGACGTCGCCGAGCTGGGCGACGTACCCGCCCATGCCGAAGTGCACCACTGGGTACCGCAGTTGGCCGTCCTGCGGCAGGCCGACCTGTTCGTCACGCACGCCGGTGCGGGCGGCAGCCAGGAAGGCCTGGCCACCGCCACACCGATGATCGCCGTACCGCAGGCCGCCGACCAGTTCGGCAACGCCGACATGCTCCAGTCCCTCGGCGTGGCCCGGCGCCTGCCCACCGAGGAGGCCACCGCCGACCGCCTGCGCGAGACGGCCCTGGCCCTGGTCGACGACCCGGAGGTGGCCCGTCGGCTGAAGGAGATCCAGGCCGGGATGGCCGAGGAGGGCGGCACCCGGCGGGCGGCCGATCTGATCGAGGCGGAACTGGCCGCGAGCCGCCGCATGTAGAGCGCGCCCCCGTGGACGGACCGCGCCGGGCCCCGGGCAGTCCGCATCCGGTGCGGATCCGCGAAGGCCCGTTGGTCCCTCCCGGGAACCAACGGGCCCTGTGCCGACGCGTGGAATCAGCGTGCGGAATCGGAGTGTGAAATCAGCGTGCGGAATCGGCGCGTGGAATCTGCATGCGGAGTCGGCGTGCCGAGCCGGAGCGTGGAGTCAGACGCCCAGCCGCTCGCCCTCGCCGCGCACGGGGTCCGCCGCGACCGGCTCCGGGTACTCGTCGTGGGTGAGGTCCGGCAGCCGGTGCAGCCACTTGGGCAGGTACCAGTTGCGCTCGCCGAGCAGGGCCATCACGGCCGGCAGGAGCACCCCGCGGATGACCGTCGCGTCGATGAGGACCGCCGCGGCCAGGCCCACACCCATCTGCTTCATGGACTGCATGGACAGCGTGCCGAAGATCGCGAACACGGCGACCATGATGACGGCGGCGCTGGTGACGACCCCGGCCGTGGTGACCACACCGTGCTGGATCGCGTCCCGGGTCGTACGGCCGCGCATCCGTGCCTCCCGGATCCGGGAGACCACGAACACGTGGTAGTCCATGGACAGGCCGAACAGGATCACGAACAGGAACAGCGGCAGCCAGGTGACGATGGCGCCGACCCCCTCCGCACCCACCAGCGAGGCACCCCAGCCGTGCTGGAAGACGGCGACGAGGATGCCGTAGGCGGCGCCCACCGACAGCAGGTTGAGCACGATCGACGTGATCGCCACCGTCAGCGAGCGGAACGACAGCAGCATCAGCAGGAAGGCGAAGGCGACCACGAACGCGAAGACCGGGACGACGGAGCCGAGCAGCTGGTCGTTGAAGTCATGGCTGCCCGCGACCTGTCCGGCGACCGGCGCCTGGACGCCCCGCACCTTGCCGAGGGTGGCCGGCCGGACCTTGTCGCGCAGCGTGTCCAGGCTCTTGACGGCCTTGTCCATGTCGGAGCCCCCGACCAGCGGTACGGAGACCACGGCGACGTTCTGCGCCGCATGCAGCCTGATGTCGACCGGGCCGCGCGAGGCACCCGAGGAGACCGCCTGCGCACGGAAGTCGGCCAGTGCCCGGCGCACCTCGGGCGCGTCGATGTCCTTGGCCTTGACGACCACCTGGGCCGGCTCGGAGCCGCCCGGGAACGCCTCGTTCAGCCGGTCGTAGGTCTGCACCATCGGCAGCGAGTCGCCGAACTCCTGGTCCAGCGTGAGCTGCTGCGTCTTCATGCCCAGTGCGGGCGCGGCCACCGCCAGCAGCGCACCGACCGCCACGAGCACGGAGACCAGCGGCTTGGCCAGCACGCCCCGCAGCACGGCGGTCCAGAACCGGCTCTTCCCGTCCGGGCCGGGCCGCTGCCGGCGCCTCAGGAACGGCAGCCGCCCCTTGTCGACGCGCTCGCCCAGCAGCGACAGCAGCGCGGGCAGCACCGTCACCGACCCGACCATGGCGACGGCCACCACGATCATCGATGCCAGACCCATCGCCTCGAAGGTGGCGAGACCGGTGAAGAGCATGCCCGCCATCGCCACGCACACCGTGACCCCGGAGACGACGACCGCGCGACCGCTGGTGGCGGCGGCGATCCGCAGCGCGGTGCCCGCATCCCGCCCGGCCGCCCGCTCCTCGCGCTCCCGGCGCAGATAGAACAGGCAGTAGTCGACGCCGACCGCCATACCGACCAGCAGCATCACGGAGTTGGCGGTGTCGCTCATCGGCTGCACATGGCTGACGACGCCCATCAGACCCATCGTCGCCATGATCGCGGTGATCGCCAGCCCGACCGGGAGCAGCGCGGCCACCAGCGCGCCGAAGGCGATCAGCAGGATGCCGAGCGCCACCGGCACCGCCGAGTACTCGGCCTGCTTGAAGTCGTTCCCGAAGGCGTCCTTGTACTGCTTGGTCATGCTGGCGCCGCCGATCTCCTCGATCCGCAGCGACCCGTGGGCCTTCTGCACCCCGGCCACGGCGTCCAGCACCGGCTGGACCCGTTCGTAGGCGCTGTCCGCGTCGCCGCGTATGTCGAACTGCACCAGCGCGCTGCGTCCGTCCCGGGAGACGGCGTGGCTGTCGTACGGCGAGGTCACACCCGTGACCTTGCCGGTTTCCCCGACGGCCTTGACGACATCGGCGACGGCGGCGCGGAACTCGCCGCCGGTGGCCTTCGTGGTGCCGTCCTCGGACTGGATCAGGACGGTCTCACCGGCCGGCTCCTTGATGCCCGCGTCGTCGATGATCCGCGCGGCGGTGTGCGTCTCGCCCTTGAGCTGGTCGTTCTCGTCCACGTTGACCCGGCCCGCGGCCGAGCCGAGTCCCAGGGCGAGGACGACGAACAGCACCCAGATGCCGACGGCGGCCCAGCGGTGCCGGGCGCTCCAGCCGCCGGCGCGGGCGGCCAGACCCCGCACGCGCACGTCCGTGTTCCCCATGACGAGCCATCCCCCTCGTGTGCGGTGACGGCCCCCTGCCGCCACGTCCTCACTTGCTCGACTTCGACGGTAGGGGCCGGACGAGGACGTCTCCTCGTGCTGCCCGGTGAAGTACGGCGGCCCCCGGCTCACCGTGGGGGAGGAGGGAGGCCCCTACATCTATCGCCGGATCTCCGGGGTGCGCCTCGGGGTCGCTCATGGGATGTCCGATCCGCCGACAGAGATCCACTTTGTGATTACGAAAGGTTGTTGAACAAGTCACAGCTGTGTGTAGGTGTTGATCCGCACCCTTGTGATCGGCCAGAGTTTCGCGCAACCGGGCGCACCCGGTACGGCCGTCGTGCCCGCCCCCACGGGGCACGACGGCCGTTCTAAAGTGGCCGGATGACGACCTATGCGGCGCTGCTGCGCGGAATCAACGTCGGCGGCAACAGGAAGCTTCCGATGGCCGAGCTGCGCACGCTTCTGGCAGGCCTCGGCCATGACGGCGTACGGACCCATCTCCAGAGCGGCCAGGCCGTCTTCAGCACCGGCCGCGGCGACGAGGAGTCCCTGGCGGCCGAGGTGACCCGGGCGATCGAGGAGCGGTTCGGCTTCTCCGTCGACGTGCTCGTGCGCGACCACGCCTATCTGAAGGCGGTGGCCGAGGCCTGTCCGTTCCCCGCCGCCGACCTCGCGCCCAAGCAGCTGCACGTCACCTACTTCTCCGCGCCCGTCACCCCGGAGCGCTTCGCGGAGATCGACCCCGAGGTCCACCTCCCCGAGGAGTTCCGCCTCGGCGACCGCTGCCTGTACCTGTACGCCCCGGACGGCCTCGGCCGCTCCAAGCTCGCCGAGGTGCTCTCCCGGCGGCGGAGCACCAAGGACCTGATCGCCACCACCCGAAACTGGAACACCGTCCTCAAACTGGTGGAGTTGACCGCTCCGGCAGGGTGACGGGAACCGCCGGCGGGGACCCGCGGCCGCTGTGCGAGGCTCTGCCCCATGCGCTACATCATCATCGGAGCGGGGGCGGTCGGCGCCACCGTCGGCGGACGGCTCGCCCAGGCCGGGCGTGAGGTCGTGCTCGTCGCCCGCGGCCGGCATCTGGCGGCGCTCGGCGAGCACGGGCTGCGGCTGCGGGTGCCGGAGGGCGAACTCACATACCCGCTGCCCGCCGTCGAGGGACCGGAACCGCTCGGCACGCTGCGCGCCGACGACGTCCTCGTGCCGGCCGTGAAGACACAGGACACCGTGGCCGCCCTGGAGCGCTGGGCCGAGACGCCGGCGGCGGGCGGCGGGACCGCGCAGCAGCGGCTGCCGCTGGTGTGCCTGCAGAACGGGGTCGAGAGCCCGCGGCTCGCGCTGCGCCGCTTCCGGCACGTGTACGCCGCCTGCGTCTGGCTGCCCTCCACCTTCGTGGAACCCGGCATCGTCTCGGCGGCAGGCAGCCCGCTCACCGGCATCCTGCACCTGGGCCGGTATCCGCACGGCACCGACGACACCGCCCGGCGCATCGCGGCCGACCTGGAGGCCGCCCGGTTCGAGGCGCCCGTCGTGCCGGACGTGGCCCGCTGGCAGTACGCCAAGCTGCTCCACAACCTCGGCACCGCCCTGGAGGCGCTGTGCGGGCCCGTCGCCGGCGGGCGGGGCCAGGCCCTGTACGCGCGCGTGCGGGCCGAGGGGGAGGCCGTGCTCGACGCCGCCGGGATCGCCTGCGCGAGCGCCGAGGAGCAGAAGGCGGCACGCGGCGACAAGGTCACCCTGGTCCCGCTCGACGGGGCTCCGCGCGGTGGCGGCTCCTCCTGGCAGTCCCTGGCGCGCGGCACCGGCACCATCGAGGCGGACCACCTCAACGGCGAAATCGTCCTCCTCGGCCGCCTGTACGGCATGCCGACCCCGCTGAACGAGCTGCTCCAGCAACTCGCCAACCGGTTCGCGCGGGAACTCCGGCCGGCGGGCTCCCTGCCGGTCGCGGAGCTGGAGCGGCTGGCCGACGAGGCGACGACGGGGGCGGGGCGAAGGGGGCTCGGCGGCTGAGGGCCCGGTGAGAGGGGAGCGCGGCAGGCGACCCGGCCCGGGTGGCGCGGCGGCCCGGGAGGCGCGGTGGCCCGGGAGGCACGGCGGGTGGACCAGGTCGGCCGACGGCGTCGGCGTCGGCCTGCTCGTCGTTCGGTGAAGTACCGGCGCGCCCCCGGGGGTTGGGGTCCGGCCGGTGCCGCGGAAGGGGTTCCGTCACCCGTCCTGTGCCGTGCCGGCCCGCCGCGGTCACGGCGGCGGGCACCGGCCCGCAGTCACAGCGGGCGGAGCCGCCACCTGTCAAGTCCCTGCCGACGTAAAGAGATTGGCCGATAATCGCCCCTCTGGTGCGGGAGGTGTGTCCTGCGAGTGACACCTGCGCCGGAACTGACGCAGTACCAAGAGCCGACCGCGGTCCGACGCCACAGGGGAGTGCCGGACCGCGGGCCGCCCGACGGCTCGGCGGAACCCCGCGACAGACCCTCTGGGGTGTCTCCCCAGGGTGAAGCGCGTGAACGGGGCGGAGGCGGACGGATGGGCACGACGCGCGGACCACTGCCGTCACGACCGTGGCCCCGGCAGTGACGCGGTCGTGCCCGTGCCGGTTCCGGCGGGCACGGGGCACCCGGTCAACGGACCCGGTTCACTCGGACGAGTGGCGATTATCAGCCCTCTCGGCGCCCGTGCCGCCCACCGGCCTCGGCCGCACCGCAAGGAGTCCGTGGGCGCCCGGCCGGAGGACCTGAAGCGCGCCGACGTCCTGCCGGACGTGAACACGGCTGCCCGGACAGCCGCGTTCACCGGCAGCCGCTCGTACGACAAGGCCGTTCAGGTCATCAGCACACAGACCTACAACCTCGGTAACGTCAGCGCTTCCAGCATCGTCGGCAATGACGGCCGGATCACCACGGGCGGTCGGCAGCCGTAGCCCCAGCCCCGACCGCCTCCCTCGGACCAGGAGTCAGGACACGACTGTGAGCACGTACAACTTCCACGGGAACATGAACCGCCCCGCCGGCATGACCCAGCGCAGCCGCATCGACATCACCCACGGACTGAACCTCGAGGGTGTCATCGAGCTCTCGGAAGGGCTCCTCGAGGCGCTGCGCGCCGAGTACCCGGTACTCGTCGTCCACGGCGACACCATCCGCGGCGCGCTGGCGGAGTCCGAGGCGGACGGCGGGCCGCCCAACCGGGGCCGGATCCGCTCGGCCCTGGAGGCCGTCAGCATCGGCGCCTCGGCCGGCACCAGCAGCCTCGCCTACACCCAGCAGCTCATGTACGTCATGGACCTGTAGACGACGCGGCGACGCCGCCCGCCCCGCCCACGCTCACCGGCGGCCATCCTCGCCCGGCGGCTCCGTCCCGGCGTGCCGGGCCGCCTGCCGGTGCTCGCGCGGCCCGCGTCCGGTCAGGCGGCCCGCGAGCCTGCCCAGCGCCCCGGGGCGGGTCCACGCGCGGTAGGCGTCCAGGCGCCCCCGACCGGTGCGGCGCAGCGCCTCCTCGATCTCGGCCAGGTCCTCCGCGGGCAGCGCGCGCACGACGGGTCGCAGCACCTTGGCCAGCAGGGTCGTGCGCGTCGCGTCCCAGGCCGTGTGTGTCTGCGGGTACGCACTCCAGTCGCAGAAGCAGGCCGCGGCGTACGACGGCACGGTGCGCAGCCGGTCACCGACCCGCTCCGAGCGCGCGATCCGTCCGTACGCCGCGAGGAGTGCCGGATCGCCCGAGCGGGCCAGCGCGTACAGCTCGCTCTCGGGCGCCGGGGCGGTGAGCAACCGCCGCGCCACGGCATCGCAGGCCCGCCGGGCCACCGGCTCCGGCAGGACCTCGCCGGCCCCGTCCCGCAGGCCCAGCACACGGTTCACCCAGCCCTCGCCCTCGGACTCGGTGCCCAGTTGCCCGGCGTACTCCAGCAGCCGCAGCGACGCCTGGTGCGCGGGGCGCAGCTCGGCGGAGAAGCAGCGCAGCAGCCGGGCCGCGAGGGCCGGTACGGCGGGGTCGTCGGCCGGTGCGGCGAGCGCGGCCTCGACCAGCAGATCCCGGGTGCCGGCCACCCGGTGTGCGTCCGAGCCCAGTTCGTCCAGCAGCCGGACCGCCTCCTCCCCGGTGGGCAGGCCCTGCGGCCACACCAGGAGGAGGGCGGTGCGCAGGACGGCGGGCTCGGCGTGCGGCGAGACCCCGGCCGTGCGCAGCACCTCCTGGAACCGCCGGAGCCGGTCACCGCCGCTCCGGTCCGTCCCGTCGGCCCGGACGCACATCCGCACATGCGGGAAGCCGGAGTCGAGTGACACCGGCAGCCCGGATCCCGCCAGCCGCGCCGCGACCCCGGGCGGGTTGGCGGCCGCGAGCGTGTCCAGCGCCCCGAACAGCGCGGTGCGCAGGGCCGGGTGGCCGCGGACGGCGTCCAGGAGGGCCGGGGGACAGGTCCCGTCGCCCGGTCGGCCGTCGGCGGGGGAGTCGGGGCGGCTGTGGGCTGGGGAGCCCGGTCGGCTGTTGGCGGGGGAGCCGGGACGGCCGTCGGTGGGTGAGCCCGGAAGGCGGCCGGGGTGTGCGTCGGCCGGCCCGGACGGTACGGTCCCCGCCGCATGCCCCGGCCGCGTGGTGCCCTCCGTGGCGGCCGGGTGCGCCGCCCGTCCGCTCACCAGGTCCTGGGCGATGCGGCCCGCGAACTCCGCGAGCACGTCCGCGCAGTCCACATCGAGCAGGTCGGCCACGTGCAGCAGGGCCAGCGGCCGGCCGGCGGCCGGTTCGGTCGCGTCGACGATGCCCTGGCGCAGGGCCGGAGCGAGGTCGCGGGCCAGCTCCGCGCGGAGCGCGGGGGTCAGGGAACCGGCACCCAGCGGGGGCACCGGACCCCGGGCGAGCACAGCCGAGGCCAGCACGCGCGCGGCGAGCGGCGCCGACACCGCGGTGGGCACCTGCCCGTCCAGACGGGCCAACAGGGCTGCCAGCGCGGCCGGTTCGTCGTCCAGGGACGTGCCGGTGGCGCTGTACCGCACCTCCCGAGATCCTGGTGTGCCTGGTGTGCCTGGTGTGCCTGGGGTGCTCGCGGCAGGCGGCTCATCGGCCCCGCCCGCCAGCGCGGCGACCAGCGCGGTCAGCGTCTGCCCGGGAAGCGCCCGGACGGTGTGATCGACGGCCCAGCGGGCCGCCGCCGCACGTCCGTCGGCGCGCAGCCGGACGCCGTCGACGAGCGCGGCCACGGCGAGCGGCCCCGGCTCGCCGGAGCCGTCGCGGAACAGCTCCGGGCGCCCGGCGGCCCAGACCCGCGCGCACACGTCGGCCCAGGTGTCCTCGACGGGTCCGGCCTCCGCGCCGGTGGTGCAGTCGTGCACCCGGAACCGGTCGCCGGGACCGGCCGGCTCGGAGGACGGCAGCGCCCCGACGATCTGCTGGGCGGCCCGGCGCGGACGGTGGGTGTACGTGGTGAAGGTCAGCCGGTGCGCCTGCTCGCGCGCCAGGACGGTGCAGGCGAGCGCGATCCAGCGGGCGACATCGGCGCTGTCCTGTTCCACGAGCACGATCTGCCGTGTGTCGGTGCCCTCGGCCAGGGTCCGCAGGTCGGCGAAGAAGGCGGCCAGCCGGTCCGCGCGGGACCGGGCGAACGCCACGAGCCGGTCCCGGCGCAGCAGACCGGACGGATCGAACCGTTCGACGGGCTCGGGCCGCCCGCCCGGGGGCGTGGCGTCGGCCCAGCGCGGCGACTCCCAGGCGGTGATGGGCAGCGCCCCGTCCGGCAGCCGTACCCCGGGCGGCAGATGGACGGCGTGGGCGTGGAAGGTGCCGCGCCGTCCGCCGTGGTCGGCGCCGGTGCACACCGTGCGGCTGAGCAGCATGCCGCCGTCGGGGAGTCCGCTGAAGCCGAAGGCCTTCGGGAAGCCGCTGAGCTGCCCGGCGTCCGGGCCGGCCGTGCGGCCGGGCGGAGGCTCGTACCCGACGAGCTGCTCGGCCTCCCGCAACAGCGTGGGCGGCACGCCGGGGCTGACCGCGGTGCACCGCACACCGGTTCCGTCCGGGCCGGGCGGCGCTGAGTCGTAGTGCAGCTGGGCGAGGCTCACTGGGCACGCCCCCTGCCCGCGCGGTCGCAGCAGGAGGGACGGATCACGGTCGTCATGGCTCAGCGCACCACCAGGCCGGCGAGGAAGTCGTTCTTCGAGCCGCACCGAGGCCGTGTGCCACCCGAACAGGAAACCCCGCAGAGTGTAGGGGGCCGGGCAGGCGGAGGCCGCCAACTCCTGCCCGAAGTCCTGTGCTTCATCGTCGGAAGGCCGTACAGATCGGGACGTATCGCGACCGGACGGTACGGCCGGGACCTGCCCGGCGGCCACGCCGGCTCCAGGCGGCCGAGGGTGCTCCAGGAGGGCAGGCGGTCAGGCGGTCAGGCGGCCAGGCGGTCAAACGGGCTCCAGGCGGTCAGGCCGGCTCCAGGCCATGGTGGCGCCGGCGGGTACGTCAGTGGACGACGTCGAAGACCTGCTTCTGAAGGCCGTTGGAGTAGACGTCGTGCTCGACCGGCTTGAGCTTCTGGGTGTCCTTGTCGGTGGTGCTGAACAGGCGCTTGCCGGCGCCGAGAAGCAGCGGGTAGACCAGCAGGTGGTAGCGGTCGATGAGGCCCGCGTCGGAGAGGGCGTGGTTCAGGGTGGCGCTGCCGTGGAGGATGATCGGGCCGCCTTCGGTCTCCTTGAGCTCGGCGACGTCGTCGACCGAGCGCAGGATCGTCGTACGGCCCCAGTTCGCGACGAGGTCGTCGTCGGTGAGGGTGGTGGAGACGACGTACTTCGGCATCGTCCGGTAGTGCGCGAACTCCTGCATGTCGGGCCACACGGGGCTGAACGCCGCGTAGCTGGTCCTGCCCATGAGGACGGCGGTGGCCTCCTCCTGCTCGCGCCCCTTGATCTCGAACGCTTCGGGGACGAACTCGACCTCCTTGAAGGTCCAGCCGGAGTTGCGGTATCCGGGCTCGCCGCCCGGCGCCTCCATCACGCCGTCGAGGGAGATGAAGGCGGTGCTGATCAGAGTACGCATGGGTCTGTCCTCGGTGTCTTGTGCGGTGTGCCGAACCGATGGGTGGGAGGGATGCGCCGACGGTGCGGGCGCCCAGCACCGTCCCAGGATCAGACCGACAAAAAAATTTGTCAAGCAAGGAAAAGTTGTCGGCGGACCTCTGGAGCAAGGTGTCGGCGAGCCCTCTGGGGAGTTGTCGGTGGACCTCTGGAGGTGATTGCGCAGCGATCTGCGGCCCACCGGCGGTTCACCGAGTGGAGCAGGGCAGGGGTGTGGGCGAGCACGCAGTCACGTTCGCGCAGCCGCTGTCTTCATCCTTGGCCCCGACGGTTCGTACGGCGTCCGGTGGAACCGGTCCGGGCGCGAACTCGGCACCCGTGGCGTGCGGTCGGACGGCGGACACGGTGCGGAAGACGGGCTCGGCGCGGAAGACGGGCACGGTGCGGAAGGCGGCTTCGGCGACGACCGGGCAGGCTCCGCGCAGACAACGGCTACGGCTGCGCCCGCCCGGCGGCGACGGTCGTCCGTACGCGACCGCTACGGACGCAGGTCCGACCGCTTCCCCACGGTCACCGGCAGCGCCTGCACCCCGGGTGCCACGGCAGACTCACCGGACGGGATGACGGGCTAGGCGCCGAGCGCCGCGCGCAGCGGCCGGCGGGTCTCGTCGTAGCGCTCCAGCAGTACCCGCGCCACCTCGGGCGCCGGGCCCAGGACGTCCGCCAGGACGTCCGCGTCTGCCGCGCCGCGCGCGATGCGGTCCGGCAGGAAGCCGGGGGCCAGCACGTACGGTGCCACGGCGACCCGCTCACAGCCGAGGGCGCGCAACTCCCGCACGGCGTCCTCGGTGCGGGGCAGAGATGCGGAGGCGAACGCAGGTCGCACGGCGCACCAACCGGTGTGCCACCACTCCCGCGCGATGTCGGCGATCACTGCGATCGCCTCCGGGTCGGAGGACCCCGCCGAGGCCAGCACGACCCCGGTCGAGGACTTGTCGGCGGGCGTCAGACCCGCCTCGTACAGCCGCCGTTCCAGCGTCGACAGCAGCAGTGGGGACGGCCCGAGCACGTCCGCCTGCCGGATCCGCAGCCGCGGCGGCGCGTCCCGCAGGACGGCCGGGATGTCGGCCTTGGCGTGGAAGGCGCGGGTCAGCAGCAGCGGCAGGGCCACGACCTCCCGTACGCCCTCCGCCGCCAGCGACTCCAGCACCCCGTGCACGGACGGGATGTTGAAGTCCAGGAAGCCGGTCTCCACGCGCAGCCCCGGCCGCTGCGACCGCACCCGCTCCACGAGGGCGTGCACGGTCGCCGCGTGCCGCGGGTCACGGCTGCCGTGGGCGATCACTACGAGGACGGGGCGGACCGGATGGCGCATGGTCGTGCTCAGCTCTTCACCAGCAGCCCGCGGCTGCGCAGCACCCACCGCTCCAGCGGACTGAAGATCAGCAGGTCGATGGCGATGCCGACGAACAGGATCAGGAAGATCGCCTCGAACACCATGGACATGGAGCTGGCGTTGCGGCCGTTCTCCAGCAGCGCGCCCAGGCCGATGCCCAGGTCCGGCGAGGAGGCGATGATCTCCGCGGCCATCAGCGAGCGCCAGGAGAAGGCCCAGCCCTGCTTCAGACCGGCGAGATAGCCCGGCAGCGCGGCCGGCAGCACGATGTGCCAGGCGCCCTTCAGGCCGGTCGCGCCCATCGTGCGGCCCGCCCGCAGGTACAGCGGCGGCACCTGGTCGATGCCGGAGACCAGGCCGTTGGCGATGGACGGGACCGCGCCGAGCAGGATCACCGCGTACATCATCGAGTTGTTCAGGCCCAGCCAGATCACCGCCGGCGGCACCCACGCCACCGACGGCAGCGACTGCAGGCCGGACAGGACCGGGCCGATGGCGGCGCGCACGAACTTCACCCGGGCCACCAGCAGGCCCAGCGGGGTGCCGATGGCCAGCGCGAACAGGAAGCCCAGCAGACCGCGCGAGACGCTGGTCCAGATGTAGTCGAGCAGCGTGCCCTCGAGCCAGGCCCTCTTGAACTCGCTGCCCACGTCGGCGGGGGACGGCAGCTTGGTCGGATCGTCGACGATCTTGAAGGAGAGCAGGGCCTGCCACACCGCCAGCACCACCACGGTGGCGACGACCGGCGGCAGGATCTTGTTGGCGAAGGTCTGCCGGAACGAGGCCCGGCCGCCGGTGGCACCGGCCTCCAGGGCGTCCAGGCCCGCCTCGACGCTCCCCGCGTCCGCGGCGGTCTTCGTCTCAGTGCTGGCCATGACGGCGGATCTCCCCACGCAGGACTTCGGTGATCTCCAAGGACAGTTCGGCGACCGGCGCGTCCTCGATGCGCCGCGGCTGCGGAATCTCCACCCGCCACTCGCGGGCCACCCGGCCGGGCCGGGAGGACAGCAGCACGACCCGCTGTGCGAGCCGTACCGCCTCGCGCACGTTGTGCGTGACGAAGAGGACCGACACGCCCGTCTCCTCCCAGATCCGGGTCAGCTCGTCGTGCAGCAGGTCACGGGTGATCGCGTCCAGTGCCGCGAACGGCTCGTCCATCAGCAGCAGCCGGCTGTCCTGGGCCAGCGCCCGGGCCATGGCCACGCGCTGGCGCATGCCGCCGGACAGCTCGTGCACCCGCTTGCCGTACGAGCCCTGCAGCCGGACCAGTTCGAGCAGCCGTTCGGCCCGCTCGCGCCGCTCGCTCTTGGGAACCCCTCCCAGCTTCAGGGCGAGTTCGATGTTCTTGCCCGCGGTCAGCCACGGGAACAGGGCGTGCTCCTGGAACATCAGAGCCGGACGCCCGTGGGTCGTGATGTTGCCGGCGGTGGGCTCGTCGAGCCCCGCCACCAGGTTCAGCAGGGTCGACTTGCCGCAGCCCGAGGCCCCCAGGAGGGTGACGAACTCGCCCGGGGCGACATCGAGACTGATGTCGTCCAGTACGAGCTGCTGCCCGGCCGGTCCCGCGAAGGACTTCGAGACGTGCTCAAGGCGTGCCGCGTGCTCGACGGTCTCGGCCGCCTTGGCGAAAGTCGTGGACATGGTCGTCACCTCCTGGGAACTCTCCGGCTAGGGGGCTTACTTGACGCCGAGTCCGGCGTCGCCGACGGTGTTCTTTCCTTCGGCCGTGAGGACCTTGTTCAGGAGCGTGAGGTCATAGATGCCGTCCAGCTTCGGGTTCTCCAGCAGGCCCGCCTTGACGGCGTGCTGAGCCTCGGTGTCGAGAGTCGCGGCCAGCGGGTCGTCGGTGAACCGGATGGACTTCCACGCCGGATCCAGGACATCGGCGGGCAGGGCCTTGCCCGAGTCGGACGCCAGCTGCCTGTTCGCGGCGGCCTTCGCCTCGTCGGGGTTGGCGTTGATCCACTTGTTGGTCTCGACCGACGCCTTCAGCACCGCCTCGACGGCCTTCGGGTGCTCCTTCAGGAAGTTCTGGCGCACGATGATGTTCGTGATGACGAACTTCTTGTCAGGCCACAGCGTGGACTCGTCCAGCAGCACCCTGCCGCCCTCGGCGACCAGCTTGGACGCGGTCGGCTCCGGCACCCAGGCGCCGTCGACGGAACCGGACTTGAAGGCGTCCGGGGTCACCTTGTTGTCCGTGCGGACGACGGACACGTCACCCTTGCCGCTCTCGGCGTCGACCTTCCAGCCCTGCTCGGCCACCCAGTCGAGGAACGCCACGTCCTGCGTGTTGCCGAGCTGGGGCGTCGCGATCTTCTTGCCCTTGACGTCCCTCAGGGACGTGATCTTCTTCGGGTTCACGACCAGCTTCACGCCGCCGGACGCCGAACCGCCGATGATGCGCAGGTTCTTGCCGTCGGACTTGGTGTAGCCGTTGACCGCGGGAGAGGGACCGATCCAGCCGATGTCGATGGACCCGGAGTTCAGCGCCTCGATCTCGGAGGGACCCGCGTTGAAGATCTGGTAGTCGGCCTTGGTGGCGCCCAGCTCCTTCTGGAAGAAGCCCTTCTGGTTGCCGACCAGCGCGGTTCCGTGGGTGAGGTTCCCGAAGTACCCGATCTTGACGGAGTCCAGGCCGTCGATCTTCTTGGCTCCGGCGGCGATCTTCGCCTCGGAGGTGTCGTTCTTGGACTCGGACCCGTAGCTGCAGGCGGCGAGCGTGAGCAGGGGGAGTGCGGCGAGGGCGGCTATGCCGCTGCGAAGCAGGGACGAGCGGTTGGCAGGCACGGGAGGCGTTCCTCTCGTTGGCCCGGCGGTCACGGTCTTTCAGGTCGTGGCCGGGAGGTCGGCAGGTCTTCGTCGCTTCCGGGACGTCGGGTGGGGGGCCGGGGCGCGCAGGCAGTGCGCGTACGTCAGCGCGCACATCGCGCCACCCCACCCTGCCCGCTGCCGAGGGCGCCGCTGCCGACGCGGCCGCCCTCCTTCGCGAACGTCGAGTAGACGTCGTTCGGGTTCATGGTCAGAAGTCCCAGCCGTCTTCTTCGGTCTCGTCCTTGACCGGCTCGGGGGCCGCGAACGACTCGCCGACCATGCCCGCGGTCAGCGTGGTTCCGTCGCCCGGGTCGATCAGGATGAAGGAGCCGGTGCGGCGCGAGTCGGCGTACGAGTCCAGCGGCAGCGGCTCCGCGGTGCGGATCTTGACCCGGCCGATGTCGTTGGCGACGAGCTGTCCCGGGTGCGGGTGCAGGGACAGGTCGTCGAGGGTGAGACGGGACGGGATGTCCTTGACGATCGCCTTGACCGTGCGGGTGCCGTGCTTGAGCAGCACCCGGTGCCCGACGGTCAGCGGCTGGTCGGCGACGTGGCAGACGGTCGCCTCCACGTCCTGCGTGGTGGCCGGCGCGTCCTTCGTCGGCACGATCAGGTCGCCGCGCGAGACGTCGATGTCGTCCGCCAGCTGCACCGTCACCGACTGCGTCGTCCAGGCCACCTCGACCGGCTCACCGAGCAGGTCGATGCCGGAGACCGTCGTCGTACGGCCGGACGGCAGGACCGTGACCGGCTCGCCGACCCGGAACGTACCGGCCGCGATCTGGCCCGCGTAGCCCCGGTAGTCCGGGTGCTCGGCGGTCTGCGGCCGGATCACGTACTGCACGGGCAGCCGGGCGTGGCAGTGCGCCAGGTCGTGGCTGACCGGGACGGTCTCCAGGTGTTCCAGGACGGTGGGGCCGCCGTACCAGTCCATGGTCGCGGACGGCTCCACCACGTTGTCGCCGGCGAGCGCCGAGATCGGGATCGCGGTGACCTCGGGGACGCCCAGCTCGGTCGCGTACGCCGTGAACTCCTCGGCGATCGCGGCGAAGACGGACTCCTGGTAGTCGACGAGGTCCATCTTGTTGACGGCGAGGACCACGTGCGGCACCCGCAGCAGCGCGGCGATCGCCGCGTGCCGGCGGGTCTGCTCGACCACGCCGTTGCGTGCGTCGACCAGGACCACGGTCAGCTCGGCCGTGGAGGCACCCGTCACCATGTTGCGGGTGTACTGCACATGGCCCGGCGTGTCGGCGAGGATGAACCGGCGGCGGGGGGTGGCGAAGTAGCGGTACGCCACGTCGATCGTGATGCCCTGCTCGCGCTCGGCACGCAGGCCGTCGGTGAGCAGCGCGAGGTCGGGTCCGTCCTGGCCGCGGCTCGCGGACGCCCGCTCCACGGCCTCCAGCTGGTCGGTGAGGACCGACTTGGAGTCGTGCAGCAGCCGTCCGACGAGCGTGGACTTGCCGTCGTCCACGGAGCCGGCGGTGGCGAACCGCAGCAGGGTGGTGGCCGAGAGCGCCTCGGTGGTGGTCGTGCTCATGCTTAGAAGTACCCCTCGCGCTTGCGGTCTTCCATCGCGGCCTCGGAGAGCTTGTCGTCGGCGCGGGTCGCACCGCGCTCGGTCAGCCGGGAGGCGGCGATCTCGGCGATGACGGCGTCCAGCGTGGTCGCGTCGGAGTCGACGGCACCCGTGCAGGACATGTCGCCCACGGTCCGGTAGCGGACCAGGCGCTTCACGACGGTCTCGCTCTCCTTCGGACCGCCCCACTCACCCGCCGTCAGCCACATGCCGGCCCGCTGGAACACCTCGCGCTCGTGCGCGAAGTAGATCTGGGGCAGCTCGATGCCCTCGCGGGCGATGTACTGCCACACGTCCAGCTCGGTCCAGTTGGACAGCGGGAAGACCCGGACGTGCTCGCCCGGGGCGTGCCGGCCGTTGTACAGGTTCCACAGCTCGGGCCGCTGGCGGCGCGGGTCCCACTGGGAGAACTCGTCCCGCAGCGAGAACACCCGCTCCTTGGCGCGGGCCTTCTCCTCGTCGCGCCGGCCGCCGCCGAAGACCGCGTCGAACTTCTCGCTCTGGATCTTCTCCGTCAGCGGCAGCGTCTGCAGCGGGTTACGAGTGCCGTCCGCACGCTCCTTGAGCACGCCCCGGTCGATGTAGTCCTGCACCGAGGCCACATGGAGGCGCAGGCCATGTGCGGCCACCGCACGGTCCCGGTACTCCAGCACCTCGGGGAAGTTGTGTCCGGTGTCCACGTGGAGCAGCGAGAAGGGGACCGCGGCCGGGGCGAACGCCTTCAGCGCGAGGTGCAGCATGACGATGGAGTCCTTGCCCCCGGAGAACAGGATCACCGGGTTCTCGAACTCGCCCGCCACCTCGCGGAAGATGTGCACCGCCTCGGACTCCAGCGCGTCCAGGTGCGAGAGGGCGTACGGGCTGGACGTGTCCTCGTGGTCTCCCTGCACGGAAGCGACGGTCGTCATGCCAGTCCCCTTTCGCTGAGCACGGCGTACAGCGACGCCGCGGACTCCTGCACCGTCTGGTTCTGGGACTCGATCCGCAGATCCGGCGACTCGGGCTCCTCGTAGGGGTCGTCGACCCCGGTCAGGCCCGTCAGCTCGCCCGCGGCCTGCTTGGCGTACAGGCCCTTCACATCGCGCACGGAGCACACCTCGACCGGGGTGGCCACGTGCACCTCGAGGTACGCCGTCTCGTTCTGCCGGTGCCGCTTGCGCACCGCGTCCCGGCTGTCCGCGTAGGGCGCGATCACCGGGACCAGCGCCGTGACGCCGTTGCGGGCCAGCAGTTCGGCGACGAAGCCGATGCGCTGCACGTTGGTGTGCCGGTCCTCGCGGGAGAAGCCGAGGCCGGCCGAGAGGAACTCGCGGATCTCGTCGCCGTCGAGCACCTCGACGCGCCGGCCGCCGGCGCGCAGCAGGCCGGCCAGTTCATGGGCGATGGTGGTCTTGCCGGCACTCGGCAGACCCGTGAGCCAGACGGTGGCTCCGGTGGTCACGTGGTTCTCCTGCTTGTCGAAGGTCGTCATCCGTGCAGCCCGCACTCGGTCTTGGCGCGGCCCGCCCAGCGGCCGGCGCGCGCGTCCTCGCCCTCCAGGACCCGGCGGGTGCACGGCGCGCAGCCGACGGAGGCGTAGCCGTCCATCAGCAGCGGGTTGGTGAGCACGCCGTGTTCGGCGACGTAGGCGTCCACGTCGTCCTGGGTCCAGCGGGCGATCGGGGAGATCTTGACCTTCTGCCGCTTCTCGTCCCAGCCGACGACCGGGGTGTTCGCCCGGGTCGGGGACTCGTCGCGGCGCAGGCCGGTCGCCCATGCCCGGTAGCCCTTCAGCCCTTCTTCCAGCGGCTGGACCTTGCGCAGCCTGCAGCACAGGTCGGGGTCGCGGTCGTGCAGCTGAGGGCCGTACTGGGCGTCCTGCTCGGCGACCGTCTGCTTCGGCGTGAGGGTGATGACGTTGACGTCCATCACGGCCTCGACGGCGTCCCGGGTGCCGATGGTCTCCGGGAAGTGGTAGCCGGTGTCCAGGAAAACGACGTCCACGCCCTTGAGCACGCGCGAGGCGAGATGGGCGACCACGGCGTCCTCCATGGAGGAGGTGACGCAGAACTGCCTGCCGAAGGTGTCCACCGCCCACTGGAGGATCTCCAGCGCGGAGGCGCCCTCCAGGTCACGGCCCGCCTCCTCGGCGAGCTGCTTCAACTCCTCGTTCGTGCGTTCTTCCTGAGCCGTCGTCATATCCGGTCGTCCCCTCCGTTGTCGGCTCGCTGAACACCCCGGGCGAGCAGCCCGAGGAACTTCAGCTGGAATGCGCGGTTGCACGCCCCGCATTCCCAGGCGCCGTGGCCCTGCTCACTGGGACGCAGGTCCTCGTCGCCGCAGTAGGGGCAGTAGAAAGGTGCGGCCCGCTCGCTCATGAGAGGGACTCCTCGCTGGCGCGCGCGGCCCACGTGGCGAACCGCTCGCCGTCCTCGCGCTCGGCCTGGTAGCGCTTGAGGACCCGCTCGACGTAGTCGGGCAGCTCGTCCGAGGTGACCTTCAGACCGCGGACCTTGCGGCCGAAGCCCGCCTCCAGGCCGAGGGCGCCGCCCAGGTGCACCTGGAAGCCCTCGACCTGCTCGCCCCGGTCGTCGACGACCAGCTGGCCCTTGAGACCGATGTCCGCCACCTGGATACGGGCGCAGGCGTTCGGGCAGCCGTTGATGTTGATGGTGATCGGCTCGTCGAAGTCCGGGATGCGGCGCTCCAGCTCGTCGATCAGCGAGATGCCGCGCGCCTTGGTCTCCACGATCGCGAGCTTGCAGAACTCGATGCCGGTGCAGGCCATCGTGCCGCGCCGGAACGGGGACGGGCTGACCGTGAGGTCCAGCGACTCCAGCCCCGCCACCAGGGACTCGACCTGCGCCTCCTCGACATCGAGCACGATCATCTTCTGCTCGACGGTGGTGCGCACCCGGCCCGAGCCGTGCGCCTCGGCGACATCGGCGATCTTGGCCAGCAGCGTGCCGTCGACCCGTCCGACGCGCGGCGCGAAACCGACGTAGAACCGGCCGTCCTTCTGCCGGTGCACACCCACGTGGTCGCGCCAGCGCTCCACCGGCTGTGCGGGCGCCGGGCCGTCGATGAGCTTCCGCTCCAGGTACTCGTCCTCCAGCACCTGGCGGAACTTCTCCGCGCCCCAGTCGGCGACCAGGAACTTCAGCCGGGCACGTGTGCGCAGCCGCCGGTAGCCGTAGTCCCGGAAGATCGAGATGACACCCTCGTAGACGTCCGGGACCTCGTCCAGCGGGACCCAGGCGCCGAGCCGGACGCCGATCTTCGGGTTGGTGGACAGGCCGCCGCCGACCCACAGGTCGAAGCCGGGGCCGTGTTCGGGGTGGACGACGCCGACGAACGCGACGTCGTTGATCTCGTGGGCCACGTCCAGCAGCGGCGAGCCGGAGACGGCGGACTTGAACTTGCGGGGCAGGTTCGAGAACGCCTTGTTGCCGACGATCCGGCGGTGGATCTCGTCGACGGCCGGGGTGCCGTCGATGATCTCGTCCTCCGCGATGCCGGCGACCGGGGAGCCGAGGATCACCCGGGGCGTGTCGCCGCAGGCCTCGGTGGTGGACAGGCCGACCTCCTCCAGCCGGTTCCAGATCGTGGGCACGTCCTCGATCCGGATCCAGTGCAGCTGGATGTTCTGCCGGTCGGTGATGTCCGCGGTGCCGCGGGCGAACTCCTGCGAGATCTCGCCGATCACCCTCAGCTGCTCCGTCGACAGCCGCCCGCCGTCGATGCGCACCCGCAGCATGAAGTACTCGTCGTCCAGCTCTTCCGGCTCCAGGATGGCGGTCTTGCCGCCGTCGATCCCGGGCCGGCGCTGGGTGTACAGCCCCCACCAGCGCATCCGGCCGCGCAGATCGTTGGGGTCGATCGAGTCGAAGCCGCGCTTGGAGTAGATCGTCTCAATGCGTGTCCGCACATTGAGACCGTCGTCGTCCTTCTTGAACTGTTCGTTGCCGTTCAGCGGGGTGAAGTGACCTACGGCCCACTGACCCTCACCGCGGTGACGGCTCACCTTGCGGCGGGGCGTGGACGCGGCGGGATCCTGCGGGGTGGCGGCCATGGTTGTACGTCCTTCGGACAGGCGGAAGTCGGCTCTGACCTGCGCGTACGCGCGCATGGAGGCATGCGCGCGTGCTAGCGCAGCAGAAGATCAGGTACGGGGGATGTCGGCGGTGCTGGGGGCGGTCAGCTCACCGGACAGATGGCGCTGGACATGCGGCCGAGGTCGACGTGCCGCCGACTCACCAAGGCAATTCCAGTTCCAGACATGACGGAAGCGTGTCACGCGGATCTCTGGCCAGTCCACCATCGTCCACCATCTGGACGTAACTATTCTGAATGTTGAGACGGAGTGTTGTGGGTCACGCCTCCGGCCAGGGGCCCGGCGTCGCCGTGTCCGGCTCCAGCTCCACCTTCGTGCCGAACAGCCTGAAGCCCCGCCGCCGGTAGTTGTCCATCGCGAACTCGCCGTCCTTGCTGCAGGTGTGCAGCCACACCCGCTTCGTCGGCGTCCGCTCGGGCCACCGCTCGGCCAGGTCCCAGGCGCGGGCGGTGCCGTACGACAGCAGGTGGCCGCCGATCCGGCGGCCGCGGAAGACGGATATCAGACCGAAGTAGACGATCTCGACCACGCCGTCGTCCTGCGGGTCCAGCTCGACGTAGCCGGCCGGGGTGCCGCGGTCGTACGCCACCCACGTCTCCACACCCGGACGGTCCAGGTGCTCCAGCCACCGGGTGTAGCTCCAGCCGAGACGGTCGGTCCAGTGGATGTCGCCGCCGACCGAGGCGTACAGAAAGCGGCTGAACTCGGGGGAGTGGACCTCGGCACGGACGATCCGCACATCGCCCTCGGGGGCGGCGGCCGGCGCGAGGTCGGCCGGTGAGGTCTGTTCCAGGGACCAGGTGGTGACGGGGACGGTGCTCATGCGGGCCAGGGAATCATCCTGCCCGGCCGTCTGTCGATCGTCCGGGTCACGATGGGGGTGCGTGGACCGGTGCCACGGCCGGGCCGTCAGCCCAGTGACTGGTCCAGCGCGGTCAGAGGTACCGCGAACAGCATCCGGTCCGACAGGGACCACACCTCGCCCGTCTCCTGCCCGTAGGACAGGGAGCCCGCGGCCGTGGCCCAGCAGCTGTGCGAGGCGTCCGAGCCGCAGCGCGTCACCGTCGCGCCCTTCGTGTCCTGCCGCCACAGCCCGCCATGGCCGTCCGCGGAGCTGGACAGTCGTCCCACATACCAGGACGCACGGTCGTGTCCGGGCCGACGGTAGGACAGTACCCCGCGGATCCCGGTCGCCCGGGTCCGGTAGGCCTCGACGGCGTCGGCGCGCCCGGCGGCGTCCGTGGCGAGCAGGCCGCTGCGCGCGGGGTCCGTACTGAAGGCGTACCGCCACAGCCGGGCGTGCCGGTCGCTGCCGGGGGCGGTCCACTCGCCGGCCACGAGGCTGTCGGGTGCCGTGGTGCGGTCGAGGGCGAGGGCGCCGGGGCAGGGCGGCCCGGAGGTGGTGCAGCGTCCGGCGGAGAAACGGTAGGAGCCGACGGCGGGCATCACGTACCGGTAGCCGTCGGCGGACCAGCCGCCGGGCACCCGCCCGATCGCGGGGCCGTCCGCCGTGGTGCGCTGAATGCGGTCGAGGTCGTAGACGTAGAGCGCGTCGGCGCTGCCGGTCCTGGTGGTGACCAGCAGCTTGTTCCGGTACCGGACCATGCCGGAGACGCGGGAGGACAGGCCGCGGTAGTCGCGGCCGCCGTCCACGGGCACCACCAGGAGCACCCAGCGGTACGCGGGGAGGCCGGGGCCGTCGGCGTCGACGAAGGCGACCCTGGCCAGGCCCCGCTCGGCGGCGGGTCCGGTGGTGGTGCTGTGGGTCCAGCCGGCGAGGATCACCCGGTGGGCGCCCCGGGCGCCGTCGTCGTCGGCGTCGCCGGAGGTGGTCACCGAGGCCGGCCGCCATGCGGTGCCCCCGGCGTCGGAACGGTCCCAGCAGTAGGCGCGGGCGGCGGCCGGGGTGACCGGCAGGGTCGCGCGGTCGTCCGCGGTGCAGCCGGCGCCGTCGCGCAGGGAGTGGTCGGTGTCCTGCAGTACGGCGTCCACGCCGACCGGGCGGCCCATGGAGGCGGCGAGGCGGTCCAGCGTGCGGGCGGGCACCAGGTGTTCCTGGAGCCGCAGCGGGCCGGTGTCCGCCGGAGAGGTCAACGGCTTCAGTGCGCCGGGGTTCTCGGTGACCTGGGCCTGCGAAGCGCTGATCATGGTGGCGGCTGCGGTGAGGGCCAGCGCGGTCCCGGCCAGGACCGCGCGCAGGGCCGCGCCCCGTCTGCGTCGGCGGTGTCTGCCGCGATGCTTCATCTCTCCTCCCGAGGGGGCCAACTGCGCCTGGTGATCCGCACGTTGACGGAGGAGCAGGTGGGGAGGCCCACAGCGATGCTACGGCAGTGGGGGGCGGCGCGGGGCCAAGACCCCGCAATGATGCGGAAGCCACCCGCACGGAGCGGTGGCGCACCCGCACGCGTCACCTGGCACCCGCATTCCTCGTTGTCCTGAGCCCGCCATACGCGCCACCGGTAACTCCCCAGGTGCTGTGTGGGGTTCGGACGCAGGTGGAGTCAAATGTTTCCTGTTCGGCTGGATGGGCCGCCTGTTAGCGTGCGCGGATGGAAGATCTGGGGCCCGTGGCCTGGCCGCCCGAGCCGGTCAGGACCGAGAGGCTTGTGCTCCGTGAGTCCGAGACCCGGGACCGGGCGGCGTTCATCGAGCTGCTCGCCTCCGCGGAGGTGCACACGTACCTCGGCGGCCCCCGGCCGCGCGACGAGCTCGAGCGCGAGATGCCCGGGGCGCCCGAGCGGTGGCCCGGGAGCTTCGTCGTGGAGCTCGACGGGTCGATGATCGGCCAGATCCTGCTCAGGAGAGCGACGGGGCGCCATCGCCCGGCTGCCGTGGGCAAGGCCGAACTCGGCTACCTGTTCCTGCCGCGGGCGTGGGGATTCGGGTACGCCGCCGAGGCGTGCGCGGCGGCACTCGGCTGGCTCGCCGGCGTGCTCCCCGGCGAGCCGGTGGTGCTCGCCACGCAGACCGCCAACGTCGGCTCGATGCGTCTCGCGGCGAAGCTGGGGTTCACCGAGGTGGAGCGGTTCGAGGCCTGGGGCGCCGAGCAGTGGCTCGGCATGTGGTCCCCGCTCACGCCGTCCGGTTGAGCGGGCGAGCGGCGGGACTCAGCCGGCCAGTCCCAACTCCCGGGCGATCAGCATCCGCTGGACCTCGCTGGTGCCCTCGCCGATCTCCAGGATCTTGGAGTCGCGCCACATG
>NZ_JBVKBH010000017.1:0-244957 GCF_055657175.1 Streptomyces sp. NPDC107581
CCGTCATCGCCTTCCTGCGCGAGTACGAGGACGACCTGGTCCTGTGCGTGCACAACTTCTCCCGCTTCGCACAGCCCACGGAACTCGATCTGCGGGTCTACGACGGACGGCACCCCGTGGAGCTGATCGGTGGCGTGCGGTTCCCGGCCATCGGTGAACTGCCCTACCTGCTGACCCTGGCGGGGCACGGCTTCTACTGGTTCCGGCTCACCCGAGTCGCATCCCGCATCGGCCGCCGCTGAGCACCCGGCGCCGAGGAAAGGACGCGTCACCATGCCGAAGACCATCACGCTCCGGCCGAGAACCGCGGCCGGCACCGACCGGCCCCTCGCCTCGCTGGGCGGGCTGCTGCGCGACTGGCTGCCGAATCAGCGCTGGTTCGCGGGCAAGGACCGGCCCGTCACCGATCTGTCGGTGCTGTCCGTGACCGAGCTGTTCCCGGGGTGTCTGCACCTGCTGGTCCACGCCTCGCACGCGCCGGTGCCCACCCCTGGCGGCACTCCCCCGCCCGGCGACTGCTACCAGCTGCTGCTCGGTGTGCGCGAACATCTCGTCCCGCGTCTGGAGCGGGCGTTCATCGGGCGCGCCGAGGAGGGTCCGCTGGCCGGTCTGGCGGTCTACGACGCGCTGCAGGAACCGCGCTCCGCCCATCTGCTCCTGGAGCGGCTGCGGCAGCCCGGCACGGCAGGACCGCTCCGCTTCGAGGCGGACCCGGCCGTCAGCCTGCCCGGCGGGCTCCCGCCCCGGCTGCTGGACGCCGAGCAGTCCAACTCGTCGATCATCTACGGTGACGCGTACATCCTGAAGGTCTTCCGCCGTATCCAGCCGGGCGTCAACCCGGACCTGGAGGTGCCGGGCGCGCTGGCCGCGCAGGGGTGCGCCCGGGTGCCGGCGCCGGTCGCCTGGTTCACCACGAGCGCCCCGCGCCCGGCCACCCTGGGTGTTCTGCAGCCGTTCCTGCCCGACGCCACCGACGGCTGGACGCTCGCGCTGCGGGCGCTCGCCGCGGGCGACGACTTCACCGCCGAGGCCCGGGAGCTGGGCCGGGCCATGGCCGAGGTGCACCTGGCGCTGGCCGAGGCGTTCCCCTCGGCGGGACCGGGCGAGAACGGGCGCACCGCTCAGGCGATGTGCGCGCGGCTGGAGGCCGCCACGCATGCCGTGCCCGCGCTGCGGCCCTTCGTCCCCGGCCTTCGGGCCGCGTTCGCCGCGCTGGAGACCTGCGACACCGGGCCACCGGCCCAGCGCATCCACGGCGACCTGCACCTCGGGCAGGTGCTGCAGGCAGGACGCGACTGGTTCGTCATCGACTTCGAGGGCGAACCGTCCCGGCCGCTCGCCGAGCGGCGGTCCGCGCAGTCCCCGGTGCGGGACGTGGCCGGGATGCTGCGCTCCTTCGACTACGCGGCCCGGCAGCGCCGCCCCTGGCGGCCGGAGTGGGCCCGCCGGTGCCGGGAGGCGTTCTGCGCGGGCTATGCGGCCCGCGCCGGGTGGGATCCCCGCAAGAAGCACGCGCTGCTGCGCGCGCACGAAACGGACAGGGCGGTGTACGAGGTGCTGTACGAAGCGAGACACCGCCCGGACTGGCTTCCGGTGCCGATGGCCGCGATCAAGCGGCTCGCCGTGTGGGGAGGCTGACGTCATGGCACTGCGCGACACCGCACGTCCCGAGTCCGCGGGACCCGTACCGCCGACGGCCGTCCCGCTCGACCCGGGCGACCGTGACCGCCTGCTGGGCGGCGCCCACCACGATCCGCACGCCCTGCTGGGCGCCCACCCGGTGCCGGGCGGCACCCTGTTCCGGGCGCTGCGCCCGAACGCCCGGGCGGTCGGCGTGGTGGTGGACGGCAAGCTCGACGCCCTGGCGTCGGAGGGCGGCGGCCTCTTCGCCGCCGTGCTGCCGTACCCGCAGATCCCTGCGTACACGCTGCTGGTGGCCTACGACGACGCCGAGCAGGAGGTCGAGGACCCGTACCGCTTCCTGCCCGCTCTCGGCGAGCTGGACCTGCATCTCATCCGCGAGGGCCGGCACGAGCAGCTGTGGCAGGCGCTCGGCGCCGAGCCCATGACCCATCAGGGCGTGCCGGGCACCCGCTTCACCGTGTGGGCGCCCAACGCCCAAGGGGTCCGCGTCGCCGGTGACTTCACGTACTGGGACGGCACGCAGTACCCGATGCGGTCGCTCGGCGCGTCCGGTGTGTGGGAGCTGTTCCTGCCCGGGATCGGCGAGGGTGCCCGGTACAAGTTCGAGATCACCTCCCGCCACGGCGGCCGCTTTCTGAAGGCGGACCCGATGGCCCGCCGTACGGAGGTCCCGCCCGCGACCGCGTCCGTCGTCGCGGCCTCGCGCTACGAGTGGGGCGACACGGAGTGGATGGCGCACCGCGGCGACACCGCCGTGCACGAGGCGCCGTTCTCCGTGTACGAGGTCCACCTGCCCTCCTGGCGGCCCGGCCTGACCTACCGGCAGCTGGCCGAGGAGCTTCCGGCGTACGTGCAGGAGATGGGCTTCACGCATGTGGAGCTGATGCCGGTCGCCGGGCATCCCTTCAGCGGCTCCTGGGGCTACCAGGTCACCTCCTACTACGCGCCCACGCCCCGCCTCGGCTCCCCGGACGACTTCAAGTACCTGGTGGACGCGCTGCACCGGGCCGGCATCGGCGTGATCATGGACTGGGTTCCGGCCCACTTCCCCAAGGACGACTGGGCACTGGCCCGCTTCGACGGGGACCCGCTGTACGAACCCGGGGACGACCGGCGGGCCGAGCATCCGGACTGGGGCACCTACGAGTTCGACTTCGGGCGCATCGAGGTGCGCAACTTCCTCGTCGCCAACGCCGTCTACTGGTGCCAGGAGTTCCACATCGACGGTCTGCGCGTGGACGCCGTCGCCTCGATGCTCTACCTCGACTACTCGCGCGACTCCGGGCAGTGGACGCCGAACGTCTTCGGCGGCCGGGAGGACCTGGACGCGGTGGCCTTCCTGCAGGAGATGAACGCCACCGTCTACCGGCGCTGCCCGGGCGTGGTGACCATCGCCGAGGAGTCCACCGCCTGGGACGGGGTGACCCGGCCGACGGACAGCGGCGGGCTCGGCTTCGGGCTGAAGTGGAACATGGGCTGGATGCACGACTCGCTGGAGTACATCCAGCACGAGCCGGTCCACCGCAGGTACCACCACCACGAGATGACCTTCTCGATGGTGTACGCGTACAGCGAGAACTACGTCCTGCCCATCTCCCACGACGAGGTCGTGCACGGCAAGCAGGCCCTGGTGTCCAAGATGCCGGGCGACTGGTGGCAGCGGCGGGCGAACCACCGGGCCTACCTCGGCTTCATGTGGGCCCACCCGGGCAAGCAGCTCCTCTTCATGGGGCAGGAGTTCGCCCAGGGAGCCGAGTGGTCCGAGGCGCACGGACCCGAGTGGTGGCTGCTGGACGCGGACTACTGCTCGGCCGGCGACCACCGGGGTGTACAGGACCTGGTCCGGGATCTGAACACGCTGTACCGGGGCGCTCCGGCGCTGTGGCAGCGGGACACCGATCCGGGCGGTTTCCAGTGGGTGCTGTGTGACGCGGCGGACGACAACGTGTTCGCGTTTCTGCGGTTCGGCACCGACGGCTCCCCCCTGCTGGCGGTCTCGAACTTCTCCCCCGTCGTCCGTGAGGGCTACCGCCTCTGGGTACCCGAGGAGATTCCCGCCTGGCAGGAGGCGCTGAACACGGACGATGCGCGCTACGGCGGCAGCGGTGCCGGCGTCGGAGCTCCGGGCGTACTGGAGCCCGAGGCCGGTTTCCTGCGGATCACGCTGCCGCCGCTCGCGACTGTCTGGTTGACGCCCGTGCGCTGAAGCCGCAGGTGTCGGCTGCCCTCTCGGAGGGGCAGTCAGGGTCGTACAGACCTACGACTGCTCCTCGTCATATGAACAGAAGGGCGGCCCACGTGCGCACTGTCGGAGTGGAGGAGGAACTGCTTCTGGTCGACCCGGACAGCGGGGAGCCGCGGGCCCAGCAGGCCGCCGTCCTCGCCCGGGCCGTCCAGGACGATCCCGGACAGGACCTGTTCCAGAAGGAGCTGTTCGGGGAGATGCTGGAGTTCGCCACGCATCCGCAGGCGGACATGGCGGACCTCGGCGCCGAGATCGTGCACTGCCGCAAGGAGGCGGCCCGGCTCGCCGGAGAGATCGGCTGCGCGGTCGCCGCGCTCGCCACCTCCCCGCTGCCGGTCACCCCCTCGATCACCGGCGGGCAAGAGCGCTACCGGTGGATGGCCGGACAGTACGCGATCACCACCCAGGAGCAACTGGTGTGCGGCTGCCACGCCCATGTGTCGGTGGAGTCCGACGAGGAGGGCGTCGCCGTCCTCGACCGGATCCGGCCGTGGCTTCCGGTGCTCAGCGCGCTGAGCGCCAACTCACCGTTCTGGCAGGGCCGGGACACCGGCTACGTCAGCTACCGCAGCCGGGTGTGGCGGCGCTGGCCGTCGGCGGGGCCGACCGAGCTGTTCGGTTCGGCCGAGCAGTACCACCACCGGGTGAAGGACATGGTGGCCACCGGGGTCATACGCGACGCGGGGATGGCGTACTTCGACGCACGCCTGTCGGCGACCTACCCGACGGTGGAGATCCGGGCGGCCGACGTGTGCCTGCGCGCGGACACCACCGTCCTCGTCGCGACGCTGGCCCGGGCGCTGGTGGAGACGGCCGCGCGCGACTGGCGGGCCGGCCTGCCGCCGGCCGGCCACAGCGTGAGCCTGCTCAGGCTGGCCGCCTGGCAGGCCGCCCGCTCCGGCCTGGACGAGGACCTGCTCGACCCCGTGACCATGCGGCCCCGGCCCGCCACGGAGGTGCTCTGCTCACTGCTGGAGCACACCGGGACCGCCCTCGCCGAGAGCGGTGACGCCGGCTGTGTGGAGCAGGCGGTGGCACGGCTGCTGCGCCGGGGCACCGGCGCCCGTGAGCAGCGGCAGCTCATGGAGCGGACCGGCAGTCTGCAGCGTGTCGTCACCGAATGTGTGCGCCGCACCCAGGACTGACGGGCCGTCCGGCCGCACGGACGTGCGGAATCCCGGTACGGCGAGCCTTCTGGACACGCACAGATCATCAGCCGATCACGACTTGCCTGTTCCTGGCACCAAAGCCGGTTCCCTGGGCTAGATTCGAGCACCGCCGGGCACAGTGCCGACCGGCGGAGTCACCCTCCGTACACTCCGGGAGCAGCGCATGCGCGACGTCGCCCTCGCTCCACCAGCCCTGCCGCCGCTGACCGGCGGGCTGGCCGACAGCATCTTCGAGACCGCGGACCGCGCTCCGGCCCTGCCCGTCCTCGCGCGCCGCACGGATGCGGCGCCGGGCCGGTGGGAGGAGGTGACGGCGGTCGAACTGCGGGACGAAGTGGTCGACGTGGCCAAGGGCCTGATCGCCGCGGGGATCTCCCCGGGCCACCGGGTGGCCGTGATGGCCCGGACCCGCTACGAGTGGACGGTGTTCGCCCACGCGCTGTGGACGGTCGGCGCGGAGGTCGTCCCGGTCCATCCGTCGTCGTCGCGGGACCAGGTGGAGTGGATCCTGCGGGACGCCGACTGCGTCGCCGTGGTGGTGGAGGACGAACAGGGTGTCATGACCGTGGGCACGGTGTGTGCGGGGCTGCCGCGGCTCAAGCACGTCTGGCAGCTGGACGCGGGTGCGCCGGCCCTGCTGGCCGAGCAGGGTGCGGTCGTCCCGCTGACCACGGTGGAGTCGCTGCGCCGGATCGTGCTGCCGGACTCGACGGCGGTCATCGCCTACACCTCGGGCACCTCGGGCCGCCCGCTGGGCTGCGCACTGAGCCACCGGGGCCTGGCGTACCCGTGCGACATCCTGCTCGCCGGCTGGAGACACGCCGCGGCGCCCCCGGGTGAGCAGCCGTCCGTGCTGGCCTGCCTGCCCTTCTCGCACGTGTACGGGATCATGATCCAGGTGCTGTGCCTGCGTGGCGGGGTGCTGATGGCCCACGAGCCGGAGATGACGCAGGCGGCCCTGTCCTCGGCGCTGCGCACGTTCCGCCCGACCTACCTGTACGGCGTGCCGTCGGTGTTCGAGAAGCTGTACAAGACGTTCCTGCGGACCGCCCGGGAGGCGGGCCGGGGCGCCCTGTTCGAGCGGGCGGCGCTGACCGCGCGGGAGTTCGCCGAGGCCGAGGAGCGCAGGCGGCTGGGCCTCGGGCCGGGTCCCGGGTTCGATCTGCGGCTGCAGCACGCCCTGTACGAGCGGACGGTGTACCGCAGGCTGCGGGCCGCGCTCGGCGGGCGCGTCGTACGGGGCACCTCGGGCGGCTCCTCGCTCAGCCGGGAGCTGTCCCTGTTCTACGAGGGCATCGGTCTGTACATCAACGACGGCTACGGGCTGACCGAGGCCTCCGGCGGGATCACCGTGCAGCCGCTGGGGAGGGAGAAGTCGGGGACCGTGGGCCGGCCGCTGCCGGGCACCGAGGTCCAGGTGGCCGACGACGGGGAGATCCTGCTGCGCGGCCCCTCGGTGTTCCAGGGCTACATCGGCGACGAGGCCCGTACGCGGGCCGTGCTGCGCGGCGGCTGGCTGGCCACCGGGGACGTCGGGCGGCTGGACTCCGAGGGCTATCTGACCATCACGGGCCGCAAGAAGGACGTGATCGTCACCAGCAGCGGCAAGAGCGTGGCACCGGCCCCGCTGGAGCAGCGGCTGCGCATGCATCCGCTGGTGCACCAGGCGGTGGTCGTGGGCGACGACCGGCCCTGCGTCGGTGCGCTGATCACGCTGGACCCGGAGTTCCTCGCGCACTGGCGGGCCGCCCTGGCGTTGCAGGGCGAGTCGCCGGGCCGGGAGGCGCGCGAGGAGAACGCGCTCAGGGACGAGATGGCGCGGGCCGTCGCCACGGCCAACAGCGCGGTGTCCCGCGCGGAGTCGATCAGGGTCTACCGTGTCCTGAACGCGCCGTTCGCTCCGGACAACGGTCTGCTGACGCCGTCCCTGAAGCTGCGCCGGGACGCCATAGCCCGGCACTACGCCGCCGAGATCGACGCCATGTACGAAGCCCGTACCCGTGCGGTGCGGCGACCGGGCTCGCAGGAGCCGGCCGACTGGGACGAGCCGGACGATGTCTTCCGCTAGGAGGCGCGGGTACGGATACCCGGCCCGGCTTGGGGAACCCGCAGCAGTGGAGTGATCAGCAACGACGACCACCCTGGTCGGAAGGGGCCGAGCCGGCCCCGGCCGGGCGGGGCCGGGGAATGCGAGATGGTGACGGAGCCGCGTTGGGACGACACACCGCCCTCGGAGGAGAAGCACGAGCTTTCGTTCTCCTTCCCGGGTGAGCTGCGCAACGTGACGGGTGCGCGGCTCGCGGCGGAGGAATTCCTCTGCGCCCTGGCCGAGGACACGCCGCCCGGCGCGCCGGAGTACTGGGACGACATCCTGCTGGTCGTCACGGAGCTGGCCGCCAACGCCATCCAGTACGCTCCCGGGCCCTTCGGCCTGCGGCTGCGCCGCACCTTCGACGGGGTGCACGTGACGATGCACGACACCAGTACGACGCGCCCCGAGCCACGGCCCTTCGACCCGAGTGCGGGCGGCGGCGGCATCGGCTGGCATCTCGTGCACACGCTGTGCAGTCAGGTGAGCGTCGTCGTGGACGACCGGGGCAAGGACATCCACGTGTTCCTGCCCTGGTGACCGGAGCCGGACGGATCGGGGCGAGTGCCGGTCACCGCGGCCGCCGCGGGGGCATGCTGGTCCCCACGCATTCGTCTGCCTGCCGCACCCAGCTGGCGGAACGGCTCGGGGCACGGTGGGATCGTTGTGGCCGCAGCGATCCGGGGCATACGAACGGCGTCCAGTCGCAACCGCCTGGAGCCGCAGAAAGGGATGGACACCGTGACACGACCCAGGATCCTGGTGGTAGGCGCGGGCTTCGCCGGAGTCGAGTGCGTCCGCCGCCTGGAGCGGAAGCTCGCCCCCGACGAGGCCGACGTCACCCTGGTGACGCCGTACGCCTACCAGCTCTATCTCCCGCTGCTGCCCCAGGTCGCCTCCGGGGTGCTGACGCCGCAGTCGATCGCCGTCTCGCTGCGCCGCAGCAAGAAGTACCGCACCCGGATCATTCCGGGCGGTGCGATCGGCGTGGACCTGAAGTCCAAGGTCTGCGTCATCCGCACCATCACCGACAAGGTCGTCGACGAGCGGTACGACTACATCGTGCTGGCGCCGGGCAGCGTGACCCGCACCTTCGACATCCCGGGGCTCACCGAGAACGCCTTCGGGATGAAGACGCTCGCCGAGGCCGCCTACGTCCGCGACCACGTCATCTCGCAGCTGGACCTCGCCGACGCCAGCGACAACCCGGCCGAGCGGGCCGCGCGGCTGCAGTTCGTGGTCGTCGGCGGCGGATATGCGGGCACCGAGACCGCGGCCTGTCTGCAGCGGCTCACGCACGCGGCCGTGCAGCGCTATCCACGCCTCGACCCGGGCCTGATCAAGTGGCATCTGATCGACATCGCGCCGAAGCTCATGCCGGAGCTGGGCGACAAGCTCGGCCGCAGTGCGCAGGAGATCCTGCGCCGGCGCGGCATCGACGTCTCCCTGGGCGTGTCGATCGACAAGGCGGGCCCCGAGGAGGTCACCTTCACCGACGGCCGGGTGGTGCCGACCCACACCCTGATCTGGACGGCCGGCGTGGTGGCGAGCCCACTGATCGCCACGCTCGGCGCGGAGACGGTCCGCGGCCGGCTCGCGGTCACCACCGAGATGACCCTGCCGGGTCACGACGGGGTGTTCGCGCTCGGCGACTCGGCCGCGGTGCCCGACAAGGCCAAGAAGGAGGAGGGCGCGGTCTGCCCGCCCACGGCCCAGCACGCGATGCGCCAGGGCAGGAAGGTGGCGGACAACGTCATCGCGACGCTGCGCAACCAGCCGCTGCAGCCGTACGTGCACCCCGATCTCGGCCTGGTCGTCGACCTCGGCGGCAAGGACGCGGTCTCCAAGCCGGTGGGCATCGAACTGCGCGGCGTGGCCGCCCAGGCGGTGGCCCGCGGCTATCACTGGTCGGCGCTGCGCACCAATGTCGCCAAGACCCGGGTGATGACCAACTGGCTGCTGAACGCGGTCGCGGGCGACGATTTCGTCCGTACCGGCTTCCAGGCGCGCAAGCCAGCCCGGCTGAAGGACTTCGAGTTCACGGACTCCTACATGACGCCGGAGCAGGTGCGCGCCCGCGTGGAGGGCAGGTCCGCCGAGCATCCCTGACGTGACGTGGATCACTGGGGACCGTCGATCACTTTCCAGCCGGCCGGCGGTCTTCTCCGGTGGACTGCACGCCGTACGAAGGGGGCACACCGGCATGACCGAGAAGACCGTGAAGGGACCCGCGAGCTACTTCCCCTCGATCGAGAAGCAGTACGGCCGCCCGGTCGCCGACTGGCTGGAGCTGATCCGTTCCTCGCCGCTGACCAGGCACATGGAACTGGTGGCCTGGCTCAAGTCCGAGCACGGCCTGGGCCATGGGCACGCCAACGCGCTCGTCGCGCACACACTGGCCGAGGGCAGGTAGTCCCGGCCGTCGTGCCATGCTGGGTCGGAGATCAAGTTCTGGCACGGGAGAGAGCGCGGCGGCGTGAGGGCAGTGGTTCGGTCGGGGTGGGCACGGATGTGGGACCGGCTTGCGGCGTCGGATCCAGGGCTGCTCAGGCTCACCGCGGGGCTGCGCACGGTGACGGCCATCGCCCTCGCCCTGGCCGTGCTGTCCCTGCTGCGGGTTCCGGTACCGCAGCTGGTGGCGGGCGCCATGGCGGCCATGGTCTCGACCTTCGCCATCCAGGAGAAGCAGCGCTCCCAGCAGGCCGTGACCCTCGCGCTCGGCCTGCCGCTCGCGCTCGCCGCGGTGTCACTGGGCGCGTTGCTGAACCAGCGGGTCGTGGCGGGCGACCTGTTCTTCGTCGCCCTCATCTTCTGTGCCGTCTACGGACGCCGGTTCGGCGACCGGGGCACCGCGCTGGGCCTGATCGGCTTCCAGATCTACTTCCTCTCGCTGTTCGTGCACGCGACCCCGTCCACGCTGCCCGCCCTGTACGGCGTGATCACCGCGGCGTTCGCCTGCAGCGCCGCCGCCCGCTTCGTCCTGCTGCCGCAGACCCCGGCGGGCACCCTGGACCGGCTGCGCAGGGCCTTCCGCGCCCGGCTCGGTCAGCTGATCGACGCCCAGACGGAGCTGCTGGACGCGGGTCCCGAGCAGGTCGAGAAGGTCCTGGAGCACCTGCGCACCGGCACCGCGCGGCTGCACGAGACGGCGCTGATGATCCAGGGCCGGCTGGAGGACGGCCCCTTGGACGAGGCGACGGCGCGGCTGCTGCAGCGCCGGATCGCCGACGCCGAGATCGCCGCCGAGCGGCTCGGGCTGCTGCTGCTCACCGCGCGCAGCGCCGAGCGGACGGACACCCTCACCCTGCACCTGCCCGGTGCTCCCCTGCCGCCGGGCGGCGAACTGCCGTTCCAGGACGAGGCGTCGGCCGCCCTGCGCCGGGACCTCGGGGCACTGCGGCTGCTCGTGCTACGGCCGGTCGGCGAGGCCTCGGGGACCGCACTGGCGCACCTGCGCAACCGGCTGCTCGGGTACCGGGAGGAGGACGAGCTGCCGAAGGCCTCCCCGGCCGTGCAGGACGTCTTCCGGGGCCTGGGCGAGACCGCACGTGCCGTACTCGGGCTGCGTATCGCCCTGGACGAACCGCAGGACGAGTCCGACGACACCCCGGCGACGGCCCGCTCCCGCGAGGAGCTGGACGCCGAGGACGCGGCCATCGAGAGCAGCGAGGAGGACGAGCCCGAGGAGCCGGCGCCGACCGGGCTCAGGCGGCCCACCACGCGGGCCGCCCTACAGGTGGCGGTCGGCTCGTCGCTCGCCATCGTGGGCGGTGAACTGCTGTCCAGCCAGCGCTGGTACTGGGCGGTGCTGACCTGCTGGATCGTGTTCATCAACACCGCCTCGACCGGCGAGATCCTGGTGAAGGGCTATCGGCGGCTGCTCGGCACGGTCCTGGGTGTGGTCGCCGGCATCGGGCTCGCCGGGCTGGTCGGACAGCACACGTGGACGGCGTTCGGGCTGGTTCTGCTGTTCGTGTTCGCGATGTTCTACACCGCGCCGCTGTCCTACACGCTGATGTCGTTCTTCGTGACGGCGATGCTGGGGCTGCTGTACACGCTGCTCAACACCTACAGCACGTCGGTGCTGGTGCTGCGCGTGGCGGAGACGGCTCTGGGCGCGGCCTGCGGAGTGATCGCGGCCGCCGTGGTGCTGCCGATCCGCACCGACCGGCGCACCAACGAGCTGCTCGTCGACGTCCTGGACGAGCTGGCGGAGGTCGCCCGGGGCGCCATGGAGCAGCTGAGCGGCGCGCCGCCGACCGACCTGGTGGACAAGGCGCGCGCGCTCGACCAAGCACTTGCCGATCTGCGCGCCGCCACCCAGCCGCTCACCCACCCGATCAGCCCGCTGCGCGCCCGCCGGGACACGGCCCGGTACGTCGTGGCACTGCTGGAGACCTGTGCCTATCACGCGCGGTCGCTGGCGGCCACGGCCGAACTGCTGCCGACGCACCCGTCGATCGCGGCGGACCCCCGGCTGCGCGGTGCGGGGCGGCGGATCGTGCACAACATCGAGGCGATCGCCGCGCACGTCGCGGACCCCGGATCGCCGCGGACGATCGAGACGGGCGCCAGCATCGCGTCGATGCTGGCGCCCGGCACCATGCGAACCCCGCGCTACGGACGTGTGACCGACCGGGTGCTGCGGCATCTGCAGCGCCTGGACGAGTCGGTGTCGGGTCTGGCCCGCCCGCTCGGCATCACATGGGAGCCGTCGGCGAAGTGACGGTTCGGCGGGGCTGCGGACGGCCCAGTGCCTCGTCGCGTACGCGGGCGCAGCTGCGGTTGATGAGCCGGGAGACGTGCATCTGGGAGATGCCGAGCCGGTCGGCGATGCGGCTTTGCGTCATGTCCTCGAAGAAGCGCATGTAGAGGATGGCCCGCTCCCGTTCGGGCAGCCGGCGCAGGCTCTCCTTGGCCGCCTCGCGGTCGACGACGACGTCGTACGAGGAGTCCGTGGCGCCGAGGGTGTCGGCGAGGCTGAAGCCGTCGTCGCCGGTGGCCGACTCGGCGTCCAGCGAGAGGGTGCTGAAGCTCTCCAGCGCCTCCATGCCCGCGGCGACCTCCTCCTCGGTGAGACCGGTGCGGGCGGCGATGTCGGCGGCGGTGGGTTCGGCGGCGCCGGGGTGCTGGGTCAGTTCGCGTCGGGCCACGCGTACGCGGTTGCGCAGCTCCTGGACCCGGCGGGGCACCCGCAGTGCCCACATCCGGTCCCGGAAGTGCCGCTTGACCTCGCCGGTGATGGTCGGCACGGCGTAGCTCTCGAAGGCCCCCCGTGCCGGGTCGAACCGGTCGACGGCCTTGACCAGCCCGAGCGCGGCAACCTGGCGCAGGTCCTCCACGGACTCCCCGCGGTCGCGGAAGCGGCCGGCGATCCGGTGGGCCATGGGCAGCCAGGCGGTGACCAGTTCGTCGCGCACGGCGTCCCGCTCGGGGCCGTCCGCCAGTTCCGCCAGCCGGGCGAAGAGGGTTGCGGTGTCGGGTGCGTCGTCATGGGTCCGCCGCAGGGACGCGGCGGGGGCGGTGTCGTGCGTGCCGGGACGGCTTGTCGACATGTCGGTCAGCATGCGGAATCGCTCCTGAACGAGGGTGTCGGGGCAAGGGCCGGAACCGCGGTTCCGGCCCTTGCCCGAACGGTGGTGTCAGGGTTCGCCGCGGGTGAGTCGCCGGCCCCGCCAGGAGAGGGCCCGCGGCAGCCGTACTGTTCCCGCTGGGCACGCGCCTCCGGTCCGAAGCACGAATGTCCGTCTGCCCCTGAGCCCGGGCGGCAAACGCCGTTTCCGGAATTTCGGCTCCGCCTCGGCGCACCGGCTCGGCGGCCGTGCCGCCGGGAGGGCCGGAAACGGCGAACACCCTTCAGGACGGCGGGCCATGACCGGGCGTGGACCGGGTACCCGAACCGTATGAGCGATGTGGTGGACGCGGACGAGTTGCTGCGGCGCATCCGGCGGGCCAGGGACCACGCCGCCGAGCAGGAGCGGGCCTGGCGGGAGCGGGCGCGGAGTCTGACGGCGGCCGATACGGACGCGGCGCGGGAGGCGTCGGTCCGGGCGGGGGCCTACGAGGCGGTGCTGAGAGTGCTGCAGGAGATCGTCGATCCGGGCGGAGCACCCATGGACGACACCGGAGTGAAACAGGTCACCTGACCTGATCACGGTTGCGGCCGGCGATGCCAGATGGTTTATCGTTCATACATACGTGGTGACGGAGTCGACCGGATCCGTCCTCCTTCACCCCTGATACGGCCCTGGCTGGCCTCCCCCGTCCAGCCAGGGCTTTTTTCTGCCTCCGGACAGGCCCTACGGCACCGATCCGCGTCCTTCGAGGTGCCCGGGGCGGCGGCAGCGGCTGAAATGGGCTTGGGGAAAACACCCGAACCGCTGCCGGCGAGGAGTCCCGCGCCATGACCAAAGCGATAAAACTGCTGACCGCCCTCCCACAGGCACAGCGGGAGCGGCTGATGGAGCTGGCCAAGGAGACCTCCTTCGCGGAGGACACCCGGATCTTCGAGGCGGGCGGCATCGCCGACCGCTTCTGGGTGATCCGCTCCGGCGCGGTCCACCTGGACACCCAGGTCACCCCACGGCAGCGGGTCACCGTGGCCACGCTCGGCGCGGGCGACATGCTCGGCTGGTCGTGGCTGTTCCCGCCGTACGAGTGGGACTTCGGCGCGACGGCCTTCAGCAACGTACGGGCCTACGAATTCGACGGGCCGTCGGTGCTCGCGCTCTGCGTGGAGGACCCGCTGCTCGGGCTGTCGCTGGTGCGGACGGTCGCCGAGATCCTCGCCAGCCGCCTGGAGACCACCCGCGGCAAGCTGATGGACCAGTACGCCATCCGGCGGCACAGCGGCCCCCTCTAGGCCATCCGGCTCCGAGGCGTCAGATCCGGTAGCGGCGCAGCGCCGGGACCGCGGCGGCCAGGGCCAGCATCACCACGACGACCAGGGCACCGCCGCCCGCCACGGCGGCCCGGGGGCCGAACGCCGAGCCGGCCGTGCCGTGCAGCACGTCGGCCAGGCGCGGACCGCCCGCGACGACCACGGTGAACACGCCCTGCATCCGGCCGCGCATCTCGTCGGTCGCGGCGGAGAGCAGGATGGCCCCGCGGAACACCATGGAGACCATGTCGGCGACTCCGGCGGCGGCGAGGAAGACCAGGGACACCCAGAGGTTGCCGCTCAGCCCGAACCCGGCGATGGCCACGCCCCAGCCGACCACCGCGCCGATGACCATCCAGCCGTGCCGCCGGGCCCGGGAGAAGACACCGGAGAACAGTCCGCCGAGCACCGCGCCGACCGGGATGCCGGCGAACAGCACGCCGAGCGCGAGGCCTTCGCCGTAGGAGCCGTACGTCTCTGCGGCCAGCTGCGGGAACAGCGCGCGGGGCATGCCGAGGACCATGGCGACGATGTCGGCGAGGAAGGACAGCAGCAGCACCTTGTGCCCGGATATGTAGCGGAAACCGGCCACCACCTCGCGCATCCCGGCCCGGCGGGCGGGCCCTGCGCCCAGCGGCGGCAGCGCGGGCAGCCGGAACACCGCCCACACGGTGACGCACAGGGCCAGCGCGTCGATCAGGTACAGCTCGGGCAGCCCGATCACCGGGATCAGCACACCGGCCAGCAGCGGGCCCGCGACCAGGCCGGTCTGCATCACGGTCGAGCCGAGCGCGTTGGCCGCGGGCAGCTCCTCGGCCGGGACGAGCCGGGCGATGGAGGCGGTGCGGGCCGGGGAGTTGAGGCCGAAGAACGCCTGCTGCAGCGCGAGCAGCACCACCAGGACCAGCACCGAGTCCAGGCCGGTGACGGCCTGCGCCCAGAACAGCAGCGAGGTCACGGCGATCCCGATGTTGGTGACCAGCAGCAGCTTGCGCCGGTCCACCGTGTCGGCGACCGCCCCGCCCCAGAGCGCGAACACCACCATGGGCACCAGACCGGCGAGGCTCGCGTAGCCGACCCAGGCCGAGGAGTGGGTGATGTCGTAGATCTGCTTGGGTACGGCGACGGCGGTGAGCTGGCTGCCCACGGCGGTGACGATGGTCGACGACCACAGCCGCCGGTAGGCGGGGATGCGCAGGGGCCGGGTGTCCATCGCCCAGCGGCGCCAGCCGTGCCGGGGCGGGGCCGCCACGTCCGTCGCGCAGCCGGGTTCGGTGGTGCTGCTCTCGCTCGTGTCCACGGGTGTCCTGTTGCCGATAGAGGTTGCTCGTTACATCTTTTCGATTCGAGAGCCTAACTATCTCAGCGACCCCTGCGCATGCCGAACGAGTTTGCTCACGATCCGGCCACGAGCACCCCTCCCAGCGCCAGCATGGTGACGGCGACCAGACCGTCCAGGACCCGCCAGGCGGCGGGACGGGCGAGGAAGCGCCCCAGCAGCCGGGCGCCGAGGCCGAGGGCGGCGAACCAGCACAGGCTGGCGAGGGCGGCGCCCAGCCCGAAGGTCCAGCGCAGCGGCCCGCGGTCGGCGGCCAGCGAACCGAGCAGGAACACGGTGTCCAGGTAGACGTGCGGATTGAGCCAGGTCATCGCGAGGCACGTCAGCACCGCCCGCCGCCGCGAGCCCGCCGCCTCGCCCTCCGCGTGCAGGCCGGCGCCGGGCCTGAGCACCCGCCGGGCGGCGAGGGCGCCGTAGCACAGCAGGAAGGCGCCGCCGGCGAGCCCGACCGCCCGCACCGCACCCGGCCAGGCCATCACCACGGCGCCGACCCCGCCGACGCCCAGCGCGATGAGCACCGCGTCGGACAGGGCGCAGATGCCGACCACGGCGAGGACGGCGTCGCGGCGCACCCCCTGACGCAGGACGAAGGCGTTCTGGGCACCGATGGCGACGATCAGGGAGAGTCCGGTGCCGAATCCGGCGGCCGCGGCGGTCAGGGCGTGATTCATGCCCTCGACGTTAGGAGAGCGATCACCGTAGGTACAGCTAAAGATTCTTACGTATCCTTAGAAATCGTGATGACGGAACTTCCCCTGGAGCAGGTGCGGACGCTGCTCGCCGTGGTGGACGAGGGCACCTTCGACGCGGCGGCTGCGGCCCTGCACGTGACGCCGTCCGCGGTCAGCCAGCGGGTCAAGGCGCTGGAGCAGCGCACGGGCCGGGTGCTGCTCCAGCGCACCAAGCCGGTGCGCCCGACGGACTCGGGTGCGGTGCTGGTGCGGTTCGCCCGGCAGCTGGCCCGGCTGGAGCGGGACGCGCGCGGCGAACTGGGGCTGAGCGGGTCCGGCGAGCCCACCCGGGTGTCGGTCGCGGTGAACGCGGACACCCTGGCGACCTGGTTCCTGGGGGCGCTGACCCGCGTACCGGGGCTCTGCTTCGAACTGCACCGGGAGGACGAGCACCACACGGCGGCGCTGCTGCGCGAGGGCCTGGTGATGGCGGCCGTCACCTCCTCCCCCGACCCGGTGCCGGGCTGCTCCGTCCGGGTGCTCGGCCGGATGCGCTACCTGCCGGTGGCCGCACCGGAGTTCGCTGAGCGGTACCTGGCCGGACCGCTGCCCCAGGTGCTGCCCGAGGCCCCGGTCGTGGTCTTCGACCGCAAGGACGACTTCCAGGACCGCTTCGTACGACGGCTGGGCCGCGGGGCCGCGAGCCCCCTCAGGCACTACGTGCCCACCTCCGAGGGCTTCGCCGACGCGGTCGCCGCCGGCCTCGGCTGGGGCATGGTCCCGGAGGCCCAGGCCGAACCGCTGATGCGCGACGGTCGCCTCGTTCTGCTCGCGCCGGAGGAACGGTCGGACGTCACGCTGTACTGGCAGCAGTGGAAACTCGACTCCCCCGCGCTGGCGAGTCTGGCGGAAGCGGTGTCGGCCACGGCGGCCGAGACGCTGCGCCAGTGAGGCGTTCCGGCGCCGGGCCTCCAGCCGCCCTCGCCCCTCCCCCGCCTCCCGACCTCCTGTCGCCTTCCCCCCGTCTCCCGGCCTCCAGCCGCCTTCATCCCTCCCCCGCCGCCAGCCTCCCCGCCGCGCTGTCGAGGAGCATCTCCAGAGCCGTGGGATAGGCGCTGGTGACCATGCGGCCGGCCAGCAGCGGGGCCGCCTCGGCGATCCGGGGGTGGCTGGCGCGGGGCAGGCGGGCGTAGGTCGAGTGCCACTTGTCCTCGTCGGCCCGCTGGGAGGCGGAGGGCAGGGCCAGGGACGCGGAGTCGAGGGCGGCGAAGGCCAGCGTCTGGTCGATGAAGGCGTGGTAGACGCGGACCGTCTCCCGCAGCGAGAACCCGGCCGTGCGCAGCACGTCCAGGACCGCCTCGTCGGCGGCCAGCTCCTGGGAGCGGCCCGTGACCCGGTTGGCGGTCAGCAGCGCCGCCTGCGGGTGGGCGACGTACGCGGCGTGGATGCGCAGCCCGATCGTCCTGAGGTCCGCCCGCCACCGTCCCGTCGGCTCCCAGCCCGTCAGCGCCTGTCCGATGAGCGCGTCCCCGATGGCCAGGGTCAGGTCGTCCATGCCACGGAAGTACCGGTACAGCGTGCTGGGATCGCAGTCCAGGGCGAGGCCCAGGCGGCGCGCGCTGAGCCCGGCGCTGCCGTGCTCGCGCAGCAGGCGCAGCGCGGCCTCCACGATCAGCCGCTCCGACAGCACGGTGCCGCTCCGGGTCGGGCGGCGCCTGCGGCGCTTCTCCTCGGGCACCACGGGCTTGGGCACGGCGGCTCCTCTCCGTCGCAGGGCTTATGCCAACACCATTGACCTTATGCCATGCCCCGGCGTTGGATTCCGGCCAAGGCGCGCCTGCCCAAGTCCTCGTCCCGTTCGCTTCAGGCAGGGAGTATTTCCGTCATGCGTGTACTGCTCGTGGGTGCCGGTGGTGTCGGCACCGCCGTCACCCGGATCGCCGCCCGGCGTCCGTTCTTCGACCTGATGGTGGTCGCCGACTACGACCCCGCCCGGGCCGAGTCGGCCGTCGCCGCGCTCGGCGAGGCCGGGACCCGGTTCCGCGCCGAGCGCGTCGACGCGGGCGACGAGGCCGGCGTGGCCCGGCTGCTCGCCCGCCACGACTGCGACGTCCTGCTCAACGCCACCGACCCCCGCTTCGTCATGCCCCTGTTCCGGGCGGCACGCGCGGCGGGTGCAACATACGTGGACATGGCGATGTCGCTGTCCCGGCCGCACCCCGAGCGGCCTCACGAGGAGTGCGGCACCAAGCTGGGCGACGAGCAGTTCGCGCTGGCCGACGAGTGGGCGAAGGCGGGTGCGCTGGCCCTGGTGGGCATGGGCGTCGAGCCGGGTCTGTCGGACGTGTTCGCGCGGTACGCGGCCGACGAACTCTTCGACACCATCGAGGAGATCGGCATCCGCGACGGTGCGAACCTCACCGTCGACGGCTACGACTTCGCGCCGTCCTTCAGCATCTGGACCACCATCGAGGAGTGCCTGAACCCGCCGGTCGTGTACGAGGAGGGGCGCGGCTGGTTCACCACGGCTCCGTTCAGCGAGCCCGAGGTGTTCGACTTCCCCGAGGGCATCGGCCCGGTGGAGTGCGTGAACGTCGAGCACGAGGAGGTGCTGCTGGTGCCGCGCTGGGTCGGCGCACGGCGCGTCACCTTCAAGTACGGCCTGGGTGAGGAGTTCATCGAGACGCTGAAGACGCTGCACCGGCTGGGACTTGACCGCACCGCGCCGGTGACCGTGGCCGGCCCGGACGGGCCCGTCGCGGTCTCACCGCGGGACGTGGTCGCCGCGTGCCTGCCGGATCCGGCCACGCTGGGCGAACGGATGCACGGCAAGACGTGCGCGGGCACCTGGGTGCGCGGCACCAGGGACGGGGCGCCGCGGGAGGTGTACCTGTACCACGTGGTCGACAACCAGTGGTCGATGGCCGAGTACGGCTGTCAGGCAGTGGTGTGGCAGACGGCGGTCAACCCGGTCGTCGCGCTCGAACTCCTCGCCACCGGTGCCTGGTCGGGCACGGGCGTCCTGGGACCGGAGGCCTTCCCCGCCCGTGCCTACCTCGATCTGCTGACCGCGTACGGCTCCCCGTGGGGCCTGCGCGAGCAGTGACCGGAAGCCGGTGTTTGGCGGTCGGCTCGACGGTGACCCGAACTCGCGTTACACAGGTGCAAGGGCGCGGACGACATCGATCGCAGGTGACTTCCATGGGCAACTGGCGACAGCAGGCCGCGTGCCGCCACACGGACCCCGACCTCTTCTTCCCGATCGGCACCACCGGGCCCGCGACGGTCCAGACGGAGCGGGCCAAGGCCGTGTGCGAGCGCTGCCGGGTCCGGGAGCAGTGTCTTCAGTGGGCGCTGGGAACAGGGCAGCCGGTCGGGATCTGGGGCGGCACGACGGAGACGGAACGGCGCGCACTGCGCCGGCGTCCGGGGGTGCGGCAGCGCCCCTGATCCCGCACCCGGCTGTGCGGCAGCACGCCTGATCCCGCAGCCGGGTGTTCGGCAGCGGCCCCGGTCCCGCACCGGCACCGCCCTCATGCCTCCGCCGGCGGCGCCACCGCGGCCAACCGCAGGGTGAACACCGCGCCTTGGCCGGGCTCGCTCGCCGCTTCGGCGGTGCCGCCGTGGGCCGCGACCAGGTGGCGGACGATCGGCAGGCCGAGACCGCTGCCGCCGGTGCGGCGGCTGCGGGACTTCTCGGCGCGCCAGAACCGGTCGAAGACATGGGGCAGGTCCTCGGGCGCGATGCCCGTGCCGGTGTCGGCGACGGTGAGCACGACGTCCTCGCCGTCCCGGTGGGCGGTCAGTGTGACCGTGCCGTCGGCGGGCGTGTGGCGCAGCGCGTTGGAGACCAGGTTCCCGAGGGCCTGCCGCATCCGTACCGGGTCGGCCTGCAGCCAGGCCGTGTCGTCGGCCTCGGTGTGCAGGGCGACCCCGGCGGCGTCGGCGGCCACCCGGTGGGCGGCGGCGACCTGGCCGAGCAGGTCGCCCACCGGGACCGGCTCGCGGTGCAGGCGCAGGGTGCCCGCGTCGGCCGCGGCGAGGTCCTGCAGGTCGTCGATGATCCGCTGGAGCACCAGCGACTCCTCGTGCAGGGAGGCGAGCAGGGCGGCATCGGGGGCGACGACGCCGTCGCGCACGACCTCCAGCCAGCCGCGGATGTTGGTGAGCGGGCTGCGCAGTTCATGGGCGATGTCGCTGACCATCGCCTTGCGCTGGGCCTCCAGGCGCGCGCGGCGTTCGGTCAGGTCGTTGAACGCCTCGGCGAGGATGCCGGTCTCGTCCCGGGTGGTCACCGGCACCCGCACATGCAGTTCGGGCGGTTGCTGTGCGGCCGCGGTCAGTGCGCGCAGGGGCCGGACCAGCCGGACCGCGACGAGGGCGGTCACGGCGACGGTGACGGCGAGGACCAGTCCGGCCGCGCCGACCACCTTGGCCTTGTTGGCCGGGGACATGTCGAAGCGGGAGGGGTTCTGGTCCCCGATGCCGAGGAACAGCTCGGCGACCGGGGCGACATAGGGCTCCAGCTGGGTGCGGCGGGCGTTCAGCACACAGCGCTGCTCGGCCTGTGTGGCGGCCTTGATGTTGCGCGTCTTGACGTACTTGGCGATCAGGTAGCCGGCGCCCAGGGGGTCCTTCCCGCTGGGGTCGAAGGTGAGGTACAGCGGCCCGGGGAGTTCTATGCCCGCCTGTTTCAGGCAGGGGCGGGCCAGCTCCGCGAGACCGGTCAGGGCCCGCTCCTCGGTCGCGGTGGGGACGTCCAGCTGTCCGTCCGCGCAGCTCTGCTCGGCGTACGAGGTGTCGGCGCCCTCCGGACTGCTGAGCACCGGGCGCCCGCTCGGGGTCCGCACGACGGCGGCGTCGATGCCGAAACGCTCGTAGCACTGTCTGCGCTTGGCGGCGAGCGCGTCCAGCCGGTCCCGCTCCTTGGCGGTGACCCGGTACGGGCCCACCACCCGCGGGTCGATGCCGCTGAGCTGGGCCCCGGTCTCGGTGTAGGTGTCGGCGCGCAGGGGGTCGACGGTGGCGGCGGGCCGGGGTGGCAGCGGGGTGCCGTGCGGTGCGGAATCGGCGACCAGGGAGCGGTCGGCGCTGGTGAGGGCGATCCGCCGGCCGGTCTCGCGGGCCAGGTCACGGACGGTGCGCTGGACGTCCACCCAGTCGGGGTGGGTGGCCGCGTACCCGCTGAGCCGGGCCAGGATGCTGTTGTCGGCGGCCAGGTCCTGGCCCTGCTCCTCCTTCAGGGCGCTGGTGGTGGTGGTCACCGCGAGCCAGGCGGTGGCCGCGACCGAGCAGACCGCGATGAGCGCCGAGACCGACAGCAGCCGGACGAGCAGCCGTTTGCGCAGCGGTATCCGGCGCTTCACGGCCGTGCGCCGCTCAGCTTGTAGCCGACGCCGAACACGGTCACCAGACGGACCGGCCGCCGCGGATCGGCCTCGATCTTGCGGCGCAGGTTCATGATGTGCACGTCGACGGCCCGTTCGGTGGAGGCCCGGTCGAAGCCGCGGGTGCACTGGAGCAGCTGCCGCCGGGAGAAGACGCGGTCCGGCTCCGCGGCCATGGCGAGCAGGATCTGGAACTCGGCCGGTGTGCAGTCGACGGGCACCCCGTCGCAGCGCACCTCGTGCCGTACGGGATCGACGCTGATCCCCGCGGCCCGTACGGCGGGATCGTCGTCCCGGACGCTTCCGGCACGTCCGCTGCGCCTGAGGACCGTGCGGATCCGGGCCATCAGCTCGCGCGGGCTGTACGGCTTGGTCATGTAGTCGTCGGCGCCCAGTTCCAGGCCGAGCAGCACATCGTCCTCGGCGGCGCGGGCGGTGAGCATGACCACGGGGACGTCGGGGTCCTCGGCGTCCCTGCGCAGCACCCGGCACACGCCGAAGCCGTCGATCACCGGGAGCATCAGGTCGAGCACGACGAGGTCGGGTCTCAGCCGCCGGGCCGCGTCGAGCGCGGCGGCACCGTCGTGCACCACCGTGGCGATGTGTCCCTCGGCCAGCAGGGAGCGGCGGATGAGTTCGGCCTGCTTCTCGTCGTCCTCGGCGACCAGTACATGTGCGCACACAGGTTCGGATCCTAGGCCGCTCAGCGGGCGAGCCGGTCGGCGTACCCCATGGCGACGACCGGGTGCCGGTCCGGGTCGAGGGTGCGCAGGAGTTCCTTCATGTGGGCCTTGGCGACGCTGACACAGGCATGGGTGGGGCCCCCGTGGTCGACGTGCAGCCAGACTCCGCCGCCCCGCTTCGGGCCGAGGGGGCGGGCCCGGTCCAGGGGCGAGGTACCGGGCTCGCGGTTGTAGTCGATGGCGATGACGTAGTCGAAGGATCCGGCGAGCCGTTCGCCCTCGAAGCCGGTGCCGGGCGAGACGAACCCCGCCGAGTGGTGGTACGGAAGCCTGCTCCCCGGGTCTGGCAGCAGGCCGCCGGCGTCGCTGAGGGTGTAGACGCCGAGCGGGGAGCGCAGGTCTCCGGCCGTGTGGTGATCGCTCCAGCCGTGCAGTGCGTTGTGGGCGGTCCATGCGGCGCCCGGCTGCCGGCCGGTGGCGGTGCGCTCGTGCAGAACGACCGTGCAGTGCGGCGAGTTCCTGCCGCGTCCGGTGACGACGACGGCCTGCCGGCAGCGGGCCGGTATCGCGGCGGCCGTCCGCGGGCCGAGGCCGGGTATGCCCTCCGGGGTCGTCTCCGCGCCCGTCGCCGGTGCGGGGGTGGCGGTCGGCGCCGGACGGGCGGCGGGGATGCGGCGCTCGGTCGCCTCGGCTCCGCCGCCGCAACCGGTGAGCAGCAGCGGGGAGGCGAGGAGAGCGACGGCGGTTCTGCGATGGATCACGGGTCGACCATGGCCGACACTTGTTTGGAACTCGTCAGGTCAGGAGGTCTTCGGCTTGCCCTTGGTGTAGAGCCAGGTGTGGAACAGCCCGTTCAGGTCCTTGCCGGACTCGTGCTGTGCGAGCTGCACGAACTGGGCCGTCGTGCCGTGCCCGCCGCGGTGCCCGGTGGCCCAGGCGCGCAGGATCCGGAAGAAGTCCCGGTCCCCGACGGCCTTGCGCAGTTCGTGCAGTGCCATGGCGCCGCGGGCGTAGACGGGCGTGCCGAAGATGTTCTTGCCGCTGCCCGGGTCGCCGGGCGGGTAGGCCCACAGACCGTTGTCCGCCGGGCGGGCGTAGAGGGCGTCGAAGGTCTTCTGGGCGCTGTCCCCGCCGTGCTGCTCGCTGTAGAGCCACTCGGTGTAGGTCGCGAAGCCCTCGTTGAGCCAGATGTCCTTCCAGGCGGTCAGCGTGACGGAGTCTCCGAACCACTGGTGGGCGCTCTCGTGGACCAGGGTGCTCACGTCGGGCGCCGAGTCGTAGACGGGCCGGGTCTGGGTCTCCAGGGCGTAACCGACGTCCGGGGCGTGGTCGACGATGGCGCCGGCGGCGCGGAACGGGTACGGCCCGAACAGCTTGCTCTCCCAGGCGAGGACCGAGGGCAGCTTCTTCAGCACCGGTGCGGAGGCGTGCACCTCCCGGGGGTCGACGGCGTTGTAGACCTGGATGCCGTCGGGGGTGGTGTACCGCTCCACCTTGAAGGTGCCGACGGTGGCGGTGGCCAGGTAGGCGGCCATGGGCTGGGCCTCGTGCCAGCGGAAGGTGGTGAGTCCGTGCGCGGTGTGCTGCCCGCGCAGGACGCCGTTGGCGACGGCGGTGCGGCCCTTCGGGACGGTGATGGTGAAGTCGTACGACGACTTGTCCTTGGGGTGGCTGTTCGCCGGGAACCAGGTCATGGCGCCCTGCGGCTCGCCCGCGACGAACGCCCCGTCGTCGGTGGGTATCCAGCCGTCGGCGGAGCCGTCCGGGTCGGTGACCGGTCCGGGGGTGCCGTGGTAGGCGACCGTGATGCGGAAGTTCTGGTCCTTGCGCAGTGCGTGGCGCGGGGAGACGACGAGTTCCTGGCCGCTGCGGCGGAAGCCGGCGGCGGTGCGGTCGACGGTGACACCGGTGACCTTCAGGCCCTTGAGGTCGAGGTCGAAGCGGGTGAGCCGCTCGGTGGCACGGGCGGTGAGGACCGCTGTGCCGTCCAGGTGCCGGGAGGCGGTGTCGTAACGGAGCGTCAGGCCGTAATGGCTCACGTGGTAGCCGCCGTTGCCGCTGAGCGGGAAGTAGGGGTCGCCGGCCCCGGCCGCGCCGGTCGTGCCGGCCGCTGCCGGTCCGGCGGCCCCGAGCAGCGCCGCGACGGCGACAGGGACGGTGGCGAGGACCGCCTCACGGCGCAGGACTGCGGTGCGTCGTCCTGCGGCCTGTCTGCGGGAGGGTGTCACATGCGCTCCTCTGGAAGGGTGCGAATGATCGATTCGCCCCCAGACTAGGCGCGCGGGCACGACGGCTTCTCCCTCATTCTGGTCAAGTAACACCGCGTCGGCACCTGGCGGAACGGGCGCGCCGCAGTAGGCTCGCGGGACCGTCCGCGACCCGAGAGGTGCCCCCACCGTGAGCGTGCGCGTCCGTCGGATCTACGATCCGCCCGAGTCCGGGGACGGCCTGCGGGTGCTGGTCGACCGGCTGTGGCCACGGGGTCTCGCCAAGGACGCGGCGCAGGTCGACGAGTGGCCCAAGGGGCTCACCCCGTCGACGGAGCTGCGCCGCTGGTTCCACGGCGGCGAGGGCTCGTACGAGGAGTTCCGGCGCCGCTACGAGGCGGAGCTGGCCGCTCCCGAGGCCGCCGAACTGCTCGACGGCCTCAGAACGTCGGCCCGCACCGGCCCGCTCACGCTGCTCACGGCGTCCAAGCAGCCCGAGCGGAGCCATGCCTCGGTGCTGGCGGAGTTGCTGAACGGCTGAGTTCAGCCGGTCTGGCGCGCCGCCGCCCGGCCCGCCGCGCGGCCCGAGAAGAGGCAGCCGCCGAGGAAGGTGCCCTCCAGGGCGTTGTAGCCGTGGACGCCGCCGCCCCCGAAGCCGGCCACCTCGCCGGCCGCGTAGAGGCCTCCGACGGGCGTGCCGTCGGCGCCGAGGGCACGGGAGTCGAGGTCGGTCTGGATGCCGCCCAGGGTCTTGCGGGTCAGGACGTGCATACGGACGCCGATCAGGGGGCCCGCGGCCGGGTCGAGGATGCGGTGCGGGGCGGCGACCCGGCCGAGCCGGTCGCCGATGTAGCGGCGGGCGTTGCGGATGCCCTGGACCTGGGAGTCCTTGCTGTACGGGTTGGCGATCTGGAGGTCGCGGGCCTCGATCTGGCGGCGCACCTCGGCGGCGTCCAGCAGCGGCTTGTCCGTGAGGCCGTTCATCTTCTCGACCAGCTGCTCCAGGCTGTGCGCGGTGACGAAGTCCGCGCCGTTGTCGAGGAAGGCCTGCACGGGGGCGGGGGCGCCCTTGCCGAGCAGCCGGTCGCGCAGCACCGCCTTGCGGTCCTTGGCGGTGATGTCGGGGTTCTGCTCGGAGCCGGAGAGTGCGAACTCCTTCTCGATGATCTTCCGGGTGAGGACGAACCAGGAGTGGTCGTAACCGGCGATGTCCTCGGTGGTGCGCAGGTACTTGAGGGTGCCCAGGGTGTCGTAGCCGGGCAGGCAGGGGTCGGGCAGGCGGCGGCCGAGGGCGTCGAACCAGATGGAGGACGGGCCCGGCAGGATGCGGATGCCGTGTCCGGGCCAGACGGGGTTCCAGTTCTGCAGGCCCTCGGTGTAGTGCCACATCCGGTCCCGGTTGACCAGGCGGACGCCCGCCTCGGCGCTGATGTCGAGCATCCGTCCGTCGACGTACGCGGGGACGCCGGTGACCATCTCGGCGGGGGGCGTGCCGAGCCGCTCCGGCCAGTAGCGGCGGACGATGTCGTGGTCGGCGCCGATGCCGCCGGTGGTGACGATCACGGCCTGGGCGGTGAGTTCGAAGTCGCCGGCCCGGTCGCGGCTGGAGGCCACACCGCGGGGCGAGTCGTCGTCGGCGAGGACCGTGCCGCGCACCCCGCGCGCCGTCCCCTCCTCGATGACCAGCTCGTCCACGCGGTGGCGGTGGTAGAAGGTGAGCAGCCCGTCCCGGGCGGCCTGCCGGGCGTACCGGACGAAGGGTTCGACCACGCCGGTGCCAGTGCCCCAGGCGATGTGGAACCGGGGTACGGAGTTGCCGTGCCCGTCCGCCCGCAGGTCGCCGCGCTCGGCCCAGCCGACGGTCGGCAGCAGGCTGATGCCGTGTCCCTCCAGCCAGGACCGCTTCTCACCGGCGGCGAACTCGACGTAGGCACGGGCCCAGCGCACCGCCCAGGAGTCCTCGTCCTCCAGCCGGTCGAACCGGGCGCTGCCCCGCCAGTCGTTCCAGGCGAGGTCGAAGGAGTCCTTGATGCCGAGGCGCCGCTGCTCGGGCGAGTCGACGAGGAAGAGCCCGCCGAAGGACCAGAAGGCCTGGCCGCCGAGGTTGGCGGCGTTCTCCTGGTCGACCAGGGCGACCCGCCGGCCCCGGCTGGTGAGTTCGTGCGCCGCGACCAGGCCGGCGAGGCCCGCTCCGACGACGATGACGTCCGCGTCCGTGGCGGCCATGGCGTCTGTGTCCTTCCCTCTACGACTCATACGGGGGTGCCGCTGCCGTCGGTCAGCAGGGCGGTGAGCAGTTGCTTGAGCCAGGCGCGGGCGGCGGCGCCGTCCTTGTCCAGCAGCAGCTGGGTGGTGACGCCGTCGTAGGCCGCCACCACCGCGCGGGCGGCGCCGTCCACGTCACCGAGGACGGCGGGCAGTTCGGTGTGGCCCCTCGCCCGGAAGAGCCGGTCGGCGATGGCCTCCCGGAGCCGGGTGCGGTGGTCGAGGAGAGCCTGGGCGACGGCCGGGTCGCGGGCCGCGTGCACCAGGAAGTCGGTCTTGACCAGCAGCCAGTCCACGTCGAGCAGCAGGACCTCGGTGACCCGGTCCACGGAGGCGGGCACGTCGAGGTCGGGGCCGTCCTGGGCGAGCGCGTCGGCCACCTGGGAGGCGATGAGGTCGGCGCGCTCCCGGTACAGGGCGAAGAACAGCTCGTCCAGGGTGGCGAAGTTGGAGTAGAAGGCGCCCCGGCTGTACCCGGCGGCCTCGCAGACCTCCTCGATGGAGACCCGTCCGAAGCCCTTGGCGGCAAAGACCGCGAAGGCGGCGTCGAGCAGGTTGGCCCGTGTCCGGGCCCGCCGCCTGGTGACCCGCCGGGCCGCGTCCTGTGCCGTCATCGCCGAGACCTCCGCCGTTCGATACGGCAATGTATCCGATACATCGATGTATCGAAAGAGGTGCGCACCCCCCTTCGACAATGGGAACGTATTTTCGATTAAGGGGTAGGCTGGGCCCATGGCCACGCACCTCCAGGGCTCCCTGTTCGACCAGACCGACGAGCTGCGGCTCGGCTCTCTCGACGGGCTGCGCCGGACCGAGCTGGGCTCGGGCGCCTGGATCGACGTACTGCCCGGCTGGCTGAGCGGGGCCGACACCCTGTTCGAACAGCTGGCGGCCGGCGTCCCGTGGCGGGCCGAGCGCCGCGCGATGTACGACAACGTGGTGGCCGTACCGCGCCTGCTCGCCTTCTACGCGGCCCACGACCCGCTGCCGCACCCCGTCCTCGGCGAGGCCCGCACGGACCTGTCCGCGCACTACGACGGGGAACTGCGCGAGCCGTTCACCACCGCCGGGCTGTGCTTCTACCGCGACGGCCGGGACAGCGTCGCCTGGCACGGCGACCGGATCGGGCGAGGGGCCCGCGAGGACACGATGGTGGCGATCCTCTCCGTGGGCGCACCCCGGGACCTGCTGCTGCGGCCGGCGGGAGGCGGCGGCACGACGGTCCGGCGACCGCTCGGCCACGGCGACCTCATCGTGATGGGCGGCTCCTGCCAGCGCACCTGGGAGCACTGCGTGCCCAAGACCGCCCGCGCGACTGGACCGCGGATCAGCATCCAGTTCCGGCCGCAGGGCGTGCGGTGAACGACCCGTCCCGGAGCCTCCGGTTCCGGCCGCACGGCGTGCAGTGGACGGGCCGTTCCAAATGACCGTGTGCACGGGATCCCGGCAGCGCCGCACGGGGCCTTAGGGTGCGCCCATGGCCTTGCAGATCAGTGCCACGAACCCGGAGCACCCCGCGCTCCTGCTCGCACTGCCCTGGGACGTGCCCCTGGAGGAGTGGCCCGAGGAGTACCTCGTGCCGCTCCCCCGGGGCATCTCCCGGCACGTCGTGCGCTACGCGCGCGCCGGTGCCGAGGTGATCGCCGTCAAGGAGCTGGCCGAGCGGCCCGCACTGCGCGAGTACGGACTGCTGCGCGACCTGGACCGGCTGGGCATCCCCGCCGTCGACCCGCTCGCGGTGGTCACCGGCCGCACCGACCGCACCGGCGCCCCGCTGGAGCCGGTGCTGATCACCCGCCATCTGCGCGGCTCGCTGCCGTACCGGTCGATGTTCGAGACCACCATGCGCCCGGCGACCATGCACCGCCTGATGGACGCGCTCGCGGTGCTGCTGGTACGGCTGCACCTGGCCGGCTTCGCGTGGGGGGACTGCTCGCTGTCCAACACGCTGTTCCGGCGGGACGCGGGCGCCTACGCCGCCTATCTGGTGGACGCCGAGACCGGCGACCTGCATCCCCGGCTCAGCCCCGGGCAGCGGGAGTACGACCTCGACCTGGCCCGGGTGAACATCAGCGGCGAGCTGCTGGACCTGGAGGCGTCGGGCGCCCTGCACCCGTCCGTGGACCCCGTCGAGTTCGGCCACGAGATCTGCACCCGCTACGACGGCCTGTGGCAGGAGCTGACCCGCACCTCGGTGTACCCGGCGGGCAAGTACCACTACATGGAACGCCGGATACGCCGTCTCAACGACCTCGGCTTCGACGTGGCCGAGATGCAGATCGAGCACTCCGCGGGCGGAGACACCGTCACCTTCGTGCCCAAGGTCGTCGACGCCGGCCACCACCAGCGCCAGCTGCTGCGGCTGACCGGCCTCGACACCGAGGAGAACCAGGCACGGCGGCTGCTGAACGACCTGGAGAGCTGGATGGCCACCCAGGACGACCACGCCCCGGGCGATCCGCTCGGCGCGCGCCCCGAGGTGCTCGCCCACCGCTGGGTGCGCGAGGTGTTCCGGCCCACCGTGCGCGCGGTCCCGCCGGAGCTGCGCGGCTCGACGGACCCGGCCGAGATCTACCACGAACTGCTGGAACACCGCTGGTACCTGTCCGAGCGGGCCCAGCACGACATCGGCCTGGACACCGCCGTCGCCGACTACGTCGAGAACGTCCTGGCCGGAGCCCGCCCGTCCGTGGAGCCGACGGCACCCGCCGGGTAGTCACTCGTGCGGGACGACCGCCACCGGGCACCCGGCGTGGTGCAGCACCCCGTGCGCGACCGAGCCGATGCGGGCGCCTACGGCACTGCGGCGCGCCCGCCGGCCGACGACCACCAGCTGGGCCCGTGCGGCCGCGGACAGCAGTACCTGCCCCGCGCTGCCCATCTCGACGTGCTCGGTCACGGGCACCTGCGGGAAGCGCTCCCGCCACGGCCGGACCGCCTCCGCCAGGGCCGTCCTCTCGTACGGCTCCAGCCCGCCGGCGTCGTCCAGGAGCTTCAGCGAACCGGGGCTGTAGGCGAAGACGGGCGGCAGGGACCAGGCCCGTACGACGCGGACGACGGCGCCGCGGGCGGCCGCCGTCTCGAAGGCGAAACGCAGCACCTCCGCGCTGTCCTCGGGCCCGCCGTGCTGGCCGACGACGACGTCCCGGCCGGCCGCCTCCGCCGCCGGCTGATCGCCGCTGCGCACCAGCACCACGGGCCGGGCCGTCCCGGCGATCACCTGCTGTCCGACGGAACCCAGCAGAAACCCGACCAGCGCACCGTGCCCGCGCGAGCCGAGCACCAGCATCTCGGCCTGCGCGGCCGCGTCGGCCAGCACCTCGGCGGGCGGGCCCTCCAGCACGTCCACGCTCACGGCCGGCTCCGGACGGCCCCCCGACACCGTGCGCACGGCCTCCGCCACCCCGTCCGACGCCCAGCCCCGCTGGGTGTCCCGGTCGGCGGTGGCGAGCGACTCGGCGTAGTGCCACGCGTGCACCACGCGCAGCGACAGCCCCCTGCGTACGGCCTCCCGCCGGGCCCAGGCCAGCGCGGCCAGGCTCTCCTCGGTACCGTCCACCCCTGCCGTGATCGGGTGTGCCATCACCGGCCTCCTCGTCGTCCGCGTCCCCGTCGTCCGCGTCCCCGTCGTCCGCATCTTCGTCGTTGCCCGTCCCCGTCGCGCGCATCTTCGTCGTTGCCCGTCCCCGTCGCGCGCATCTTCGTCGTTACGCGGCCCCGTCGCGCGCATCTTCGTCGTTACGCGGCCCCGTCGCCCGCACCTTCGTCGTCACGCGGCCCCGTCGCCCGCACCTTCGTCCGTCGCCCGCATCTTCGTCGTTCCGCGGCCCCGTCGGGCCGGTGCCGGCCGTCGGGCGCCCTCGTGCTCGGGCGGGATCATGTACCCGCCGCATACCGGAGCGAACCCCGGCGATCGAACATACGATGGGCGGGAGCCGGTGCGGTGGGCCCAGCGACGCCGTTCCGTGGATCCGACCGCTCGGGGTGGGAGAGGTATGGCACAGGCCGCCGATACGGCGCGGACCGTCATCCTGACTGTGGACGACGACCCGGGAGTGTCCCGTGCCGTAGCCCGCGATCTGCGGCGGCGCTACGGCGAGTCGTACCGGATCGTGCGCGCGGAGTCCGGGGAGTCCGCACTCGGGGCGCTGCGCGAACTGAAGCTGCGCGGCGATCTGGTGGCCGTCATCCTGGCCGACTACCGGATGCCGCAGATGAACGGCATCGAGTTCCTGGAGCAGGCCCTGGACGTCTATCCGGGGGCGCGGCGCGTACTGCTCACCGCGTACGCGGACACCAACGCCGCCATCGACGCGATCAACGTCGTCGACCTCGATCACTATCTGCTCAAGCCGTGGGACCCGCCGGAGGAGAAGCTCTATCCGGTGCTGGACGACCTCCTGGAGGCGTGGCGCCACAGCGACTACAAGTGCGTGCCCAGCACCAAGGTGGTCGGGCACCGGTGGTCGGCGCGCTCCTCCGAGGTGCGCGAGTTCCTGGCCCGCAACCAGGTGCCCTACCGCTGGTACTCGGTGGAGGAGCCGGAGGGGCAGCGGCTGCTGGCCGCGGCCGAGCAGGACGGGCAGCGGCTGCCGCTCGTGATCACCCCGGACGGTGCGGTACTGGTCGAACCGGAGGCGCCGGAGCTGGCCGCGCGGGTGGGTCTGGCGACGACGCCGACGGCCGACTTCTACGACCTCGTCGTGATCGGCGGCGGTCCCGCCGGGCTCGGCGCTGCCGTGTACGGCGCCTCGGAGGGCCTCAGGACCGTCCTCGTGGAGCGGTCCGCGACCGGCGGGCAGGCCGGGCAGAGCTCCCGGATCGAGAACTACCTGGGCTTCCCCGACGGCGTCTCCGGTGGCCAGCTGGCCGAGCGGGCACGGCGCCAGGCGGCCAGGTTCGGCGCCGAGATCCTGACCGCGCGTGAGGTGACGGGACTCGAGGTCAACGGGGCGGCGCGCATCGTACGGTTCGCGGACGGCACGGTGATCGCGGCGCACAGCGTCATCCTGGCGACGGGTGTGCAGTACCGGCAGCTGGAGGCGCAGGGCTGCACCGACCTCACCGGCTGCGGGGTGTTCTACGGCTCCGCGCTGACCGAGGCGGCCGGCTGCCAGGGACACGACGTGTACATCGTCGGCGGCGCCAACTCGGCGGGCCAGGCGGCGATGTACCTGTCCAGGTTCGCCAAGTCGGTGACGCTGCTGGTGCGCGGCGCCGACCTGGCGGCGTCGATGTCGCACTATCTGATCCAGCAGATCAACGAGGCCCCGAACATCTCGGTGCGCAGTCGCACCGTGGTCGACGCCGCGCACGGCTCCGACCGCCTGGAGCACCTGACACTACGTCATACGGCGACGGGCGACTGCGAACAGGTCGACGCCCAGTGGATGTTCGTGTTCATCGGCGCGGCCCCGCTCACCGACTGGCTGGGCGACACCGTGCTGCGCGACGAGCGCGGCTTCATCCTGGCCGGTCCCGACCTGACCGCCGACGGGCGGCCGCCGGCCGGCTGGGAGCTGGACCGGCCGCCGTACCACCTGGAGACCAGCATTCCCGGCGTGTTCGTGGCGGGCGACGCACGCGCCGAGTCCGCCAAGCGCGTCGCGTCCGCCGTCGGAGAGGGAGCCATGGCCGTCATGCTCGTCCACCGGTATCTGGAGCAGTCATGAGCGGGCAGTCGCTGCCGTGCAGCCCCAGGGAGATCGGCTCCCTGTTCCTCTTCGAGAAGCTGGCACCCGAACAGCTCGGCCGGCTGTGCAGCGAGGGCCGGGTGGAGCTGTTCCAGCCCGGTCCGGTGTACACCGAGGGCGACCCGGCCACCTGCTTCTACTCGATGATCGAGGGCACGGTGGTGCTCTCGCGGCGCGTCGGCGGGGACGACGTGGAGGTCATCCGCAGCTCGCAGCGCGGGGTGTACTCGGGCGCCATGCAGGCGTACCTCGGGGACCGGGTGCGGCAGGTGTACAACAACTCGATGCGGGTGACGGAGCCGACACGGTTCTTCGTACTGCCGGCAGACACCTTCGCGGCCGTGATGAGCGAGTGGTTCCCGATGGCCGTGCACCTGCTGGAGGGCCTCTTCTTCGGCTCGAAGAGCACCCAGGCAGCCGTCGGGCAGCGGGAGCGGCTGCTGGCGCTCGGTTCGCTGTCCGCCGGGCTCACACATGAGCTGAACAACCCGGCGGCGGCAGCGGTGCGGGCCACGTCGACCCTGCGGGAGCGGGTCGCGAAGATGCGGCACAAGCTCGCCGTGATCGCCGAAGGCCCGTTCTCCCGGGACCAGTTGTCGAGCCTGATCGAGATCCAGGAGCGCACCGCCGAGCGGGTCGCGAAGGCTCCGGCGCTCAGCCCGCTGGAGGCCGCCGACCGGGAGGACACGCTCACGGACTGGCTGGAGGACCACGGCATCGACTACGGCTGGCAGCTGGCGCCCACCTTCGTGCAGGCGGGACTGGACATCGACTGGCTGGAACAGGTCGCGGCGGCCGTGGGCGAGGAGATCCTGCCCGGGGCGGTCGGCTGGCTCAACTACACCATCGAGACCGAGCTGCTGATGACCGAGATCGAGGACTCCACCACCCGGATCTCGCATCTCGTCGACGCGGCCAAGCAGTACTCGCAGCTGGACCGGGCGCCCTACCGGGTGGTGGACGTGCACGAACTCCTCGACAGCACACTGCTGATGCTCGCCGGAAAGTTCGGCCGACACATCAAGGTGGTCAAGGAGTACGACCGCGCGCTGCCGCAAGTCCCCGGTTATCCGGCGGAGCTGAACCAGGTGTGGACCAACCTCATCGACAACGCGGTGTCGGCCATGAACAGCGCGGGCGGGGAAGGCACGCTGACCGTACGGACCGCACTGGACCACGAGCGGGTGCTGGTCGAGTTCCGGGACACCGGGCCCGGGATCCCGCCGGAGATCAAGGACCGTATCTTCGATCCGTTCTTCACCACCAAGCCGGTCGGTGAGGGCACCGGTCTGGGCCTGGACATCTCGTGGCGGATCGTCGTGAACAAGCACCACGGCACCCTGCAGGTCGAATCCGCCCCCGGTGACACCCGTTTCCAGGTGCTGCTGCCGCTGACCGCGGAGTCGCCGGAGGAGGCGGCCGCCCTGACGCCCCCCGAGGAGGCAGCATGAGCGACGAGTCCGCGATCGACCCGACCGTTCCGCCGAGCGGCACCGGATGCGTGGAGTGCGACGAGGCCGGCGGCTGGTGGTTCCATCTGCGCCGCTGTGCGGCCTGCGGGCACATCGGCTGTTGCGACGACTCCCCCGCCCGGCACGCCACCGCCCACTACCGGGCCACCGGGCATCCGGTGATCCGCAGCTTCGAGCCGGGCGAGGAGTGGTTCTGGAACTACGACACGAACGATCTGTACGACCCCGGGCTCGAACTCGCTCCGCCGGTCAGCCATCCCGCCGACCAGCCGGCGCCGGGCCCGGCCGGGCGGGTGCCGGCGGACTGGGCCGACACGCTGCGCTGAGCGGCCGCGGAACACGCACCCGCGGCACGGCCGGACCGGCAGGTCGGCCTGCTCGGCTCGCCGCCGGGCCTGCCCGGAGCGCCCGGGGTACCCCGGTTACCCGGAGTGTCAGCGGGTGCAGTCGAGGCTGCCCAGGCCGACGGCGTCGGCCATGGCCTGCATCCCCTTGTCGTTGGGGTGCAGATGGTCGCCGTTGTCGAAGAAGGGCAGGATCCGCTCGGGGTCGTAGGGGCTGCGCAGGACGCGGTCGAAGTCGGCGACCGCGTCGAACTCCCCGCTGCTGCGGACGAACCGGTTGACCTCCTGCCGTACCGCCTCGGCGGCCGGGTCGTACTCGGACCAGCCCTTGAAGGGGCCGACGGTCGCGCCGACCACGCACTTGCCGGCCGCGTGCACCCGCTGGACGATCTCCCGGTATCCGGCGATCAGATCGGCGGCGGTGACGCCGGTGTGGGCCTTGAGGTCGTTCACCCCCTCGAAGAGGACGACGGTGCGCACGCCGGGCTGGGACAGGACGTCCCGGTCCAGCCGGTGCAGGGCGCTCTGCCCGGCGCCGTCCTCGAGGACCTTGTTGCCGGAGATCCCCTCGTCGGCCACGCCCTTGACGTGTGTGCGGGCGCTGTCCAGGCGCCTGGCGAGGTAGTCGGGCCAGCGCCGGTCGAGGTCGGCGGTGGACTGCCAGCCGTCGGTGATGGAGTCGCCGAGCGCCGCCACGGCGCCGGTGGCGGTGCCCGGAGGGCGGACCGAGACGGCGTCGAGGTACCACCAGGAGCCGGTGGTCTGCGCCCAGCCGTCCGCCGAGTCCTCGGCCGTGTGGTCGCCCTCGGCGAGGTACGACGTCTGCATCGCCATCCCGTGGCCGGTCGCCGGACCCGCCGCGTCCGGGGTGTGGAGGCTGACGACCAGGTTGACGGCGGCGTGGATCCGGCCGGGCAGCGGGTCGCTCCAGACGACGGCGCCCGCCGGGACGGTGACCGTGCGGGCTCCGCCGAAGGTCAGGAGCCGGTTGCTGCCCGGCCGGAGTGCGGCACCCCGGCTCTGCAGGCCGGCATGGACGTCGTCCAGGGTCAGCGGGCGGTCGCCGAAGGCATTGGACAGGCGCACGCGAAGGGCGCTGCCGGCGACGCTGGTGCGCACGACGAGCCGGTAGCCGCGGTCGGCCGCCCCCTCGCCCAGGCGGTCGGCGCTCGCCGCCCAGGTGACGACCCCGGAGGCCCGGGCGGTGGCCTCGGCAGGACGGGCGGCGGCCTGGGCGGGTGCCGGCCGGCAGGCGACGGCCGCGAGCAGGACGGCGGCGATCCGGCACAGGCGCCGGATGCGCATCCGGTGCACGGGGCGCAGCGGGCCGGTCACCGGACGAGGTCCTTGAGCGTGACGGACCCGCCGGGCTCCAGGCGGACCGTCCGGGACGTTCCCGCGTACCCCACGGAGGTCATGGTGCCGCCGATGCTGCGGATCCGCACCTCGGTGGGTTTCCCGTCCCGCCACCGCAGGTCGACGACGAACCCGCCGCGGGCCCCGGCACCGGTGAGCGCTCCGGAGGCGGCCCAGGCGTCCGGCAGGGCGGGCAGGAGCTCCAGGTGGCCGGGGCGGGAGTACAGCAGCATCTCCACCACGGCGGCCGGGGTGCCGAAGTTGGCGTCGATCTGGAAGATGCCCCGGCCCTGCTCGGCCTGGTAGATGTCGAAGAGGTTGGGGGCGGTGCCGTTGCTGCCCAGGGTCGACGGGCGGAGGTTGTCGACAACCAGCCGGTAGGCCTTGCCGGCGTCCTTCAGCCGGGCCCAGCACAGGGCGCGCCAGGCGTTGGCCCAGCCGAAGCTGTCCGTCCCGCGGGCGGTCAGCAGGGCTGTGGCACCGGCGACGATGCCGGCGGGGGTGGAGCCGTCGGGCCGGATGCGGTCGCCGGGGAAGAGGCCGATGAGCGGGGACAGATGCCGGTGGGTGGTCTCGCCGAGGTTGTCGGGGGACATCCATTCCTCCAGCCAGCCCGTCTTCGGGCTGACCACGGGGAGGTAGAGGCGCTCCCGCAGCGCGCCGACGGTACGGGCGTAGTCGGCGTCCAGATCCAGCTCGGCCGCGGCGGTCCGGTAGTTGCCGAAGAGCGCCCGGACGAGTTCCTGGGCGTAGGTGATGCCCTTGGCGTCGAGCGGGCCCTGTTCCGGTGACCAGTCGCTGTCGGCGATGAGGACCTCCCGGCCGGTGTCGGGCAGGGTGTGGGTGAGCAGCCGTGCCTCCCAGAACTCGCAGGCGCCCTTGAGGAGCGGGTAGATCTTCTCCAGATGGGCTCGCGAGGCCGTGAACTCGTAGTGCTCCCACAGGGAGTTGCACAGCCAGGCGTTGCCCGCGGGATGCCACCACCAGCCCCCTCCACCATAGGGGTTGGTGGAGATGGCGATCGTCCAGCCGGCGTTCTTGCCGCTGGAGTTGCGGTAGCGGTTGCGGGGGTCGTTGAAGAGTCTCCTGGTCAGGTCGGTCCAGCAGGGCAGCTGGGCCACGCAGTAGTCGGTGAGCGCGTCGAAGCAGGGCGAAAGGCCCGCCCGGTCGGCCATCCAGTAGTTCATCTGGAGGTTGATGTCGGTGTGGTAGTCGCCCATCCAGTCCGGGTCGTTCCCGTCGAGCCACAGTCCCTGCAGGCCGAGCGGGAGGCTTCCGCGTGAGCCGGAGATCATCAGATAGCGGCCGAACTGCAGGTAGGCGGCCTCCAGTTCGGGGTCCGGCAAGTCGTCCTGGGCACGGGCCTTGAGCCGCTCCCAGGTGTCCAGGGCGCGCTGTCGGGCGGACGAGGTGCCGAGCCGGATGTCGAAGCGTCCGTAGAGCGCCCGGTGGTCGGCGGCGTGCGTGCGCAGCAGGGTGTCCGCGGTGTGGCGGGCGGCGGCGCGGACCTTGGTGCGGGCGAGCGCCTCGGGGTCGAGGGAGGGGTTGCGGTAGTGGGCGGTGGCGTCGGGCGCGTAGTCGGTGCCGCCGCTGACGACCACGGTCAGGTCCGTGCACCCGGAGAAGGTGACGCGGGCGCCGTCGACCCGGACAGTGCCGCCGCTGCCGTACGCGGTGACGGCGGCACCGTAGCGCAGTCCGTTGGCGAGACGACCCGCGAAGGACGTGGCGCTCGGCGTCTTCTCGCCGTGTGTGCCGTCGAGGGTCAGGGTGCCGGTGTGGTGGCCGCCGCCCTTCTGCGTGAAGTGCAGTACCAGGACGTCGTCGGGGCGGCTCGCGAACAGCTGCCTCTGGTACGTCACTCCGGAGCGGACGTACGACGTCGTCACCACGCCATGGGCGAGGTCGAGGGTGCGGCGGTAGCCGGAGACGGCGCCGAGGTCGTGGCCGGGAAGGTCGACGGTGAGCCGGGCGAGCAGGGTGAAGGAGCCGAAGTCGGCGCGGCCGTAGGGGAACTGGCCGTCGGGGTCGAGGGTGTCGTTGAGACCGCCGGTCCACATCGTGGCGTCGGTGACGAGCAGGAGCTCGCGGCCGGGGTCGTTGGTGGCGAGGGCGCCGAGGCGGCCGTTGCCGACGGGGAGACCCTGCTGGATCAGCGAGTGCTCGTCCGCGGGTGCCTGCCACCACAGCTGGTGGCGGGGATCGGGCGTGGGGGTCGCGGTGGGCCGCTGCGGGGCGGCGGTGGCGGTGAAGGCGGGCAGCGGGGCGAGGGCTCCGGTGAGGGCGGCGAGGGCGAGGAAGCCGCGTCTGCTGGGGGGATGTTCCATGACGGTCTCCGAATCACGGGCGGGGCGTGGAGGGAACGTCGATCCGGTCGATGTCCGGCGCGTAGTCCGAACCGCTGTCGAAGGTGACGGTGTTGGTGCCCGCCTTCAGGGTCACGGGCACACTCACCGTCTCCACGCTTCCCCAGTCGCCGGTGGAGGGGAACCTGTGGCGGGCGCCGCTCCCGGAGTTGGCGGAGATGGTCACCGGGCGGGCGTCGCCGCTGATGTAGGCGACCTTGATCAGGTAGGTGCCGGGCCTGTCGACGACGATGTCGTTGAAGCGGAGCTTGCCGCCGAGGTAGAGGTTGCCGGCCTTCTTGCCGCCGGAGCAGGCGGAGCAGTCGGCGACGGAGGCGTTGCCGCTGAGGGTGTTTCCGGCCGCCTCGGCCTCGTGACCGGTGGTGCGCAGGGTGCTGCCGTGCGGGGTGACGGTGAACAGGCGGGAGCCGTGCGCGGGGAGGGCCTCGGTGATCCCGTTCCGGTGGGAGCCGAGGTTCTCGTGGTTCCACAGGTCGCGGACGGCGGCTGTGCCGGTGAAGCCGAGTGACGACCAGTCGGCGGTGACGGCGGCGGGGGCGTCGGCGAGGTTGAACAGGGCGACGGTGCGGGTACCGTCGGGGTTCTCGGCGGCCCACACCTGCTGCGGGTCGGAGGGGGTGACCGGCCGACCGGGCGGGGTGGCTGCCTGGTCCACGGCGATGACCTCTCGGTCGGTGAGGAGCCGGACACCGTAGCCGTCGAGCCTGGTCAGGTCGTCGCCCGTGTAGAGCGGGGACTTGGCGATGGCCCACAGGGTGGCGTAGGTCTGCCGTTCGGCCTTGGTCAGACCGTCCATGGCACCGTTGCCGATGTCGAGGGAGTCCAGGTCGTTCCAGCCGCCGGGGCCGGCGTGCCTGGTCCAGCCGGGGGTGTCGTCGAAGCGGTCGTCGACGGAGTTCTCCCAGCTCACCAGGGTGTTGCAGTAGCACTCGACGTCGGTGTCGATGCGCCAGCCGTTGGAGTACTTCTTCCAGTCGGCGGCGTGCCCGATGTCGAGGGACCAGGAGATCTCCAGGTGGACGGGCCGGCCCGTGGCGGCTGTCGCCTTCTGCCAGGCGGCGACGTCGGCAACGTTGTCGTAGTTGTCGCCGGTCTTGAAGGAGCCGGGGCCCACGCCGTCGAGCTTGAGGAGGTCGTAGCCCCAGCCGGCCAGCGCCTGGGCCTGGGAGTCGACGTACTTCTGGGTGCAGGGCCTGGCGAAGTCCAGTTTGTAGGCGCTGTCCCAGCCGTTGGTGGTGCGCAGGTCGCCGTAGACGATGTCGGCGGTGGTGCAGCCGTCGGCGTGCCACAGGGGCACCCTTCCGTCGCCGTAGGCCTCCTTCTCCAGGCCGACGGGCAGATAGATGCCGGCCTTGAGTCCCTTGGCGTGGATGTGGTCGGCGACCGCCTTCATGCCGTGCGGGAAGCGGCCGGGGTCCGCCTGCTGGCGTGCGTACGCGTCGAACTCCGGCTTCCAGCTCTTGTCCCGCCACCAGCCGGAGTCGATGTCGACATGGTCGTAGCCGTACTTCTTCAGCCTGGCGGCGAGGGCGTCGGTCTGCTTCAGGACGTTCGCCTCGGTGAGGTAGCTGTAGTCGCCGTCCGGGTTGAGGCCGGGGTACTTGGAGGACTGCATGCTCCAACTGGACCAGCCCATATAGGGCTTGGCGTCCGGGGCCGTCGAGTCCTCGGCCTGCGCTACGGCCGCGGCCCGGGCCTGCGGGACGGCCGCGACGTCGGTGTGCGGGGCCGTCGCGGCCCGGGTATCCGGGGCGGCCGCGGTGTGCGGGGCGGTCGCGGCTTCGGTGCGCGGGGCCGTCGCGGCTTCGGTGTGCGAGGCGGTCGCGGCGAGGCCTGCGGTGAGGGCCAGGACGACGGCGCATCCGAGCCCGCGTGCGGGCAGGACGGAAGACGAGGGTGACCGCATGGGCCGTACCTCCTGGGTGGGTTCGGGGCGGGGCGGCTCAGCCCTGTCCGCTGCTGGGGGTCGAGGTGATGAAGGACTGGATCGCGGCGGCCGCGGCACCGCGCGCCCACTCCTCGAAGGGGAGCGGGCGGGTCTGTACGTCGCACTGCGCGGCCGAGCCGAAGGCGGCCGCGGTGAACGCCTCGCGGATGTGCTCGGCGAAGAGGTCGTAGGCGGCCAGGCCCTCGCCGGAGATGATCACGCGTTCGGGTCCGAGCAGGTTGGCCACGGTGGCGATGCCCCGGCCGATGGCCTCGCCCGCCCGGGCGTAGACCTCGCGGGCCCCGGGAACGCCCTGGTGGGCGAGGGCCACCGCCGCGGCGCTGTCGGCGATGCGACGGCCCGTCACCTCGGCGACACGGGCGACGATCGCGGCGTCCGCGGCGATGGCCTCCACACAGCCGCGGTTGCCGCAGTGGCAGGGCGGTCCCGCCGGATCGATGACGACGTGGCCGATCTCGCCCGCCACTCCGTGGGCGCCGGCGACCACCTGTCCGTGGACCACGAGTCCGCAGCCGATGCCCGCGCCGACGGTCACCACGGCGAAGTCGCTGAGGCCAGCCCCGGCGCCGAACCACTGCTCGGCGACGGTCAGCGCCCGTACGTCGTTGTCCACGGTGACCGGCAACCCGCCTGCCAAGGTGGCGAGTTCGGCCAGTGGCACGTTCCGCCACTCCAGGAAGGGCGAGTAGCGCACCACGCCCTCCGCGCGGTCGACGTCGCCGGAGACGGCGATGCCGAGCCCGAGGACCGGGGCGCCCGACTCCGCGGCATGAGCGCGGAGTTCTCCGACGAGGTCCGCGACCGCGGCCAGCGCCTTGCGGGCCGCCCGGTCCGGCAGCGGGACGCGCCGGGCGAGGCGGATCCGGCAGCACAGGTCCGTCAGTACGGCGATGAGTTCGTCGCCCGTCACCTTGACGCCGATGAACAGTGCCCGTTCGCCGTTGACCCGGACCAGGGTGGCGGGACGGCCGAGGGCCGGACGGGCCTCGTCGTCCGCGCCCTCCACCAGATAGCCGGCCGCCAGCAGGGGGCGGACGGCCTTGGTGACGGCGGCCGGGGAGAGCCCCGCCCGGCGGCCCGCGTCCAGGCGGGTCAGGGGGCCGTGGGAGAGGACCGTCGTGAAGACCTGCGCGGCGGCCGGCGTATGGGCCGGGAACGCCTCGGCGGCGGGCATCGAGCGCATGGCCGGGAACCTAGGGCCATTATTTTCCGCTGTCAATAAAAGAAACAGGGGTTGTTGCGGGGGCAGTTGCCGACCAGCGCACCTCCCCTTGGCCGGCTCCCCGGGACCGGCTTCTTCCCGGACCGGGCTCCTCCTCGACCGTCGACCGGCTTCTTCCTGGACCGGGCTCCTCCTCGAACGGCTCCCCGTGGACCGGCGTGCCCCGGACATGCGGATGCCCCGCGCGGGGCGGGGCATCCGGTGGTGCTGGTGTGCGTTGCCGTACGGCCGTCCGTCAGTGACGGGCGGCCGGCGTGTTGGCGGCGGTGACGTCGACCGCGGCCCACGCCTTGTCCACCGTCTTGTACTCGGTGCTGTTGGCGCCGTACAGGTCCTTGGCCGCCTTCAGCGTCGCGACACGCGCGTCGTGGAAGTCGGTCGTGGAGACCATGTAGCGGGTCAGCGCACGGTAGAAGATGGCGGTGGCCTTGGTACGGCCGATGCCCTTGACCGCGATGCGGTTGTAGGTCGGCGAGTCGTACTTGACGCCGTTGATCGTCTTCTTGCCGCTGCCCTCCGCGAGGAGGTAGTAGGCGTGCGAGGAGACGCCGGAACCGGCGTGCACCTCGGTGTAGTAGACGTCCGGCTTCCAGTAGTCGACCGTGCCCTCGAGCTTGTCGAGCGAGGGGTGGTCGAGGCGGCGCAGGAACTTCTGGGCCAGGCCCAGCTTCTCGCCGATCAGGTAGTCCGGCGTGTCCTTCGCGTTCTTGGCGTAGAACTCGACGTTGGAGCCGAAGATGTCCGCCAGCGACTCGTTCAGTGCGCCGGGCTCGCCGTACTGGTTGCCGTCGTTGTCGACGAAGGTCGGCTGCAGCTTGGCGGTCGCGTCGACCACGCCGTGGGTCAGCTCGTGACCGGTGACGTCGAGGACGACGAGCGGCTTCTTGAACATGTCGCCGTCGCCGTCGCCGTACAGCATGCAGTTGCAGGTCGGGTCCCAGAAGGCGTTGGCGACCTTCTTGCCCCAGTGGACCATGCCCTGGGCGGCCTTGCTGTTGCCGGCGATGCCCTTGCGCCCGAAGGTGCTCTTGTAGAAGTCCAGCGTCTTCGTGATGCCGTACTGGGCGTCCGCGGCGGCGCTGGCACGGCTGGTGGTCTTGCCGTTGCCCCACACGTTGGTCGTGCTGGTCAGCTTCGAGCCCGCGCTGAACTTCTCCGTGTACGAGCCCTTGGCGTCCCGGGTCTCGGTGCCGTACCGGCTCGGGTCCTTGAGCTGGTAGTGGCCGCGCGAGGTCGCCGTGGTGGTCAGGCCGACGCTGCCCACGAAGAGGGTCTTGCCGGTGCCCTTGGCGGTCGCCGGGTAGTGCGTCGCGCCGGAGACACCCGAGCCGAGCAGGCCGGCGGCGTCGCCCGAGGCGATGCCGGTGGCCGGGTCGGCGGTCTCGCCGCGCTTGTGCAGCGCGTCGATCAGCTTCGGCGACAGAAACTCGTCCGCGTCGGGCGTGTTGCTGCGCACCTTGCCGGTGAGGGCGTCGATGACCACGGTGCTGGAGGCGCCGTTGTCGGTCACCGTCACCTGGTAGGCGAGGGCGGCGGCGCCGCCGCGGGCGTCCACCACCAGCTCGGCGCCGCCCGCGTCGCCCTTGGCGACCTGGGCGGCCTTCGCCGCGGCCTGGTCCGCGGTCAGCTTGGCCTTGGTGGTGGCCGGCTTGACGGCGTGGGCGGCCGCGCTGGTGGCACCCGTGTAGGCCAGCTGCCGGTTCAGGTGGACGACCAGGTCGCCGCCGAGCACCGGCATTCCGTTGTGCGTGCGGACGAAACGGACGTGGCGCGCACCCTCGGGGTCGACCATCACGTCCTGGGCTTGCAGTTCGTCGCCCTGCGACACGCCCGTCGCCGCGGTGTGGGCGAACGCCGCGGTGCGCGCCGCCTCCACCACCACCGTGGCAGTCGTGGCGGCGGACGCGGCGGACCGCTCCACCCCCGTGGAGGGGCCGGCGAAGGCCGTACCGGCCAGGCCCGTGGCAGCCGTCGTCACCGCGACGGCAACGGCAATGCTGCGTATGTGCGGTCTACGCACTGATCTCCTTCGCAAGAAGGCAGTCGGGATCACCAACCGCCTTGAGACATGACGTCCTTGAACGCCATGGGGGCGGGTCGGGCCCCAGGGCGTTAACCCTTACGGATGAGTCATGCGCACGTAAAGACGGAATGATCCATTTCGCGGCCTTCTATGGCAATCCTTTGCAAATGGGCGCCACAGGGTGATCGCGGAATGACCAACTGTGTGTCGACTGTGGAGACGTTGCCTCAATCGCCTAGGTTCCCAGGCCGGAATGTGACCGAAATCGCATCAGAAACCCTGTGGATGGGAGTGGGAGCCGGATGGTCTCAGCAACGGTGGTCAGGGCCGGCGTACTCGGGGCGGTCGCGCTGTCGCTGCTCGCGGTCCCGGCGCGGGCCGCGACCGCGGCAGCCGGCGCCCCCGCACCCGCGGCGCTTCCGGCACCCGACATCGCGGGCCTGGACGAGGTGCTGCGCACGGTGGTGGCGCGGGGCGCGCCCGGTGCGCTGGCCCGCGTCGACGACGACGGCACGACGTACCGGGTGACCCGGGGAGTCGCCGACCGCGGCACGCGGCAGGACATCAGCACGGAGGACCGCTTCCGCATCGGCAGCGTCACGAAGTCCTTCTCGGCCGTGGTCCTGCTGCAGCTGGCCGACGAGCACCGGCTGGACCTGGACGCCCCGGTCAACCGGTATCTGCCCGGGCTGCTGCCGGACGACCGCATCACGGTCCGGCACGTGCTAAGCCACCGCAGCGGTCTGTACGACTACACCGACGACATGTTCGCCCAGAGCGTGTCCGGCTTCGAGGCGGTGCGGAACAAGGTCTTCACCTACCGGCAGCTCGTCGAGCTCTCCCTGAAGAAGCCCCCCACCAACGCGCCCGGCGCCGCGTACTCCTACTCCAATACCAACTTCGTCGTGGCCGGCCTGCTCATCGAACAGCTCACGGGGCACTCCGTGAGGACCGAGTACGAGAACCGCATCCTGCGTCCGCTCAAGCTGCGCGACACCTTCTACGTCCACCCCGACACCGGGATCCCGGGCCGGTACGCGCGCGGCTACCTCACCCCGGACACGCCAGGCACCCAGGACACACCGGGTATCTCGGACACGTCCGGTGCGGAGCTCGTCGACGCGACCGAACAGACCGTGTCCTGGGCGCAGAGCGCCGGCGCGATCATCTCCAGTGCCGGGGACCTGAACACCTTCTACTCCGCGCTGCTCGGCGGAAAGCTGCTGTCCGCGGAACGGCTCGGGGAGATGGAGCGGTTCACCCGGGTCGACGGGACGACGTGGTACGGGCTCGGGCTGCGCCGACGTGATCTGTCCTGCGGTATCTCGGTGTACGGCCACACGGGAGCGGTGCAGGGCTACTACACGTACGCGTTCGCCACGAAGGACGGGAAGCGGGCGGTCACCGCTGTCGCGAACGTCTCCAACAACGGGGAGGTGCTCGGTGCGCTGGCGGGAGTGCTGGAGTCGGCGTTCTGCGGCAAGGAGAGCAAGGGGCTGCCCGGGGCGGCGGGTGGGGTGCGGGGTGCGGGTGTGAGAGTGCAAGGGGGGCCGTCGTCGGGTGCGGGTGTGGAGGAGTAGGGGGCGCCGTTGTCGGGCGCGGGTGTGGAGGAGTAGGGGGTGCCCTTGTCGGGAGCGGTGCGAGGGAGTACGGAGCGCCGTTGTCGGGTGCGGATGCGGGTGCGAGGGAGTGAGGGAGTGAGGGAGTAAAGAGCGCCGTTGTCGGGTGCGGGTGCGTGGGGGCCGGTCGCGCAGTTCCCCGCGCCCCTGAGTGGGGTGGCCGGGCCTTCGTTCAGAAGTCGTGGAAATCGGACCCGCCCCGGGGTGGGACAGTCGGGCCTTCATTGAGAGGTCGCGGAACTCTGGTCCGCGTCCACGGGTGGGGCAGCCGGGCCCTCCTTCAGGAGTCGCCGAGTCCGGGGCCCGTATCGCCGGGTGGGGCAGCTGGGCCTTCGTTCGGAAGGTGCGGAACTCGGACGGGATCGCCGCGCGTTCCTGTGGTGTGATGGATGAGCTGGCTTCCGGGGGGGGAACACGGCCCTGCCGGACGGTGCGCTGCGGCTGCGGGTCGGCAGCGAGCCCTGGGACCGGGCCGCCGCCGCGGGCTCCCGCCGGTCCACGATCGGCGAGAACATCGCCTGCGGACAGCGCTCCCCCGCCGAGGTGGTGGACGGCTGGATGAACAGCCCGGGCCATCGCGCCAACATCCTCAAACGGGAGTTCACCCACATCGGTGTCGGCTTCGCCGGCGGGGGCCGGGCGGGCACGTACTGGACCCAGCTGTTCGGTGGCTGAACCGATACGTTCCGTGATCTTGGCGGAATCACACGCTCCGGGACACCATGCCCGGCATGAAGGGTGATCTTTTCTCCAGTGAGCACATGGTGCAGCCGGCCGTCGAGCCGGGCATGACCATCGAGAACGCCAAGTGCATCAGGTACACGGTGAACGGCGAGATGCACGCCCGCCAGGGCGCGATGGTCGCCTACCGCGGCAACCTCCAGTTCGAGCGCAAGGGCCAGGGCGTCGGCGGCATGCTCAAGCGCGCGGTCACCGGCGAGGGGCTGCCCTTGATGGCGGTGCGCGGGCAGGGTGAGGTCTGGTTCGCGCACGAGGCGCAGAACTGCTTCGTGCTCGAGGTGGAGCCGGGCGACCAGTTCACCGTCAACGGCCGCAACGTGCTGTGTTTCGACCCCTCGTTGTCGTACGAGATCAAGACGGTGAAGGGCTCGGGCATCGCCGGTGGCGGCCTGTTCAACAGCGTGTTCAGCGGGCACGGCCGGCTCGGCCTGGTCTGCGAGGGCAACCCGCTGGTCATCCCGGTCTCGGCGCAGCACCCGGTGTACGTCGACACGGACGCGGTGGTCGGCTGGAGCGCTCATCTGCAGACCTCGCTGCACCGCTCGCAGTCCCTCGGCTCGATGCTGCGCGGCGGTTCCGGGGAAGCCGTGCAGCTGATGCTCCAGGGCGAGGGGTACGTCGTGGTGCGTCCGAGCGAGGAGACCCCGCAGAAGGCCCAGCAGCACTGACTCCCCGTGAGGTGATCTACGCCTCACAGGCAACCCCCTCCGCCGTCCCGGCGTCTTGACCGACAACAGACCAAGAGCCCTGGCCCTGTGGGCCAGGGCAAGTTTTCGACGCACTATACACACCATGTATACACATCGTTTATAGAAGGGCATGCATGTACGGCAAGGCTTTCGCCCCGGAGTACCAGGGCGCCCTGACCACCCTGTCCGTGAACTCCTCTCTGGTCGACGTGCTGGCCGAGGGCACCGAACGGCTGCGTGAGGCCGAACGGTCCGGGCGGCCCGAGGAGGCGGCGCGCTGCGGTCTCGCCGTGGCCGAGGCCCACCGGCGGCTCGGTCAGGTGCGGGACGCCGACCGGGCCTGGAAGGCGAGCTACCGGTCCGCCCGGGCGGCCGGGGACACCGCCGCGATGGCCTGGGCGCTGTGGAGCGGCGGCACCCTGGCCCGCCAGCGCGGGGCGTTCCCGCTGGCCTGGCGGCTGCTCGGGCTCGCGGCCGAACTCGGCGAGCAGGGCGGCGACATCGTGGTACGCGGCTACTCACTGGCGGGCCTTGCCGAGACCGGGCGCATCCAGGGCGACTACGAGGCGGTCGGCCGGCTGCACGAGCAGCTGCTGGCCGAGGCCCGCCGGCGCGGGGAGGCGCGGCACACGGTGTGGGCCCTGGAGGGCATCGCCCAGATGCACCGCAACACCGGGGACTACGACGGGGCGTACGCCCTGTTCGAGGAGGCGGCGGAGATAGCCGAGCGGGCCGAGGACCGGCGCGGCCACGCCTGGGCGCTGCGCGGACTCGCCGACGTGATCTCGGTCCGCGACAAGAACACCGAGCAGGCGCTGGAGCTGCTGGCGCGTGCCGAGGCCGGCTGCCGCGCGATGAACCTGTCCAGCGCGCTCGCCTACAACCACAAGATGCGCGGCAACGTCTTCTACCGGGCCGGGCGTTACCAGGAGGCCAGGGAGCTGTACGAGCTGGCCCTCGACGAGTTCCGCGCGATGAGTGAGCCGCGTGGCGAGGCGCTGTCCCGCCTCGGTCTGGCCAAGGCGCTGGCGCAGCTGGGCCGCGACCGCGCCGACACGGCCGCCGAACTCGCCGACCTGGCACAGGTGCTGGACCGCAGCGGGCTGCGGCACGCGCGGGAGATGGTGGCCCGGGCGCAGGAGGAGTTCGGCCTGGCCGCGGAGGTGGCACGGTGAGCGCGCTCTCCGTCGCGGTCGAGGCGCCGCCGTCGGCTCCCGACATCCTCGACCACTGCCGGGAGATGGTGCGGCCCGCGCTGGCCGAGGCGGTCGGCCGGCTGCATCCCTGGGTGGCCGAGATGGCCGCGTACTCCTTCGGCTGGTGCGAGGTCGGCGGGGCACCCGCCGCAGCGCCGGGCGGCAAGGGCGTACGGCAGGCACTGGCGGTGCTCGGTGCTCGGGCGGCGGGTACCGACGGGCGGGCCGGGGTCCCGGCGGCGGTCGCGGTGGAGCTGGTGCACGCCTTCTCGCTGCTGCACGACGACATCATGGACGGCGACGCGACCCGGCGCCGCCGCCCCGCGGTGTGGAAGGCCTACGGCACCGGTCCGGCGGTGCTGGCCGGGGACGCCCTGTTCGCGCTCGCGATGGAGACCCTCGCCGCCGCGCCGGGCGGTCCCGGTGCCGTACGCCTGCTGTCCGCGGCGCTGGCCGATCTGGTGCGCGGGCAGGCGGACGACCTGCTGTTCGCCGCGCGGCCCTTCGACGGGCCGGAGCGGGTGACGCCCGAGGAGTACCGGGCGATGGCCGAGCACAAGACCGGCGCGCTGCTGGGCTGCGCCGCCGCCCTGGGGGCCGCCCTCGGCGGCGCCCCCGAGCCGGCCGTCGCCGCGCTGGACCGCGCCGGCCGTCATCTGGGCGTCGCCTTCCAGCTGGTGGACGACGTCCTGGGCATCTGGGGCGACCCGGCCGTCACCGGCAAACCCGTCGGCGGTGATCTGCGGGAGCGCAAGAAGACCTTCCCGGTCCTGGCCGCGCTCGGTTCCCCCGCGGCCGGGCGGCTCGCCTCGCTGCTGGCCTCCCCCGCGCACACCGAGGAGGCCGCCGCGCTGGTCGAGGAGGCCGGCGGGCGGGCGGCCGCGCTGGCGGAGGCCCGTGCGCACACGGCCGCCGCCCGGGCCCTGCTCGCGGAACTCCCCCTGGCCTCCGGGGCCGCCGGCGAGCTGCGCGCCCTGCTGGACTTCCTGGTGGGCCGCGATCTCTGAACGGCCGGAGCACCGCGCCGCGAAACCGTGTTGACCCGGGGCGGCCCCGCGGGTGACGGTGCGGGCGGCGCGGTCCCCAGCCCCGCGCCGGGAGGATGGGCCACCGTGATCGGCATCTCGGACATCGAAGCCGCCGCACAGCGCATCGCCGGACATGTCCTGCGGACGCCGACCGTGCCGAGCCCGGGTCTCACGGAGCTGCTCGGTGTCCCGGTCACCGCGAAGCTCGAACTGCTGCAGCGCACCGGCTCGTTCAAGGCGCGCGGGGCGACGGCCAGGCTCCTGTCGCTCGGCGAGGCCGAGCGGGCGGCAGGCGTGGTGGCGGTCAGCGGCGGCAACCACGGGATCGCCCTCGCCGTGATGGCGGCGGCCCTCGAGGTGAAGGCGACCGTGGTCATGCCGCGTACCGCTCCGGCCCGCTCCATCGAGCTGGCCGCGCAGGCCGGGGCGTCGGTGCGGCTGGCCGAGGGGATGGACAGCGCCTTCGAGCTGGTGCTCCGGCTGCGGGACGAGGGGCTGACGCTGGTCCACCCGTTCGACGATCCGGTGGTGGTCGCCGGCCAGGGCACCGTGGGGCTGGAGCTCGCCGAGGACGCGCAGGAGCTGACGGACGTGCTCGTCAGTGTCGGCGGCGGGGGTCTGATCGCCGGGGTGGCGGCCGCGCTGCGCGCCCGGCGCCCGCAGGTGCGGGTGTGGGGCGTGGAGACGGAGGGCGCCGAGGCCATGTCCGCCGCGCTGAAGGCGGGCGGTCCGCTGCCGGTTCCGGTGTCCTCGCTGGTCACCACCCTGAGCGCGCCGTCGGTGTCGCGGCTGACGTACGACCATGCCGCGGCGCTGGTCGAGGAGGTCCTGGTGGTGTCGGACAGGGACGCGGTGCAGGGCTGCCTGGACCTCGCCGACCGCGCCAAGGTGTGGACGGAGCCGGCCGCGGGCTGTCTGCTGCCGGCGGCCCGGCAGGTGGTGGCGCGGGTCGGCGGCGGCGCCCGGCTGGGGCTCGTGGTCTGCGGGGGCAATGCCACGCCCGCGGATCTCATCGGATGGGCCGACCGGTTCGGGCTGCTCTGAACACCCATGCACGGTCGGGCATTTACCGTCGGTTACCCTCAGGTCAAAGCTCGATCGTGGACCGCCTTCGCAAGCCCGCAACCCCTTTCGGAGAATTGAATAAAAGGCAGAAAGGGGCCGGAGTTGAGGATTCTTTGAACACACACCCGCGCACCCCGCGTACCTCTGGGAAAGGACGGTTCAGGGGCTTCAGCGAGGGATGACCATGGTCAAGGCGCACGTCTCCGCACACGAGTTGGTCGCAGGCCGCTACCGGCTCCTGGAGGTCTTCGCCCGGGAGACCAACCGTCTGTGGTGGTACGCCGAGGACGTGACGGCGAACCAGCCCCGCCTGGTGGCGCAGATCGTCCTGCCGGAGCCCTGCGACGAGGACACCGTGCGCCGCGCCACGGCCCGTGTCGTGCGGACCTCCGAGATCATGCGGCTGCTGCGCCCGGGCCAGGTCGCCACCGTCGTCGACGCCGTCGTGCAGGCGGGCACCCTGTGGACCGTCACGGAGTGGATCGACGGCACCCCGCTCGGTGAACTCCTCGGCCGGGAAGGCCCGTTCAACCCCGTGCGGGCGGCCGGGATCGGCCTCGAACTCCTCGACGTCCTGCAGGCCGCGCACGACGAGGGCATCACCCACGGCGAGCTGAGCCCCGGCCAGGTCTTCGTGCGCGAGGGCGGCTCGGTCGTGGTCGCCGGGTTCGGGCTGGCGGGCGCGACCCTGGTCCCGAGGCTCACGGCGCCGTCGTACGCCTCGCCCGAGCAGGCCCGTGACGAGCGCATCGGTCCGGCCGCGGATCTGTGGGCACTGGGCGCGATCCTCTACACGGCGGTCGAGGGGCGCCCGCCGTTCCGTGACCGTGGCCGCCCCGACGCCACACTGAAGGCCGTGGACCGGCTGCCCCTGCGCACCCCGCTGCGCACCGGCCCGCTCACCCAGTCCGTGCAGGGCCTGCTGCGCAAGGACTCCCGGGAGCGGCTGACCCGGCCGGTGGTCCGCGAGGCCCTGACCCGGGCCCTCAGCGAGGACACCGACCGGAACTGGTCCCCGGCCCCCGCGCCCCGCCTGCGCGGCGCCTATGCGGCCGTGGCGCTCGGCGGCCCGGGACGGGGCCGACGGCTCATGGCCGCCGGGACCGTACTCGCCGTCCTCACGGTCACGGCCGCCGTGCTGGCCGCCACCCACCGGCTGCCGGGCATCTCCACCGCCGCCGCACCGTCCCGGCCGAGCGCCACCGCCCCGCCGGCCGACCGCACGGAGCACAACACCCCCGCCCCCAGGCACACCACCCCCGGGCCGAGCACCGGCCCGAGCGACAGCCCGGCGCCCAGCCGCAGCCCCGGCACGCCCCCCGCCCTGCCCGCCGGGTACCACCGCTACACCGCCCCGGAGGGCTTCTCCGTCGCCCTGCCGGACGGCTGGACGCGGCGCGCCACAGCACGCGGGGACGACCACGCCTACCGCGTCACCTTCGGCACGCGCGACGACTCCCCCACCCTCGCCGTCACCTACAGCGAGCGTGTCGGACCGGACCCGGTCGCGGTCTGGCGTGACGACGTGGAACCGCACCTGGAACAGCTCCCCGGCTACCAACGGGTCGGCACCATCAGGGCCACCGTCTACCAGGGGCACAAGGCCGCCGACCTGGAGTGGCTGTCCGGGACCGGCGGAGCACAAGTGCACACCCTCGGGCGCGGGTTCCTCCTCGGCGGTCACCACGGCTTCTCCCTGCGCTTCGCCACCCCGGCCGGGGCCTGGGACGACGCCGCCGACCGGCTCGCTCTGAAGACCTTCCTGGCCACCTTCCGCGCGCCGCAGGCATGACCCCGCCGAACCGGCCGTCCCCCGCGGGCGCGCCGGGTCTGTCAAAACACTGCCAATAGGTCCATATAGGCTTCCTGTCCGGACTCGCGCACCGAGTGCGGTCCCGTAGAGCCTGCCTCCAGGAGAGTCATCCGTGACCCTTGCCATCGACCCGTCCGAGACGTCCGCCCCGGCCGCGGCGCCCCTGTCCGACCTCGTGGCGCGCGATGCGCGCGAGTTCGGCGTCTACGCGCGCACCGGAGGCTGGGCCTTCGCGCTGATGGTGGCGCGCAGCGTGCGGCCGGGCGGACAGGCCGCCGGTGAGACGCCGAAGGTGTCGGCCAAGGAGTTCGCGGAGCTGGCCGGCTGCTCCCCCGAGCGGGTCATGCGCTACTACAGGGCGTGGGACCGCGCGGCCGACGACGGTCTCGTCCCGCACTTCGAGGCGCTGCAGCCGGGCCAGGAGGTCGAACTCCCCGACGCCGACGTGTGGCTGAGCTACTACGCCTCCCGCAACAGCGCCACCTCCGAGCGCGGCACCGCCATCGCCGAGGCCGCCGAGGCCGAGGGCATCCGCCCCACCAAGGCCCTGGAGGTCGCCGAGAACCCGACCGCGCTGCGCGCCGCGATCCTCGCCGACCCCTCCACCGCCCGGGCGGCCCGCTCCGCCCTGCTGGACCGGCTCAGGGAGGACCCGGACCTGCAGGCCGAGCTGGCGCGGGACGTCGTACGCACCGACGACCTGAAGAAGGCCGTGGCCACCGAGAGCAGGGCGGCCGACCGGATCGGCTATGTGCGGCAGATCGCCGAGTCCGGACAGATCAGGACCCCGGCCGGGCAGACCCTGGACGCACCCGCCGAGCTGCGCGAGGAGGCCGAACGGCATCTGTCGCTGATCGACGAGCTGGACGACGGCGAGGACACCGGCGAGTGGGCCACCGAGGCCTACGACACCATGAAGACCCTCGTCGTCGAGACGGTCGAGGCCGACCCCGAACTCCGTGTCCAGGAGCGGCGGACGAAGTTCTACAGCAGTCTGCAGAAGGCGACCAAGGTGTTCGAGGAACTGACCTTCGACGACGCCCAGGACTTCTACGAGGACGACATGGTCCAGCGCCTGGAGGAACTCCAGCAGGCCATCGGTACCTGCCTGACCGCCCTGCGCGGAGCCCGCGGCACCGGTTCGCAGGGCTGAGCCAACCGCGGGCGCAACGGCGGAGGCCCGCGGCGCACGCTGCTGCGCCCCCCTCCCGGCGGCTTGCGCACCCCCGGGAAGGCGCGGCGGCGCGGGGTCAGGGCAGCAGAACGGCCTTGCCCCGGTGGCGGCGGTTCTCCAGGTCGGCGTGCGCGGTGGCGGCCTGCTCCAGCGGGTAGGACCGCCAGACGGGCAGGGTGAGCATGCCGGCGGCGGCCGACCGGACCAGCTGCGGCAGGGATTCCTCGGCCTCGCCCGCGCCGCCGGAGCTGAAGCGGACGCCGTGCTGCGCGGCGGACATGTCGGCGATGGTGATGACGTGTGCGCTGTCGCCGGTCAGGGCGACGGAGTCGGCGAGGACGCCGGCACCGGAGGCGTCGAGGACGAAGTCGACTCCCTGGGGCGCCGCGGTCTTCACCCGCGCCGCCCAGCCGTCGCCGTAGCGGACGGCGGTGGCCCCGAGCGCGGTGACGCGCTCGATGTCCTGGTCACCGGCCGTTCCTACGACGGTGATGCCCCGGGCGGCGGCCAGCTGCACCGCGATGGTGCCCACGCCGCCCCCGGCCCCGTGGACGAGCAGTGTCTGCCCCTCACGCACGCCCAGCTCCCCGAGGACACGGAACGCCGTCCGGCCGACCGTCACCAGCGATGCGGCGGCCTCCCACGACAGCGCCGAGGGCTTGGTGACCGGCCGCTCCAGCAGCGCGTACTCGCTGTAGCCGCCGCCGACGGTGGCGCCCAGGACCTCGTCACCGACGGCCGCGTCGGCTCCCTCGCCGACGGCGTCGACGACACCGGCCGCGTCCAGTCCGGGGATCACGGGGAAGCGGGCCGGGGAGGCTGCGGCCATCAGGCCGGAGCGGATCTTCATGTCGAGGGGATTCACGGAGGCGGCTCGCACCCGGATCCGGACCTGGCCCGGTCCGGGCTCCGGCGGGGTGACCTCCGACAGCCGGAGCACCTCGGGCGCGCCGTACTCGGAGAAGGTGATCGCTTTGGACATCGGAAACTCCCAGCTAGGGCCCGCGACGACGGGGTCGCCGCTCAGGCGGTGAGGGTGGGATGGCCGGTGTGGCCACGGTGGTCGCCGCCGTGGAAGGCGGACCGGTCCGGGGCGCCGAACGCGGAGCACTGGAGCACCGGAGCACTAGGAGCCGCGAGGCACGGCAGGCTGGTCCTCCGGCCGGCTGGTGTGCCGGTGGCGCGCCCACAGGGGCAGCCCGTACCAGCACAGCAGGTACCAGACCACGACCGGCACGGCCAGCCAGGGCACGAAGCCGGCGTGCGCCGCCACCCGGAGGATCAGCACCAGGGACGAGGCCATGGTCGCGAGCAGCAGGGCCAGGCCGATGAACGTCATCCGGGCGGCCAGCCGCACCGCCTGCGGCTTGACCCGGCGGCCTGCGACCAGGCGGTGCAGGGAGACCGGACCGATGAGGGCGCCGGTCGCGGCGGCGCCGAGGACGACGGTCACGACGTAGATGACGTGGTCGGTGTCGGGCAGCCGCGCGTACTTCGGCTGGAACACGACGGTCAGCAGGAAGCCGAACAGGATCTGCACGCCCGTCTGGGCCACCCGGACCTCCTGGATGAGCTCGCCCCACATCCGGTCGGCCCGCTCCTCCTCGCTCTCGTCACGCCCCCTGCGCCGTGCCTCCTGCGTCATGCGGTGCGGGTAACCGGATGGACGTCCGTTCAAACGGACGGTCACCCGGCCGCTACCAGCGGTGCTCCACCTGCTCCCGGATCCGGCGCTCGTACAGGTCACGGATCGCGGTGAACGTCTGCGCGGGCAGCGGCGGGAGTTTGGCGGCGGCCGCGTTGGCGCGGGCCTGCTCCGGGGTGCGGGCGCCGGGGATCACCGTGGTCACACCGGGCTGCTCGACGATCCAGCGCAGGGCCACCTGCGCCGGGGTCCAGCCCTCGGGGGCGAGCGCGGCGAACTCGGCGGCCGCCTCGACGCCGGTGGCGTAGTCGACGCCGGAGAACGTCTCGCCCTGGTCGAAGGCCTCGCCTTGCCGGTTGTAGGTGCGGTGGTCGTTGTCCGCGAAGACCGTGTCCTTGGTGTACTTGCCCGACAGCAGGCCGGAGGCGAGCGGCACGCGCGCGATGATGCCGACGCCCGCCTCCCGCGCCGCCGGGAGCACCTCGTACAGGGGCTTCATGCGGAACGGGTTGAGGATGATCTGCACGCTCGCCACGTTCGGCCGGGCGATCGCGGCCAGTGCCTCGGCACAGGTCTCCACGCTCACTCCGTAGGCCGCGGCGCGCTCCTCCGCCACCAGGGTGTCGAGGGCGTCGAACACCTCGCCGGAGGAGTAGACGGGCGTGGGCGGGCAGTGCAGTTGCACCAGGTCCAGGCGGTCGACGCCGAGGTTGCGGCGGGACCGGTCGTTCCAGGCGCGGAAGTTGTCCAGGACGTAGTTCTCGGGGATCTGCTCGACCCGGCGGCCCATCTTGGTGGCGACCAGCACGTGCAGGTCGGGCCGGCCGCCCAGGAAGGCGGCGATGGCCGACTCGCTGCGCCCGTCGCCGTACACGTCGGCCGTGTCGAAGAAGGTGACCCCCGACTCCGCCGCCGCCTCCAGGACGGACCGGGCCTCCTTGTCGTCCACGTCGCCCCAGTCGGCGCCCAGCTGCCACGTGCCGAGCCCGACGACCGATGCCCGCTGACCCGATCTGCCGATTGTGCGTTCGTCCATGGCGTCAGTGTGGCATCCGGCCCCGGCCCCTGCGGAGCACCTCGCTCGGGCGGCCCGTCGGCGTGTGCTCCACCCGCGCGGGTGGCAGGTACCGGCGCGCGCGGGGCATCGCCGAGCGGCGCCCCGCGCGCACCCGTGATCGGTTGCGCGGCGGGCAACTGTCCTTCGTCCGGCGGTGGTTCGACTCCCGTCCGCGACGGGGCCTGACCTACCGGACGGCGGCGGGGCGTGAAGCGCCGGACGGCGGCGACGGGGCGTGCTGCGCCGGATGCGGGTGCGCGGGCCTGCCCGCACGGCTGTTCCTCGACCGCCTGCTGCGCCGATCAGGCGTCGAAGTAGTGCCCCTCGTCGAGGTCCGCGAGGAGACCCGTCTCCCGAGGCTCCCAGCCGAGGAGCTTGCGGGTCGAGGCGCTCGACGTGGGATTGTCGACCCCGGCGAACCCGCCGAGGAAGCCGAAGTGCTCGACGGCCTTCTCGGGCGGCACACCGACGACGGGTACGCCGAGGTGGCGGCCGATGACCGTGGCGATCTCCCGGAACGGCACGCCCTCCTCGTCGTTCCCGTGCAGCCGCGTGCCGGCCGGGGCCGACTCCAGGGCCAGCCGGAACAGTCGGGCCGCGTCGAACCGGTGGACACCCGGCCACCGGTTGGCGCCGTCGCCGACGTAGGCCGACGCGCCCTGCTCCCGGGCGATCCGGATCAGACGCGGTACGAAGCCGTGGTCGCCGCGGCCGTGCACCGAGGGGGCGAGCCGGACCAGCGAGGTGCGCACCCCGCGCGCGGCCAGGGCGATCGTCGTCTGCTCGGACGAGGTCCGGTGCGTTCCCGCGACGGGCCCGTCCTCCTCGGTGACGAGGCGGCCCGACGGGGCCATCGCCGTGCCCGAGGTGACCACGAAGGGCCGGTCCGATCCCGCCAGGGCGGCGCCCATCGCCTGGACGGCACGCAGATCGGTGGCGCCCGCGGCGCCGAAATCGATGAAGTCGTGGATGAAGGCCAGATGGACGACGCCGTCGGCCTCGGCGGCCGCGCGGGCCAGCCCCTCGGGGTCCTCCAGGCTGCCGCGCCGCACCTCGGCTCCGGCCGCCTTCAGCGCCGCCGCGCCCTCGTCCGAGCGGGCGAGGCCGACGACCTCGTGCCCGGCGGCGATGAGTTCGGGAACCACGGCGGAACCGATGAATCCGGTGGCTCCGGTCACAAAAACACGCATGTGGATGTGCTCCTTGAATACTGGGCTGGAGTGAGTTCACTGGGCGGGGGTGACCTCATCGTTGGTCCGCGGCCGGGTCCGCGTCCAAAGCCTGTTTCGCATGGCGCAATACGGAACAGGCATCACTCCAGGTCAGATCGGCCAGCAGCGGCCCGGTGAGGCTCGCTCGGCAGTACGGTTGGGGCATGTCCGACTCTGCCGCCGACGCGGACCTCGACCTGCGGCTGGTGCGGTACTTCACCGTCGTCGCCGAGCACCGGCACTTCGGCCGCGCCGCCACCGCCCTGCACATCACCCAGCCGTCCCTCAGCCGTCAAGTGCGGCGCCTCGAACAGCAGCTGGGGGCCCAGCTGCTCGACCGCACCCCGCAGGGCACCCGGCTCACCGAGGCCGGAGAGGTCTTCCTGCCGCGCGCCAGGGCACTGCTGCGCGCCGCGGCCCAGGCCGCCGCGGCAACGCGGTCCGCCGCAGCCCCCAGCCGCATCAGCATCGGGTGCACCACCGGCGTCTTCGTCACTCCGGCCGTGCTCGACCTGCGGCGCAGGTTCCCGGACGCCGACGTGCGGACCGTGCATCTGCGCTGGCACGAGGGGCAGGAGGCGCTGCTCGGCCACCGTGTGGACGTGCTCGTGGCCCGGCTGCCGTTCGCCACCGAGGGGCTGCGGGTGACGATCCTCTACGACGAACCGCGCGTCCTGGTCGTCCCGCTCGGCCACCGGCTGGCGGGCAAGGAGTCGGTCACCCTGGACGACATCGCCGACGAGCCCCTCCCCCGGGTCCCGGACCGGCTCTGGGACGCGTTCTGGCGCATCGATCCCCGGCCCGACGGCAGTCCGGCGCCCGACGGCCCGTACATCGACGACCTGGAGGACAAGTTCGAGCTCGTGGCCTCGGGGCAGGCGGTGGCGATCGTGGCCGCCGTGCCCGGCATCCCCCTCCGCCCCGACCTCACCGCGATCCCCCTGCACGGCGTCGAGCCGAGCCATGTCGCGCTCGCGACCCGCACCGGCGACAACGGCCGCCTGCTCACGGCGTTCCGCAAGTGCGCCGAGGCGCTGCTGACCGGCCCCGGGGCCGAGGGGTGACTCGGGTACCGGGCGCCAGGAGTTCCTGTACGACGGGTCCGTAGCGGTCGGCGAGGGTGTCGATGTCGGTCTCGCGCAGGTGCGGTCCGCGGGCGATGCCGTACATGACGCCGAGGCCGACGAGGGCCGCGACGGCGAGTTCGGCGCGCAGGCCCGCGTCGGCGCCGGTGAGCCGGCCGGCGAGGCGTTCGGTCACCTGGGAGCGGAAGTTGGCGCGGAGCACATCGCCGTGGTCGCCGTGCAGGGGCGCGAAGGCGATGCGCAGCAGCGGGTCGGCGCCGCGCTCGCGCTGGCTGGCCAGTACATGGCGGGCCATGTGGCGGCCCAGCTCGGCCAAGGGCGCGTCCAGCAGGACGTCCGCGTCGGTGTCGAAGGACATCACGCGGGCGAAGAGGGCGTCCTTGTTGCCGAAGTACTTCAGGATCAGCGGAGGGCTGACGCCGGCCCGTTCGGCGACCGCCTTGAGGGTGATGTCGGCGTGCGCGTGGCGGGCCAGGAGGTGGCGGGCGGCCTTGAGGATGGCCGCCTTGGTGACCTCGGCGTCACGGCGTGCGGGGGCCGCCGCGGGGACGGGTGGGGGCGGGGGTGAGGTGCTCACGGTGCTCATGCTCCCTCCATCGCCTCGTCCCGGGCGCCCCGGGTGGCTCCCCGGGCCCGGCGGGTGCCGCCGCGGGGCACGTCGCCCGGGATGGACAGGGCCGCCGCGCAGGCGGCCAGGGCGACCGCGCCCGCCATCGCGAAGGCCAGCAGATAGCCGTGCAGCGTGGGCACCGGGACACCGCCGAGGGGACTGGTGTGGTGCACGAGGACGGCGGCGACGGCGGCGCTGGAGGTGGCCTGGCCGATGGTGCGCATCAGGACGTTGACGCCGTTGGCGGAGGCCGTCTGCCCGGCCGGGACGGCGCGCAGGATGAGGGTCGGCAGCGCGGAGTAGGCGAGGGTGGTGCCGGTCGCCACCACCGTGGCGCCCAGGATGATCATCCACAGGTCGCGGCTGTCGGCGATGCGGACCGCATACCCGCAGGCGATGACGGCGGCGCCGAGGGCGAGGGTGACGCGCGGGCCGCGCGCGGCCGAGATACGGGCGGACAGGGGCGAGAAGAGCAGCATGGTGACGCCGCCGGGCAGCAGGCACAGACCGGTGGCGACGATCGACAGTCCGAGGCCGTAGCCGGTGGCCTTCGGCGCCTGCACGAGCTGGGCGGTCACCAGCGAGTTGGCGTAGAAGGCGAATCCGGTGAACAGGGCCGCCACATGGGACAGGCCGACCCTCGGCCGGGTGACCAGGCGCAGATCGACCAGCGGCCGCTCGGTGCGCAGCTGCTGCCACCACCACAGGGCCAGCACGGCGAAGGCCGCGAGGAACAGCCCGAGGACCCGGGGACTGTCCCAGCCCCACTGACCGCCCTGGGAGACGCCCAGCAGCAGGCAGACCAGGGTGACGGCCAGGCCCAGCGCACCGAGGACGTCGAAGCGGCCCGGCTCCCGCACGGGCGACTCCTTGACCGCCCACCAGGTGGCCGCAACACCCAGGGCGCCCAGTGCGCTGGTCAGCCAGAACATGGTGTGCCAGTCGGCGTACTGGACGACGACGGCGGCGAGCGGCAGGCCGAGAGCGGCGCCGATGCCGACCGTGGAACTCATCAGGGCGACCGCCGATCCCCGGCGTTCGGACGGCAGTTCGTCGCGCAGGATGCTGATCGCCAGCGGGACGACGGAGGCGGCGGCGCCCTGGAGCGCGCGGGCGGTGATGAGCACGCCGATGTCGGAGGACAGGGCGCACATCACCGAGCCGACGGTCATCAGGGCGAGCGCGGCGGTGAGCACCCGGCGCTTGCCGTACATGTCGCCGGCCCGGCCGAGCACGGGGGTGAGCACGGCCCCGGACAGCAGGGTCGCGGTGACCATCCAGGAGACGGTGGCCGCCGAGGCGCCGGTCAGCCGGGGCAGATCCGGCAGCAGCGGTACGACCACGGTCTGCATGACCGCCATGAGGATGCCGCCCGACGCCAGCACGGGGATGGTGAGGCGGTCCCGCAGCCGGGGCGCGCGGGTGCCGATGACGGGCGGCTGGGCCATGGGGTCCGGCTGGTCCATCGACGCTCCTGCGGGCGGTAGGACGAGGTGAATAACAATTCACCTTATCGAGTGAATGCGTATTCACCAATGCCTTCCGGCCGGGAGCCCGTCCCCTCGCCCCGCCCCCGCGCCCGAGGCGTCGGCGGGGAGCCGGCCCGAGGACCGGGGCGAGGCCCTTCCGTGGTGGACCCGGCCGTCGCCGCCCGGGGCGGGGGCCGGGGCGACGGGAGAACGGGCTAGTCCCGGTGGGCCGTGGAGCGGGTCTGCAGGGCTCGGGCCGCCCAGGGGCCGAGCCGGCGCTTGAGCCGGCGCAGCACCTCCAGCTGCCCGACGGCCCTGTCGATGCCGTAGTACAGCTGGGGCGGGACGTACGGCAGCAGCGGTGAGTGGCGCTGGCCGAGCAGGGCGAACATGCGGTGCGGGGGCAGGTGGATGTAGCGGGGCAGGTTCTCGTACCACTGGGCGCTGTAGCGGGCCGCGCTCTGGGCGGACAGCAGCCCGGAGCGGCGCAGGCGCTCGTAACTGCCGAGGGCCTCGGGCAGGGCGGCGTGTGCCCGCAGGGCGGAGGCGAGGCACATGGCGTCCTCCAGGGCGAGCGTGGTGCCCGCCCCGATGGAGTAGTGCGTGGTGTGGGCGGCGTCGCCGAGCAGGACGAGGTTGTCGCGATGCCAGGTGCGGTTGGTGAGGGTGCGGAACGTCCGCCAGGACGCGGTGCCGCCGGCCGGGGAGCGGCCGATGAGGGGGTGCCCGTCGAGGATCCCCGCGAAGAGCTTCTCCAGCAGCGCGAGCCCCTCGTCCTCGTCCGCCCGGTCCAGGCCGAGTCCGGCGAGGGTCTGCGGGGCGCACTCCACGACGCAGGTGCTGTGCTCGCCGCTGCAGCCGTAGCCGTAGCACCAGATCCAGCCGTGGGCGGTCTCCACGAAGGCGAAGGTGAAGGCGTCGAAGACCTTGGTGGTGCCGAGCCAGATGTAGTGGTTGCGGCCCTGCGTGATCCGCGTGCCGAAGTGGGCGGCGTGGCGGGCGCGCAGGGCGCTGTGCACGCCGTCGGCCGCCACGACCAGGTCGGCCTGCGGCAGTTCACCTCCGGTGATCTCGCTCTCGAACTCCAGGCGCACGCCGAGGGACCGGGCGCGCTCGGAGAGGATCGCGAGCAGGCGGTGGCGGCCGATGCCGTGGCCCTCGTCGCCGGACTGTCGGGTCACCCGGCCGCGGACATGGGCCACGCCCTGGTTCCAGCGCACCGAGCCGTCCTCGATCGCGCACGCGGACGCGGCATCGTGGACGTGGAGCCTGTCGAGCAGTCCGCGCCAGTACGTCACGCCCCAGCCGTGGGTCGAGCCTTCGGGGTTGCGTTCGTGGACGGTGATGTCGTGGGAGGTGTCCTGCCGCTTGAGCAGGATGGCGAGGTACAGGCCCGCGGGCCCGCCTCCGACGCAGACGACCTTCACGCGCACACCTCTGGAAGTTACATGCAGTAATGACTTGATTCCGCAGAGTAGCAGCCCTGCGGAGGAGTTCAGCGGCTTCCTGATCGCGCCAGTCTGGCGCGGTGACGGGCGCCACTCGGGCGACCCCCGGCCGCGAAAGATCACCGGAATCACGGATGCCCCGGCAAGGAATTCCCCGTTCCGCAACCGATGGAGCTCACGGCACAGCAAGATCATCTTTGTTCAATCTTGCATGACATGTGGCTAATTGTCCGGATCACAGCCAACCGGTTACGGGCGATTTCTTCCTCTCCGGTACGGGCCGGTAGGCATGCGGAGTCACCACTCGAACACCTCTCCCAGGAGGACACGCATGCCCGAACTCACCCGGCGCCGCGCGCTCACCGCGGCGGCCGCCCTCGCCGCCACGGCCACGGCCGCCACGCTCGTCGCACCCGCCGCATCGGCCGCCGGGCACGAGCACGGCGCCTCGGACTCCTTCGACGAGGTCTACAAGGGCCGGCGGATACAGGGCGGCCCGTCGGGCATGGGCGGTCACCACCACGGACACGGCGGCGGCTACTCCGTGCTCGTCGACGGGGTGGAGCTGCACGTCATGCAGAACGCCGACGGCAGTTGGATCAGCGTCGTCAGCCACTACGACCCGGTGCCCACGCCGCGCGCCGCCGCACGTGCCGCGGTGGACGAGCTGCAGGGCGCACCCCTGCTGCCGTTCCCCGCCAACTGACCGCCCCCGCAAGGACATCCGGAGCACCGCACTCATGACCGTACGCAAGAACCAGGCCACCCTGACCGCCGACGAGAAGCGGCGGTTCACCGGCGCCGTCCTCGAACTCAAGCGCAACGGGCGTTACGACGAGTTCGTCCGCACCCACAACGCCTTCATCATGTCCGACACCGACACCGGCGAACGGACCGGGCACCGCTCGCCGTCCTTCCTGCCCTGGCACCGCAGATTCCTGCTCGACTTCGAGGGGGCGCTGCAGTCGGTCGACTCCTCCGTCGCGCTGCCCTACTGGGACTGGAGCACCGACCGCACGGTGCGCGCCTCGCTGTGGGCGCCGGACTTCCTCGGCGGCACCGGGCGCAGCTCCGACGGCCGGGTGATGGACGGCCCCTTCGCCGCGTCCTCCGGCAACTGGCCGATGAACGTACGGGTGGACGGCCGTGCGTTCCTGCGCCGCTCGCTCGGCTCGGGCGTGCGCGAGCTGCCGACGCGCGCCGAGGTGGAGTCGGTGCTGGCGATGTCCACGTACGACATGGCGCCGTACAACAGTGCTTCCGACGGCTTCCGCAACCACCTGGAGGGGTGGCGCGGGGTCAATCTGCACAACCGGGTCCATGTGTGGGTCGGCGGGCAGATGGGCACCGGGGTCTCCCCCAACGACCCGGTGTTCTGGCTGCACCACGCCTACATAGACAAGCTGTGGGCCGAGTGGCAGCGCCGGCACCCGGACGCCGGCTATGTGCCGACCGGTGGGACGCCGGACGTCGTCGACCTGAACGACACGATGAAGCCGTGGAACGACGTCCGCCCCTCGGACCTGCTGGACCACACGAAGTTCTACACGTTCGACGCCTGATCAGGCCTCGGCGCCGCGGCACTCCGGGTGGCCCCAGCCCTGGGCGTTCTTGGCGATGGGCTCGCCGGCGGCGTAGGAACGGCCGCACGTACAGCGGCCGGGGAACTTCGCCTTGATGGTGCGCGAGGACGCTCCGCCGCCGCTCGGGCGGGGCGCCTTGCGGCGCGGAGCGGCCGCCTTGGGCGTGTCCGGCGACGGCGGCGGCTCCGGGGAACCATGAGCGCTGCCGGCCGCCTCCTGCACCGAGGCGGCCTGGCTGGCGGCGCGGTCGGCGAAGTCGTTCAGCGGGTCGCCGTCGACCTGGTGGGCGGGGACGTAGCGGAACTCGACGGACCGGCCGCCGAGCAGTTCGTCGATGCGGACCACCAGGTCCTGGTTGGCGACCGGCTTACCGGCGGACGTCTTCCAGCCGTTGCGCTTCCAGCCGGGCAGCCAGGTGGTGACCGCCTTCATCGCATACTGGGAGTCCATCCGGATCTCCAGCGGCACGTCCGGGTCGACGGCCGCCAGCAGACGTTCCAGGGCGGTCAGTTCGGCGACGTTGTTGGTGGCCCGGCCGAGCGGGCCCGCCTCCCAGCGGGCGGGGGTCCGCTCGTCGTCCGAGACCACCCATGCCCATCCGGCCGGTCCGGGGTTTCCCTTCGAAGCCCCGTCGCACGCGGCCACCACACGTTCACGCATGCGCTCGATCATGCCATGGCCGCGCGGGCCGCCGGACCGGGCCGTTCAGACGTCCTTGATCGTCGGCATCTCTCCCTCGGTGGTGGTGATGTCGATCACCGAGAAGTTGGCGCCCTGCGGGTCGGTGAGCGCCGCGAACCGGCCGAAGGGGCTGCTCATGGGCCCGAAGCGCAGCACGGCGCCCTGTTTGACGGCCCGGGCCACGGCCTCGTCGCAGTGGTCGACGGTGAAGTACACATTGACGTACGACGGCACCTCGGGCGGGAAGTCGTCGGTCATCCGCATCCGGCCGAGGACGGCGTCCCCGCCGATGTCGAACAGCCGGAAGTCGACCGCGTCGTCCTCGATCTGCTTCGCCCGGTACGGGAAGACCGCGGCCAGGAAGGTGTCGGCCTTCTCGGGCTCACGGGTGAAGACCTCGGCCCAGCAGTAGGCGCCGGGCGTCGCCGTCGCCTCGAAGCCCTCGTGGACACCCGCCTGCCACACCCCGAACACGGCCCCGCTGGGCTCCCGGACCAGGCACATGGTGCCGAACTCGCCGACCTGCATCGGCTCCATGAGCACCTCGCCGCCGTGGTCCCGGATCTTCGCCGCGGTCGCGGCGGCGTCCGGCGAGGCGAAGTACAGGCACCACTGCGACTGCCCTTCCTGGCCGGGCATCGGCGGTACGACGGCGGCCACCGCCCTGCCGTCCGCGTACGCCTGCGTGTAGTTGCCGTACTCCGACGACGACTCGCCGAAGGTCCAGCCGAGGACGTCGCCGTAGAAGCGCTTGGCGCCCTCCAGGTCGCTGAACATCGCATCCGCCCAACAGGGCGTTCCCTCAGGTTGCACGGCCATGGTCCGGACCCTCCCGGTCAGACGGTTCTGCCCCCGGACATCACGCTAGTCACCTTGCCGCCGGGCCGCGCGCCGAACGGCCCGGCGGCCGCAAGGCGGTCGTGGCCTGCGCGACGGCCGTACGGAGATCGTGGCCTGTGCGCGGTCAAACCCGGGCGCGGAAGCAGCAGACCGGCGCGCGATCACCGCTTGCGGCGCACAACGCCCTCACCAACGGGTTTGCACCACACGGAGATCAAAAGCGCCCCTTTCACGCTGTACCCGCGGATCAAGCGTCCTGTTTGGCTGGTCCGAGCGCACCGGCACCCCGCGCACCACCGACCGATCCGCATCACCCGTGTTCGCCTCTCCGCAGGAGGGAATGTGTCCACTCCGGACATCGCCACCGGTTCCGCAGTCGACGAACCCGACCCCATGTCCTCGGCCGACGGGCAGCTCAGCAGTCTGAGCACCCGCGCGGCCCGCCAGCTCGCCACCACCACCAAGTCCGAACCGCAGATGCAGGCCATCACCTCTCGATGGCTGCTGAAGACGCTGCCGTGGGTGGACGTCAAGGGCGGCGCCTACCGGGTCAACCGGCGTCTGCAGCTGCGGGCCGGCCGCGGGCGCGTGCACTTCGAGCAGAACGGCGCCGACGACATCCGGGTCATCCCCGAGACGCTGACCGAGCTGCCGATCCTGCGCGGCTACTCCGACACCGACGTACTGCGGGAGATCGCCGCCCGCTTCCAGCCGCGGGAGGTGCGCGCGGGCCAGGTGCTGTTCGAGGCCGGGCAGCCGGTGACCGAGGCCTACCTCGTGGTGCACGGCCGGTTCACCCGCTATGCGGCCGGCAAGTACGGTGAGGAGGAGGTCATCGGGGTCGTCACCGACGGCAACCAGATGGGCGACGAGGCGGTCGGCCAGTCCGATCCGCTCTGGCTGACCTCGGTCCGGGCGGAGACCGCCGGTGTGGTGCTGGCACTGCCCTGGGCCGTCGTGGAGGAGTTCACCGAGCGGGCGCCGTCCCTCGGGGCCCACCTGCGGGCGTACGTCGAACAGCAGCTCAAGCCCATGAACCGCAAGGGCGAGGCGGAAGTCCCCGTACAGGCCGGCCATGTCGGCGAACCGACCCTGCCGGGCGGCTTCGTGGACTACGAACTCGCGCCCCGCGAGTACGAGTTGTCCCTGACCCAGACCGTGCTGCGGGTGCACACCCGGGTCGCCGATCTCTACAACCACCCGATGGACCAGACCGCCCAGCAACTCCGGCTGACCGTGGAGGAGATCCGCGAGCGGCAGGAGTGGGAGCTGGTCAACAACCGCGAGTTCGGACTGCTGCACAACGTCGACTACGGCCAGCGGATCAGCACCTACACCGGGCCGCCGACGCCGGACGACATGGACGAGCTGCTGTCGATGCGGCGCAAGACGAAGGTGTTCCTCGCCCATCCGAAGGCGATCGCGGCCTTCTTCCGGCAGTGCAACAAGCGGGGCCTGGTGCCCGGCACCGCGAGCGTGGACGGCCACGAGGTGCCCGCCTGGCGGGGCGTGCCGATCTTCCCGTGCGGCAAGATCCCGATCAGCGGTGACCACACCAGCAGCATCATCGCGCTGCGCACCGGCGAGGCCGACCAGGGCGTCATCGGCCTCTACCAGACCGGCATCCCGGAGGAGTACCAGCCGGGCCTGAACGTCCGCTTCATGGGCATCGACAACGCCGCGATCATCAACTACCTCGTCACGGCCTACTACTCACTCGCCATCCTGGTCCCCGACGCGGCGGGAATCCTGGAGAACGTCCAGATCGGCCGGACGGCCGAGTGACGGCCTGGAGCACGTCATGAGCGCACCCACCGACTCCTACCGGCTGCCCGGACCGCCAGACATCGCCCGGAGCATGCGCAGAGACCGGCGCACCGGGGCGATCCCCGGGCTGCACTACCGGCCGGCCGTTCCCGCCGACCCGGAGAAGGCCGCCGAGGTCGACCGCCGGCTGGAGGCCTGGGCCCGCGAGCTGGACCTGTTCCCGCAGGCCTGGAAGGGGGACTTCTCCGGCTTCCAGTTCGGCCGGGCCGTCGCACTCCAGCATCCGGGAGCCCTCGATCTGGAGCGGCTGACGGCCGCGGGCAAACTGCTGCTCGCCGAGAACGTCGTGGACTCCTGCTACTGCGAGGAGGACGAGGGCCGAGGCGGATCACGGCGCGGCCTGGGCGGCCCGCTGATCATCGCCCAGTCGGCGCTCGATCCCTACCACGGCATCCCGGAGCTGGAGGAGGAGTGGCGCCAGGGCGTACGGGCCGACGGTCCGCTGCGCTCGTACCACTTCGCCCTCACGGACTACGCCACCTTCGCCACGCCCAGCCAGACCAGCCGGTTCGTGCACGACATGGCCCGGCTGCACATGGGCTATCTGGCCGAGGCCGCCTGGATGGAGACCCGGTACGTGCCGCGGGTCTGGGAGTACCTGGTGATGCGGCAGTTCAACAACTTCCGGCCCTGCCTGGCCCTCGTCGACGCGGTGGACGGCTACGAACTGCCCGAGCCGATCTACGCCCGCCCCGAGATCCAGCGGATCACCGCCCTGGCCTGCAACGCCACCACCATCGTCAACGACCTGTACTCCTTCACCAAGGAGCTGGCGAGCGATCCGGACCACCTCAATCTGCCGCAGGTCGTCGCCGCCAACGAACGCCGCGGGCTCAAGGCCGCCTATCTGAAGTCCGTCGAGATCCACAACCGGATCATGGAGGCCTTCGAGGAGGAGTCGGCCGTGCTGTCCGCCACCTCGCCGCTGGTGGAGCGGTACGCCCAGGGGCTCGCCGCCTGGGTGTCCGGAAACCACGAGTGGCACTCCACCAACACCCACCGCTACCACCTGCCCGACTACTGGTGACCGCCCCGCTCCGCGGAGCACCGCCATGGGTCAAGACCGTCACACGCGTCATGAGGAGTCACCTTTGACGACTGTCCCCGTCGCCCGGACCGCAACCGCTCCGGTACCGGCTCAGTCCATCTACCAGAGCCGCGTCGCGGACTACTGGAACGCCGAGGAGAACCCGGTCAACCTGGAACTCGGGAAGATCGACGACCTGTACCACCACCACTACGGCATCGGCGCCGCCGATCTGTCGGTGCTCGACGAGCCCGACCCGGACCTGCGCCGGGAAGCCATCACGACCGAACTGCACCGGCTGGAGCACGCGCAGGCCGAGCTGCTCGCCGGCCACCTCGGACCGCTCTCCCCCGCCGACCGGGTCTTCGACGCCGGCTGCGGGCGCGGCGGCGGCAGTGTCGTGGCGCATCTGCGCTACGGCTGCCACTCCGACGGCGTCACGATCTCCGCGAAACAGGCCGACTTCGCCAACGAGCAGGCGCGCAGCCGGGGTATCGACGGCAAGGTGCGCTACCACCACCGCAACATGCTCGACACCGGCTTCACGTCGGGCGCGTACGCGGCGTCGTGGAACAACGAGTCCACCATGTACGTCGAGCTGGACCTGCTGTTCGCCGAGCACGCCCGGCTGCTGCGCCGCGGCGGACGGTACGTGGTCATCACCGGCTGCTACAACGACACCTACGGGCAGGCCTCACGTGAGGTCTCACTCATCAACGCGCACTACATCTGCGACATCCATCCGCGGTCGGCGTACTTCCGCGCGATGGCCCGCAACCGGCTGGTGCCGGTGCACGTGCAGGACCTCACGGAGGCGACCGTCCCGTACTGGGAACTGCGCCGCGAGGCGGACCACCTGGTCACCGGCATCGAGGACACCTTCCTGACCGCGTACCGCAACGGCAGCTTCCAGTACCTGCTCATCGTGGCCGACCGGGTCTGACGACCGGCGGACAGCAACCGGTGGCGGTGTCCTGGACACCACCACCGGTGTTCCGTTCGTCAGCGGCACGGCGGACCGCCGGCCCGCTACCGGCCCGCGTACGCCTTCTCCAGCTCGCCGATGTCGAGCTTGCCCATGCTCATCATGGCCCCGGTGGCGCGTGCGGCCTTCTCCGGGTCCGGGTCGCACACCATGTCGATGAGCCGGTCGGGTACGACCTGCCACGAGAGGCCGTAGCGGTCCTTGAGCCAGCCGCACGGGCCGGGTTCGCCGCCGTTCTCGGTGAGCCTGGTCCAGTAGTGGTCGATCTCCTGCTGGTCGGCGCAGAAGATCTGGAAGGAGACCGCCTCGGTGAACGTGAACTGGGGACCGCCGTTGAGCGCGACGAACTTCTGGCCGTTGGCCGTGAACTCCACGGTCACCACGGAGCCGGCCGGGCCGGGGCCCGCCTCGGTGTAGCGTGCGACGCGCTGGATGCTGGAGTTCTTGAAGACCGACACGTAGTAGTCGGCGGCCTCCTCGGCCCGGCCGTCGAACCAGAGACACGTGGTGAAGCCGTCCGTGGTCATGGGCACCTCCTGGAGTGTGGAAACACGGTCACCCTTACCGACCGGTCCGCGCGGCGAAACTCATCGGCCGCGCCCCGGACTGCTCCCCGCGGGTGACGACGGTCCCCCAGTAGCATCCGGGTCATGACCCCTTCGACGACCTCTTCGACCGCCGAGAGCAGCATCCGCCCCTTCCGTCTGTCGGTCCCCCAGAGCGACCTCGACGACCTGTACGACCGCCTGGACCGCACCCGCTGGCCGGACGGCCTGCCCGGGGTGGGCTGGGCGTACGGGGTGCCACCGGATTACCTGCGGGAACTCGCGCAGTACTGGCGGCAGACGTACGACTGGCGTGCGGCCGAGGCCCGGCTGAACGAGTGGCCGCAGTTCACGACCACCATCGACGGGGCGAACGTGCACTTCGCGCACATCCGCTCGCCGGAGCCGGACGCCGTCCCGCTGGTCATCACGCACGGCTGGCCGGGGTCGATCGTGGAGTTCCTGGACGTCGTCGGACCGCTCACCGACCCGGCGGCCCACGGCGGGGATCCGGCCGACGCCTTCCATGTCGTGGTGCCGGGCATCCCCGGGTTCGGACTGTCCGGGCCCACGACGGACACCGGCTGGGAGGCGGGCCGGGTCGCCGACGCGTGGGCCGACCTGATGGGGCGCCTCGGCTATGAGCGGTTCGGCGCGCAGGGCGGCGACTGGGGCGCGATGATCTCCCGCGAGCTGGGCCGCGCCCATCCCGACCGGGTGATCGGCGTCCACCTCAACCTGCTGCCGGGCGCGCAGGCCACCAGCGAGCCCACCGAGGAGGAGCTGGCCGCGCTCGGCCCCGAGGAGCGGGAGCGCACGCTCGTCTCGTGGCGCCGCTGGTCCGCCTGGTCGGGCGACGCGGCGGCGTACGCCCTGCTGCACTCGACCCGGCCGCAGACCCTGGCGTACGCGCTGACGGACTCGCCCGTCGGCCAGCTCGCCTGGATCGTCGAGAAGTTCCGGGAGTGGACGGACTCCGTGGAGCTGCCCGAGGAGGCGGTGGACCGGGACCTGCTGCTGACCAACGTGATGCTGTACTGGCTGACCGGGACCGCCGGTTCGTCCGCCCGGATCTACTACGAGCGCGCGCACGCCACCGGCCGTGCGGCGGCGCCCGCCGAACCGTCCACGGCGCCCACCGCGCTGGCGGTGTTCCCCGCCGAGCTGCAGGTGCCGCTGCGGAGCAAGGCGGACCGCACGGACAACATCGTCCGCTGGACGGAGTTCGGCCGGGGCGGGCACTTCCCGGCCATGGAGGAGCCGGACCTGCTGGTCGGCGACGTCCGGGCCTTCTTCCGGCAGCTGCGCGAGAAGGGCATCGGCTGACGGCGTCTCAGGCCGCCAGGCACAACCCGTCGTACGGCCTGCGGTGCCGCGGCGCCGCCGCCGTACGGCGGGCAGTGACGCTCTGCCGGGTCAACTCGCCCTGTGTGCGGGACAGCAGGTCGCCGAGGCCGAGACCCAGTGCGTGGGCGGCGGCCGCGAGGACCTCCGAGGAGGCCTCCTTGCGGCCGCGCTCGATCTCGGACAGGTAGGGCAGCGAGATCCGGGACTTTTCGGCCACGTCGCGGAGCGTGCGCTGCTGCGCCAGCCGCTCCCGGCGCAGCACCTCACCGACCAGATCGCGCCACAGGGGCTCCTTGGGTGCGGGCCCGGGGGCGTCCGGCCGGGCGGGCTCCGCTCGCAGTGGGATCACACGGGCCTCGTTGCTCACCTGGTTGCTCACCCGGTCAGCCTAGGCCGGGCATCGCGCGCGTGTCCGGGAACGTCGATTTCCCGCCTGCCGGAGACCGGGGGCGCATGCGTCATGTCACCGCGGGTACGCGCCGGGTGAGCGACGCTGCGGGCCGGCATGGAAGCCCGCACAGCGGGTACTCGATGGATCGCAACCCGGGCAGGGGGCGAACACATAGAGGCCGTAGCGGCATCCGTCGCACCGTGACGATCATGGGAGAGGCAATGAGCACCGCCGGTATCCGGTCGGAAGCAGAGGTCGTCGTCGACAGGACCGAGCAGGACAGGACGGGCGAGGCATCACTGCCTGGCATCGAGGACCCGGCGTCCGTCGCGCCGCGTGATGCACGGGAGCTGTCACGCCAGTTCTTCCGGCGGCTCACCCAACTGGAGGAGGGCACGCACGAGTACCAGTACGCGCGCAACACCCTCATCGAGATGAACATGTCGCTCGTGCGGTTCGCGGCGGGACGGTTCCGGGGCCGCGGCGACGACATGGAGGACATCGTCCAGACCGGCATGATCGGCCTGATCAAGGCCATCGACCGGTTCGACCTGTCACGGGAGGTCGAGTTCACCTCCTTCGCGCTGCCGTACATCATGGGCGAGATCAAGCGGTTCTTCCGGGACACCACCTGGGCGGTGCACGTACCCCGGCGGCTGCAGGAGCTGCGGGTGGATCTGGCCAAGGCGCGCGACGAGTTGTCCAGCCGGCTGGACCGGGACCCGACGGTCGCCGAACTGGCCACGCTGATGAACATCTCCGAGGACGAGGTGGTCGAGGCCCAGCTCGCCTCCAACGGGTACAACTCCGCGTCCCTGGACGCCGCGCTCAACGGCGACGGCCCCGAGGACGGCGAAGCGGTGCTCGCCGACTTCATCGGTGTGGAGGAGAAGGGCCTGGGGCTCGTCGAGGACTTCCACGCCCTCGCGCCGCTCATGGCCGAGCTCAGTGACCGCGACCGGCAGATCATCCACCTCAGGTTCGTCGAGGAGGCCACCCAGGCGGAGATCGGGGAACGGCTCGGCTGCTCCCAGATGCACGTCTCCCGGCTGATCAAGCGGATCATCTCGCGGCTGCGCCGGGGCATGCTCGGCGAACTCGGCTGCGCCTGAGCATCGCCCGAGCGCCTGGGCTCAGGCCTTCCCCGAGCGCCTGGGCTCAGGCCTTCAGCGGGACTCGTGCGCACACGCGCTTGCCGACCGGAACCCGTTCCACGGTCACCTCGGCGGCAAGCGCGTGCACGATCTCCAGGCCGTGCCGGCCGACGCGCTCGGGGTTCTTCGGGAACCGGCGGGGCAGGGCCACGCTGCTGTCGTAGACGGCCACGCTGACCGCGCTGTCCGTGCCTTCCATTTCCAGGATGTACGGGCCGCTGCTGTGCCGGTCGGCATTGGTGACCAGCTCGCTCACGACGAGCAGCAGCTCACCGTCGGTCCGGCCGTCGATGGCGGCACACCACTCGGTCCGCAGCCGCTGCAGGAACCGGGCCGCGAAGGCCCGCGCCTCGGCGATGCATCCGGGTTCGCCGGTGTAGTGCGCCGCCGATCGCAGCGGCTCCACGGGTACGTCGAAGCCAGTCGGTATCACTGCCCCGCCCAGGTGCTCGGTCATGCATGTCTCTCTCGGAAGCCGGGTCCGGTCGATCGCTTTCGCACCAGTCCTCGTACCCCGAGGCGGGCCGCGCAGTCCCCCGGGTGCGTTCGCCGAGCGCGCACAGCGCGGGGGTCACGTCCCCGAGGGGGCCGTGCTCGGCGGCACCTGGGCGCTGGAGGTCACGGTCTGGCCGCCGGTCTGCGGGGACGCGGCGGAGCCGGACGGGGACTCTGCCCCGGAGGACTCCGCGGACGAGGCCGATGACTCCGATGACTCCGAGGACTGCGAAGACTGCGAAGACTGCGAGGAGGGTGACGCCGGGGTGGAGGTCTCCGTCGACGGCGACTGCGAGGACGGGGTCTTCGACGACGGCGACTCCGAGGACTCCCCCTTGGACGACGACGGCGAAGCCGAGGACGAGGGCTTGGACGAGGAGGGCTTGGACGAGGAGGAGGAAGAAGAAGACGACGACTGGGACGAGGAAGCCGAAGGAGACGAGGAGGACGACTTGGAGGGGCCGCTCGACGTCGATGCCGAGGGGCAGGGCGGCAAGGGGGAGCCCGGCTTCCCGGTCGTGCCCGGTGCGGACGCGCAGGGGATCGGACGGTTCCAGGGGTGCGGGTCCTTCGGCGGCTTCGTGTGCTGGTCGTGGCGGGCGCTGTCGTCGCCGCGGTGCCGGTGGAACCAGTCGCCGTGGTCGGAGTCGTAGATCACGAAGACGTTGACGACCGTCGGCGCGGGCACGACCACGACGGTGGTCGAGGGCCGGTACGACGCCCAGCGGTCGCCCGTCACCCGCGGCGCGCCGCGCTGGGCGACCGGCGGGGTCAGCGGGTTGCCGCAGGCGCAGCGCGCCCGGGGCACGCCGTGCCCGTCGACGAGGACGGCGGTGCCCGCCTGGAGGACGGACTGGAAGCTGGTGGCGGCTCCGTTGCGGTAGCCGTGGCTGGTGACACGGGTGTCGACGCGCAGCGTCACGGGGGTCAGCGAGCGCAGATAGGCGGGGACGGCGGCGGGCTGGACGCCGGCCTGGGCGGCATACGCACGGTTCTTCGCCGGGTCGGCCTGGAGGGCCTTGATCTGTTTCTCGACGTCACAGCTGGGAGTGTTGCGGGTGCCGCTGTAGAGGCCGGGGGCACCGCCCTGGACACCGCGCACCTCGTCGCCGGGGGCGGCGGACACCGTCGGGGAGAACGTCGCCGCGGGCGCGGACTCCTTCGTCGTGGTCGATTCCGTGAAGGGATCGGGGCCCGTCTTGCCCGCGGCCTGCAGGAAGACCTCGCCGCCCTTGGCGGACGAGCCACCGCCGCCACGGGTGAGGACCACTGCCACGACGGCCGCGGCGACCAAGACGACGGTGATGGCGGCGATGCGGGGCGCGGACCTCCACCACTGCTGGTGCGGACCCCTGGAACCGGCTCCGTCCCCGCCGCCCGGCGGGGGCGAGGGAGGGGAGGGGGGTGGTCCGGCAGGGGGCTGGGAGGGTCCCGACAGGGGGCCGGAGGGCGGTCCGGTCGGGTGGCCGGAGGACGGAGGTTCGACGCTCACGAGCCCTTCTTCCCGTCGCAGTGCGCGGCTTATAGCAGACTAAGTCCCGCTTTATGCGCATTTAATGCACACCGAACCCATTGTGTGCTCCGCTCCCGTGGGGCTCGCAAGCCGACGCCGGACGGCCCACCCGGCGGGCGGGCTGTCCGGCCGCTGCCTAGCGTGACAAGGGTGAGCCCTCCGACCGACTCCGCGCGGCCCGCCGCCCGCCACGGCTGGGTGCAGGCCGTGGCGGCGGTGCTGACCGGGCTGGCCGTCATGATCCTGCTCGCCGCACTGGGGCTGTGGGCGGCCGGGGCGGCGGGGCTGCCGGACGGGGCCTTCGTCCGGGTGGTGATGGCGACCGTGGTGGCAGCGGTCGGCGGCACGCTCGAACTCTCCGGGAACGCGGGTGAGCTGGCGCGGGCCCGGGCCGGTCTCACCGTGCTGCCCCTTTCGGTGACCCTGGCCGGGGCGCTGGTGATCGGCGCGGGCTTCCTGCGGCCGCTGCGGCACCGGGCGGTCGCCTCGGCCCGGGAGCTGGCCGGCTGGGCCGCCCGGATCGCGGTGCTGTGGCTGCTCGCGCTGATCGGCCTCGCGCTGGCCGCCCGGCAGACCTTCGCCGTCGACCTGGGCAACGGCACGCTCAGCGATCTCACCGGCCTGCTGGACGCGACGCCGAGGATCGGGTTCACCACGGACGCGCCGCTGACCGTACTGTTCGGACTGCTGTGGCTGGCCGGGGTGCTGGTGCTGGCCCTGCTGGTGGCGCCCGGAGCTCCGCTGCCCGGCCGGCTGCTGCGCTGTCACGCATCGGTGCGCCCGGCGGCCCACGCCATGGCCGTCCTGCTGCTCGGTTACGTGGCTGTGGGCCTCGTCCTCGCGCTGGTGTCGGCGGCGACGCGCGGACAGCCCGCCGAGACCTTCGCCCTGATCCTGCTCGGCCTCCCCAATCTGGCCTGGCTCGCCCTCACCCTCGGCCAGGGGGCCACCTGGTACGGAAGGGTGGACGGCTCGTTCGGCCTGCCGATGCCGCATGTGCTGGACGAGATCCTGCGGACTCCCGGCATCGCCACGCTGAACCTGCGCACGCTCACCGCCCACGACGGCAGGATGTGGTGGCTCCTGGTCACGGACGTGGTGCTGCTGCTGGCCGTCGCCTTCGGGACGGCGGCCCGGGCCCCGGCCGGCGTCCGGGCCTGGCAGCACGCCGTACGCCTCGGTGTCGCGCTGGCGCTGACGGTGTTCATGGTCTGTCTGCTGTGCCGGATCTCGGCGCACTACGGTCTGTCCCTGCTCGGCATCGGAGATCTGGGCGGCGGTCTGTCCGGGGAGGTGCTCCTCAGGCCCCGGCTGTGGCAGGCGGTGGGCCTCGGGGCGCTCTGGGGGCTGGCCGCGGGCTTCCTGGGAGCGCTGCTGGCCCGACCGGTGCGGCGGCGGGGCGGGGTGTCGGCACGCCCCGGCGGAAGGCTCGGCGCCCCCTAGCCGGGCCCTCGGCCCGGACCCGCGGGTCGGGACCCCTGGCGGAAGACCGGTCCGGCCCAGTCCGGTGGCTGTGGGGGGCCGGCGGCGGTCCTGACGTCCGCCTCCGGGGACGGTCCCGTGTGCGGCTCCGAGGACGACCCTGCGGACGGCTCGGACGACGGCCCCGGGGACGGCTCGGACGACGGCCCTGTATGCGGGTCCGAGGACGGCCCTGTGTGCGGCTCGGACGGCAGCCCCACGGACGGCCCGGGCGACGGCCCTGTGGACGGCCCCAGGACCGGCTCCGGGGGCGGGCGGCTGCCGGCGGGGGCGCCGGCCGGGGCGGAGCGCAGGGCGGCGACGAAGCCGAGGCAGGTGTCGTGGCGGGCGTCCGGGCTCTTGGCGAGGGCCTGGCCGAAGACGGCGTCTACGGCGGGGGGCAGCCCGGGGCGCGACTTGCTCGGCGGGGGCGGCTCGTCGTACTGATGGGCCCACAGCAGGGCCATGTCGTCCTCGCGCACGAAGGGCGGATGTCCGGTCAGGGTCTCGTAGACGACGCAGGCGAGGCCGTAGACGTCGCAGCGACCGTCGACGGGACGGCCGGAGATCTGCTCCGGCGCCACGTAGTCGAGGGTGCCGACGAACTGGCCGACGCTGGTGAACCCGGTCAGGGACAGCGACTTCTTGGTCAGGCCGAAGTCGGTGAGGTACACGTGCTCGGGGTGGTCGCTGTCGGTGCCCCGGGCGACCAGGACATTGCCGGGCTTGACGTCGCGGTGGACCAGACCGCGCTCGTGGGCGGCGTCCAGCGCGGAGGCCACCTGCGCGGCGATGCGCACGGCCGTCCCGAAGGCCAACGGCCCGCGTTCGTCGAGGAGACGGCGCAGATCGCGGCCGGAGACGTACCGCATGGCGATGTAGAGAACGCCGTCCGTCTCGCCGGCCTCGAAGACGGGCACGATGTGCGGATGGTCGAGCGAGGCGGCCACCCTGGACTCATGGGTGAAGCGCTGTCGGAAGGTGTCGTTGCGGGCGAGTTCCGGGGCGAGCAGCTTCAGGGCGACGGTGCGGTCCAGGCGCAGATCGCGGGCGCGGTAGACGACGGCCATACCGCCGCGGCCGATCTCGCTCTCGACCAGGTAGTTCGCCACCTGGCACCCGATCAGCCCCGCGGGCCGGCCGGAGGACAGACCGGCCTGGCTCTCCATCAGGGCTCACCCTTGGGGGTGGCGTACCGGGTGGGTGCGTGCCCGGCGTCCTCACCCTGCGCCGTCCGGTCGGTGGCGTACGTGTTCAGGTGCCGTCCGTCGCCGTAGAGCCAGCGGCCCTCGTCCGGGTCGTACACCCACATGGACTCGCCGTCGACCACGATGCCGATCCGCACTGCGTGGGTGCGGTGCTGGAACGTCTCGCCGTCCAGGCCGCCGGCCGCCAGTTCCTCCACCGCCGACCGGTAGCCGGCCAGGGCTTCCTCGACGGCGGCCAGCAGGGGGCGCGGGTCGGCGGTCGCGGCGGTCGTGTCCTCGGCGGCGGGCGGGTCCTGGGGCATGGCGACCAGCTGCCGGCCGTCGACCCAGGCGGCCCAGCCGTTGGCGCAGCGGATGTGCCCCCAGTCACCGCGCCGCTCCACCAGCTCCACGGGCAGCAGCGGGTCGAGAGGCACCGTCGGGCGGGCCGGGTCCGGGGCCTCCCAGGCGGGCATGCCGTGGGGCGGGACGACGTGCGTGGGCCGGAATGCGGCAGGGTCCTGGTTCGTCGGCTTCGACATCGCAGCGCCTACTTCCGCATCACGGCGGGTTCCTGCCCGCGCAGCAGCCGGTCGACCAGCAGGCCGTAGCCGACGGAGAGCACCGGCAGCATGGCCAGGTTGAGCAGCCAGACGCCGGTCGAGTGCCGGAACAGGGGGTCGGAGGTCAGGACCCCGGGCACGATCCGGGCCAGCCCGATGGTGCCTGCCATGGCACCGAGCGCCCAGCGGGAGGGCACCAGCCAGGAGACCTGTTCGAGGACGGGCACGCCGTGCAGCGGGAGCAGCGCGCCGCAGAAGACGACCTGGATGACGGCGAGCAGCACCAGCAGCGGCATCGTCACCTCCTCCTTGCGCACGAGTGCCGAGACCAGCAGGCCGAGCATCATGGCCGTGAACGCCAGCAGGGCGACGGCGAGGGTGATTTCGGCCAGGGGCGGCAGCAGAACGCCGCTGCCGCCGGGTGCGCCGAGGTCGACGCCGGCCAGGGCGACCAGGGTGAGGACGACTGCCTGGGCGACCGTGACGGTGCCGAGCACCACGACCTTGGACATCAGGTACGCCGGTCTGGACAGGCCGACGGCGCGTTCGCGCCGGTAGACCGCGCGTTCCTTGACGAGTTCGCGCACCCCGTTGGCGGCGCCGGTGAGCACGCCGCCGACACACAGGATGAGCAGTGCGTTCATCGCGGTGTCCTGGGTCAGCCTGCCGCCCGCGAGAGCCCGCGCCATGGCGCCCATCACGAACGGCAGGGCGACCATGACGACAAGGAACGTGCGGTCGGCGGCGAGGACGGCCGTGTAGCGGCGCACCAGGGTGCCGAGCTGGGCGCCCGGGCTGCGGGGACGCGGGGGCACGGGGACGGCCGGCCGGGAGTCCTGGTGCGGGTGGCGGGGCTGGGTGGTGGCCTCGGTGATGTAGTGCCGGTGGAACGGAGAACGGCGGTACTCCCCCGGCCAGTCCCGGTCCCGCTCGCGGTCGAAGGCCTCGAAGGCGTCCGGCCACTGCTCGAAGCCGAGGAAGGCGAGGGCGTCGTCGGGCACGCCGTAGAACGCGATCCGGCCGCCGGGGGCGAGGACCAGGAGACGGTCGCAGACGCCGAGGCTGAGGACGCTGTGCGTGACCACGATGACGGTGCGGCCGTCGTCGGCGAGCCCGCGCAGCATGTGCATCACGGACCGCTCCATGCCGGGGTCGAGGCCGGAGGTCGGCTCGTCCAGGAACAGCAGCGACGGCTTGGTCAGCAGCTCCAGGGCGACGCTCACCCGTTTGCGCTGGCCGCCGGAGAGGCTGTGCACGGGCTGTCCGGCGCGCTGTTCGAGGCCCAGTTCCCGGATCACCTCGTCCACCCGGGCCTGCCGTTCGGTCTTCTCCGTGTCCTCGGGGAAGCGCAGCTCGGCGGCGTAGGTGAGGGCGGCGCGCACGGTGAGCTGGGGGTGCAGGATGTCGTCCTGCGGGACCAGACCGATGCGCCGGCGCAGTTCGGCGTAGTCGCGGTACAGGTCACGGCCGTCGTACAGGACGGTGCCGTGGTCGGCGGGCCGCTGTCCGGTCAGGGCGTTCAGCAGCGTGGACTTGCCGGCGCCGCTCGGTCCGACGACGGCGAGCAGGCACTTCTCCCCCACCGGGAAGGAGACGTGGTCGAGCAGGACCTTGCTGCCGCGCTCGACGGCGACCGTGAGGTCCTGGACGTCCAGGGAGATCTCGCCGGTGTCGACGTACTCCTGGAGCTCGTCGCCGACCAGGGAGTACGTGATGTGGCCGACCCCGACGACGTCACCGGGCCCGGCAGGGGCGCGGGTGACGGGCCGGCCGTTGAGGTAGGTGCCGTTGTGGCTGCCCAGGTCGACGATCTCGTAGCCGCCGTCCGTGGTGGCGCGCAGCTCGGCGTGGTGGCGGGAGACGGTCAGGTCGTCGACGATGAGGTCGTTGTCGTCGGCGCGGCCGATGCGGATCGTGCGCGCGGGCAGCGGCCGTACGCGGCTCGGGTGCCGGAAGGTGCCGGTCAGTTCGGGGTGCGAGACGGCCGGGGGGTGACCGGGGACGGGCGCGGGCGCCCCGGTGAGCACGGCCCGGGGGCCGTCGGCCGGGTTGCCGAAGCGGATGACGCTGCCGGGGCGGACGTCCCACGCGTGGATGCGACGGCCGTCGGCGTAGGTGCCGTTGGTGCTCTGCGCGTCTTCGAGCATCCAGCGGTCGTGCTCGCAGCGCAGCACCGCGTGGTGCCACGACACCCGGGCATCGTCCAGCACGATGTCGCTCAACGGATCACGCCCGACGCGGTAGTCGTGGCCCGGGCTCATCACCGTGGAGCCCGTGTCGGTCTCCAGGACGAGTTCGGGCGCCGCCGGGGCGACCGGCCGCTCCGCCATGACCAGAATTCTACCGATTCGCTCACGCGTGTGCCTGCCCGGCGGGGGTGGCCGAGGGCAGGTGCGGTGTCCGCGGTGGCACGTGTCAGGCGACGGGTACGACGAGCGCCGGGAGGGTGCGCTGCATGCGCAGCGCGTCGACGGACTCGGCGAGCAGTTCGTACTCGGTGGTCTCGTCGCTGGCGGCGATCCGCACCAGCCGGCCGCCCGCCAGCTCCTCCGCGACCAGTTCCTGCCCGTCGGCATCGGCACACCAGCCGCGCAGCAGGGCGGGGACGTCGGCCACCGTGTCCCCGACCGGGACGAGCGCGCCGGCCGGGAAGGCGGGGTCCTGCGGGCTCGGATCGAGCCGCTCGGCGATCCAGGACGCCCGGTCCCGCAGCCACCACAGGGCCAGGGCCAGGGTCGGCGCGCGATAGGTGCCGAGCGGTACGCCGATGCGCTGTCCGCCGCATACGCCGTACGCGGTGACATGGCACAGGAATTCGTCGTGCACGATCACTCCCCCGAACGCATTGCTGACGTGCCGGCCGGGCCCTCGCTTTCCCTGCGGGTCCTGTGCGGTGAAGTGCCCCTGGCGTTTGAGTATCGCCACTCCCGAAACACTGTCACCATGTCTTTCCAGCCAGTCTCCTGGCATATTCCGCGCCCGTTCTGGCCAAAAATGCGCACGGCGTGCGGCACCCCGGTATTACCCGGGAGGTAATCGACCCGCCCCGCGTTTCTCCGGCATGGTGGTCACACCGGATCGGCGAACACCCGGATCCGGCTCCTGACCAGCAGATACGACCTCGATGGAGGCTGATTCGCCATGACCGTGAACACCGAAGGTTACGAGAGCGCCGTCGCCCGTTACTTCGAGGCCTGGAACGCCACCGAGCCCGAGGCCCTCACGAAGGCGGTCGCCGCGGCCTGGACCGCGGACGGCGGCTACACCGACCCGCTCGCCGACGTCCGCGGCCACGAGCAGATCGCGGCCGTGATCACCGCGGCGCACGAGCAGTTCCCGGGGTTCGCGTTCCGTCCCACCGGTGCGGTGGACGGGCACCACGACATCGCGCGCTTCTCCTGGGAACTGGTGAACGAGGCGGACGGCTCGGCTCCGGTGGCCGGGTCCGACGTGATCACGCTGGACGGCGAGGGCCGTATCCGGCAGGTGCTGGGCTTCCTGGACCGGCTTCCGGGCGCCTGAGGCCGGGGCAGCGACGAGTTCTTCCGCTCGCGGTGGTCAGGGGCGGGAAAGGCCCGGAACGAATCCACGGGTGGCCCGGAAAAGATCACCGCGGGCGGAGAACGTCGTCAACACCGACGGAAGGAACATGAACGCGATCGAAAAGGGAACGGGCAGCGCACAGAAAAGGGGACGCGGAAATTCACCGTGGTCCTGCGCCGAAGCCCGGCGGAAGAGACCGATGGACCCGGCGGAAGAGACCAATGGAAGAGACCGGTGGAAGAGACCGAAGAGATCGGAACGTGTGGGGTACGGATTTCCGCCCGCGTCCGTTCGTCGCCCGGTTCTCGGCCGTCTCAGACGCGGCTCAGTCCCTCACCGGCGGCTCACTTCCCGACGATGGCATCGATCCGGGCCAGCTCCTCCTCCTCGAAGTCCAGGTCGCGGATCGTGCCGACGCTGTCCTCGATCTGCTGCGGGCTGCTGGCGCCGACCAGGGCCGAGGTGACCCGGCCGCCGCGCAGCACCCAGGCCAGGGCCAGCTGGGCCAGGGTCTGGCCGCGGGACTTGGCGATGTCGTCCAGGGCGCGCAGCCGGCCGACCAGGTCCTCGGTGACCGCTTCCGAGTTCAGGAAGGGGCTGTCGCCCGCGGCCCGGGAGCCCTCGGGGATGCCGTCGAGGTAGCGGCCGGACAGCAGGCCCTGCTCCAGCGGGGAGTACACGATGGAGCCGGCCTGCAGCTCGTCCAGGGCGTCCAGCAGGCCCTCGTCCTCGGGGCGCCGGTCGAGCATCGAGTAGCGCGGCTGGTGGATGAGGAGGGGGGTGCCGAGTTCGCCGAGGATGCGGGCGGCCTCGCGGGTCTGCTCCGCCGAGTAGTTGGAGACGCCGACGTAGAGCGCCTTGCCCTGCTGCACCGCGGTGTGCAGGGCGCCCATCGTCTCCTCCAGCGGAGTCTCGGGGTCGGGGCGGTGCGAGTAGAAGATGTCGACGTGGTCCAGGCCCATCCGCGCAAGGCTCTGGTCGAGCGAGGACAGCAGGTACTTGCGCGAGCCCCATTCGCCGTACGGGCCCGGCCACATCAGGTAGCCCGCCTTGGTCGAGATGACCAGCTCGTCGCGGTACGGCGTGAAGTCGGCGCGCAGGGCCTCGCCCAGCGCGGACTCGGCGGCGCCGGGCGGGGGGCCGTAGTTGTTGGCCAGGTCGAAGTGGGTGACGCCGAGGTCGAAGGCGCGGCGCAGGATGGCGCGCTGGGTCTCGACGGGCCGGTCGGGCCCGAAGTTGTGCCACAGGCCGAGCGACAGCGCGGGGAGTTTCAGGCCGCTGCGTCCGGTGCGCCGGTAGGGCATGTCGGCGTAGCGGTCGGGGTGTGCGGTGTACAACGCGACTCCAGAGGGGTTGGCACTCGAACTACCGGTGCCACTCTTCCGCGGGCCGCGCGCAGCGGTCCAACAGGAGAATCCGATGGAATTGTGCGGCTAGGCTTCTCAATCATGGAACTGCGTCACCTCCAGCACTTCGTCGCGGTCGCCGAGGACCAGCACTTCACCCGGGCGGCCGAACGCCTGATGGTGTCCCAGTCCGGGCTGTCCGCCTCCATCCGGTCCCTGGAACGGGAGCTGCGGGCGCCGCTGTTCGTGCGCACCACCCGGCGGGTGACGCTCACCGAGGCGGGGCGCGCGCTGCTGGCGGAGGCCGAGCGGATCCTCGCACAGGTGCGGTCGGCGCACGAGGCGGTGGCCGCCGTGCAGGGGGTGCTGCGCGGCACACTGGCGCTGGGCAACGAGCAGTGCATCGCCGGCGTGCATGTGGCGCGGCTGCTGGCGGCCTTCCGGCGGTGCCACCCGGACGTGGAGATCCGGCTGCGGCAGGCCGGTTCGGGCGCCCTGGCCGAGGAGGTCGCGGCGGGGCGGCTGGACCTGGCCTTCGCCTACCGCACCCGGGCGGACAGCGACCAGCTGCGCTCGGTCTCGCTGACCAGCGAACCGATGACCGTCCTGTGCCACCCGAGCCACCGGCTGGCCGCTGCGGACACGGTGCTCACCCCGGAGGACCTGGCCGGGGAGGTCTTCGTGGACTTCCACCCGGACTGGGGCCCGCGCCGCACCACCGACGCCGCCTTCACCGCGGCCGGCGTGCCGCGCACGGTCGCCCTGGAGGTCAACGATGTGCACAGCCTGCTCGACCTGGTCGACGAGAACCTCGGCATAGCCGTCGTACCGCGGCACTTCCGGCACAAGCGGCCCTCGCTCATGGCGCTGCCGCTGCAGGGCGCGGACGGGGCGGCTTACGAGACCGTGGCGCTGCTGCCGCCGGAGCGGGCCACCAGCCCCGCCGCCCGCGCGCTGGTCACGCTCCTGGAAACAGGGGGGTTGGCACCACCCCAGGACGGGCCCCAGACCTCCTGATTCCGGCCGCCGACCGCCGCAGACTCGTGACCGTCAGTCACCTCGACGACGATCAGGAGGACGGAAGATGGCAGAGCACACACGGCGGACGGTGCTGCGGGGCACGGCCGGTCTCGCCGCGGCGGGCGCGCTCGTCGCGACGGCGGGGCACCAGGCGTCGGCGCGGCCGCAACCGGCCGCGGCACAACGCCGCTTTCCCTTTCTCGAAGGGGCTTTCGAGCCGGTCACCGAGGAGCTGACGGCCTTCGACCTGCCGGTCACCGGCCGCATCCCGCGCGAGCTCAACGGCCGCTTCCTGCGCAACGGCCCCAATGCGCTCGGCCTGGAGGACCCCCGCGCCCACCACTGGATGCTCGGCGACGGGATGGTGCACGGGGTACGGCTGCGCGACGGGAAGGCGGAGTGGTACCGCAACCGGTGGGTGCGGTCCTCCCAGGTGGCGCAGAAGCTCGGCGAGCCATACCCGGGGCCGGTACCGCCGGACGACTTCGCCTGCAACACGCATGTGATCCCGTACCGGGGGCGGATCCTCGCGCTGCAGGAGAGCGGTCCGCTGCCGTACGAACTGGACGGCGAGCTGAACACCGTGGGCACCTACGACTTCCGGGGCACCCTGGAGGGGGCGTTCACCGCCCACACCAAGTACGACGCACACGCCGGGGAACTCCACGCGATCGCCTACTACCCGGCCTGGGACCATGTGCGGCACATGGTCGTGGACCCCGCCGGGCGGGTCTCCCGCACGACGCGGATCCCGGTGCAGGACGCGCCGATGATGCACGACTTCGCCCTCACCGAGCAGCATGTCGTCGTCTTCGACATCCCGGTGACCTTCGACCCGGCGGCCGCCGGACGCGGCGCCCCGGTGCCGTACATCTGGAACCGGAAGCACCCGACCCGGGTGGGGGTCATGCGGCGCGCCGGCGGCCCGGTGCGCTGGTTCGGCATCGACCCGGTCTTCTATTCGCACACGCTCAACGCCTACGACGAGGGCTCCTCGGTGGTCGTCGACCTGACGACGTATCCGGCGCCGTTCCAGGTCGCCGGGTGCGGCTCCGGCGGGCCGTACGGGGCCGGCACGGTGAAGCTCGAACGCTGGACCGTCGACCTGCGCCACGGGAGCGTGCACCAGCGGGTCCTGGACGACCGGCCGCAGGAATTCCCGCGGGTCAACGAGTCGTTGGTCGCCCGCCGGCACCGCTACGGCTACTCGGCCGCGGCCGCCGACATGACGCTCGCGTACCTCACCCCCGACGGCGGCACCCCGCCGGACCGGGCCTTCTCCAACGCGCTGTTCAAGCACGATCTGCTGCGCGGAACCGCCCAGGTGCACCGGCTGCCCCGGCACGCGGCCGCGGGCGAGGCGGTGTTCGTGCCGCGCGATCCGGGCAGCGGGCGGGCCGCGGAGGACGACGGCTACGCCCTCGCCTATGTCCACGACCCGGACCGGGGCGCCGCCGACCTGGTGATCCTCGCCGCGCAGGACTTCACCGGCGAACCGCTGGCGCGGATCCATCTGCCGGGGCGGGTGCCGCTCGGCTTCCACGGGAGCTGGATTGCGGACGCATGACCGCGTGCGATGCGCGATGGTGGACGCATGCATGCAAAGGACGTCCTCATCGACGGCTACGGCCGCATCCGGGAAGAAGTCCATGCCGCCCTCGACGGCCTCGGCCCGGACGGGCTGCACTTCCGTCCGGATCCCGGCGCCAATTCCATCGCCTGGCTGGTCTGGCACCTCACCCGGGTGCAGGACGACCACCTCGCCGACGCCTTCGACCTCGACCAGGTGTGGCTGTCCCAGGGCTGGGAGAAGCGCCTCGGCCTCGATCTGCCCCGTCACGCCACCGGCTACGGACACAGTCCGGCGAAGGTCGCCAAGGTACGGGTCGAGTCGGCCGACCTGCTGAGCGGGTACTACGACGCCGTGCACGAGCAGACCCTCGGCGCCCTGCGCTCACTGGCCGCCAAGGATCTCGAACGGGTCGTCGACGAGCGCTGGGACCCCCCGGTCACGCTGGGGGTCCGCCTGGTGAGCGTCCTGTCCGACGACCTTCAGCACGTCGGACAGGCCGCCTACCTCAGGGGGCTGCTTCAGAGCGCGGCCGCGTAACCCGGCAGGACCACGTCCTCGATGAGGGCCCTGCGCTCGTCGAACGGGATGAACGCGCTCTTGACGGCGTTCACGGTGACCGTGCGCAGGTCCTCGACGGTCCAGCCGGCCTCCTCGACCAGCAGGGACATCTCCCGGGTCATCGTCGTACCGGAGACCAGCCGGTTGTCGGTGTTGAGGGTGACCCGGAAGCCCAGGTCCTTCAGGGCCGTGATGGGGTGCTCGGCGATGGAGGTGGCGCAGCCCGTCTGGAGGTTGGACGTCGGGCACATCTCCAGCGCGATGCGGCGGTCGCGCACCCAGCCGGCCAGGCGGCCGAGCTTGCCGTCCACGATGTCCTCGGTGATCCGCACACCGTGACCGATGCGCTGGGCGCCGCACACCTGGAGCGCCTGGTGGATGCTGGGCAGGCCGTGCGCCTCACCGGCGTGGATGGTGAAGGGCACGCTCTCGCGCCGCAGGTGCTCGAAGGCGTCCAGGTGGTCGGCGGGCGGGAAGCCGTCCTCGGCACCGGCGATGTCGAAGCCGACCACACCGGCGTCGCGGTAGGCGACGGCCAGGTCGGCGGCCTCGCTGACCCGGTCGAACATGCGCATGCCGCAGAGCAGCGTGCCGACGCGGACGGGCGTGCCGGCGGCGGCCGCCTTGGCCATACCGGCGGCGAGACCCTCCTGGACGGTCTCCACGACCTCGCTCAGCGACAGCCCGCCGTTGGTGTTCAGCTCGGGGGCGTAGCGGACCTCGGCGTAGACGACGCCGTCGGCGGCGAGGTCCAGGACGTACTCCTCGGCGACGCGCAGCAGGCCCTCGCGGTTCTGCATCACGGCGAGGGTGTGCTCGAAGGTGGCTATGTAGCGAACCAGGTCGCCGGAGTTGGCGGCCTCGTAGTACCAGGCGGCCAGCTCGTCGGGGTCGGTGGTGGGCAGCGTGTGGCCCACCGCGGCCGCGAGCTCGACGACGGTGGCGGGGCGCAGGCCGCCGTCGAGGTGGTCATGGAGGACGGCCTTGGGGAGGCGGCGGATCATTTCGGCGTCTACGCGCGTAGCAGTCATGGCGGGTCTTTCCTTGAGCGGGCTGTTCGATGCGGCGGGTAGGAGCGTGCGGCGCGAGGAGCGCGGCGGCAGGAGGCTCAGCCGGCGGGCTGGAGCAGGTCCCAGCGGTTGCCGTAGAGGTCCTGGAAGACGGCGACCGAGCCGTACGGCTCGTGGCGGGGCTCCTCCAGGAAGGTCACGCCGGCGGCGGTCATGCGGGCATGGTCGCGCGCGAAGTCGTCGGTGTGCAGGAAGAACCCGACCCGGCCGCCGGTCTGGTCCCCGATGCGGGCGCGCTGGTCCTCGCTCTTGGCGCGGGCCAGCAGCAGACCGGTGCCGGGTCCGTCCGTACCGGGTTCCACGACGACCCAGCGGGAGCCGTCCGGCCGGGGCTCGTCCTCGGCCAGCCGGAATGCGAGGGCCTCGGTGTAGAAGCGGATGGCCTCGTCGTAGTCGTCCACGACGAGGGTGACCAGGGCAACGCGTCGCATCGGGGCCTTCCAACGGGGGTGGTTAGCGGGTGAGGTTATACGTAAAACTTCGCGGGCGCCAGTCACCTGTCGCAAGCGTGCGTCCGGCCGGGCGGAAGCCCCGGTCGATCAGGGTTTCCCGTCGCCCTGGGCGATCTCCACCCGGTGGTGGAAGTCGGCCGTCGCGGTCACCGCGGCGACACAGGAGACGGCGGTGCAGGCGAGCAGGAGGGCGGTGGCGCGACGGCCGGCGCGGTGCACGCCCCGCGGCTCCGCCGGCAGGGCCTGGACGCGCTGCGGGACGGGGCCCGTCGTCGCGGCGGCGGCGAAGCCGGGACGCTCGGTGCGGGCGGCCTGGCCGGCGACGGCGGCCCGGGCGATGGCACGGGCGGTCAGGCGCCGCTCGCCGACACCGGCGGCGGCTTCGTCGGCGGCGCGCTCGGCGGCCGTGGCCGTCGGGGCGAGCCGGGCCAGGATGCGCCGGGCCGGTGCGGGGAGGGCGAACGGCAGCAGCAGCGGCAGCAGGAGCAGTGCGGTCATCGGTCATCGGCTTCGAGGAGGTCGCGCAGGATGCGCTCGTCGTCGGGGCTGAGCTGGGCGACGAAGCGGGCGAGCACGGTCTCGCGGTCGCTGTCCCGGTCGAGTTCGCTGTGCATCCGGCGTGCGGTCAGGCCCTGGGCGTCCTGCAGGGGGACATAGGCATAGCCGCGGCCCTGGCGCTCCCGCTCGACCATGCCCTTGTCGTGCAGGCGGGTCAGGATCGTCGTGACCGTCGTACGGGCGAGGTGCGCGCCGAGGTCCTGCTGGACCTGGCCGGGCGTCCGGGGCGCGCCGGCGGCCCAGAGTGCGGCCATGACGCTCGCTTCGAGCTCACCGGCCGGCCGGCGTTCGTCCTTGGCGTCGGTCATGGAACGTTCCTCACCCCGTCTTCGTCTGCGCACCGCAAGACCGCCTACAGGATTGTAGTCAGACGGGGTGCCGACCCGGCGGAGTGCCCGCGCCGGTCACGAGCGGCGCCGCCCGCGCCGGGCGGACTCCGACGCCCCTCGTGTGACGGATGCCGGGCGGACTCCGACGCCCCTCGTGTGACGGATGCCGGGCGGACTCCGACGTCCGTCATACGGGGGGCGCCCGCGGCGGGCGAGCTCCCGCGCCCGGCGTGCGCGCGGCCGCCCGCGACGCGACGGGATGTCTGCAGATCGCTCGCACGAGGGCGGGGGGACGCCGGGCGGTGCGCGGCCCGCCTGGGTGGGGGGCGACACGGGCCGGGTGAGGGGGACCGGCCAGGTGGCAGGCGGCACCGGCCGCGTGGGGGGCGGGCACCGCCTGGGGGGCATCAGCCGGATGGGAGGGCAGGCACCGCCTGGGTGGGGGATCGCACCGGCTGGTGCGTGGTCCCGGCCGGTGCGTGGTCCCGGCCGGTGCGCCGTCAGCCGGTCCCGGTGTGCAGCGCGTCCAGCCGGGTCAGTTCCTCCTTGGTGAGCCGCAGGGCGCCCGCGGCGACGTTCTCGGTCAGGTGGTCCGGGTTGCCGGTGCCGGGAATGGCGAGGACGTGCGGGCCCTGGTGGAGGGTCCAGGCGATACGGATCTGAGCCGGGCTCACGCCGTGCGCGCGGGCCACGGCGAGCACCTCCTCGTCGTGGGTGCCGGCCGCCGCCTGCGGCCCCGCCTCACCCGCGACGGCGTAGAACGGTACGAACGCGATGCCCCGTTCGCCGCAGATCCGCAGCACCTCGTCGTCGAGGGGATCGGGACGGTCGAGTGCGTACCGGTTCTGTACGCACACCACCGGGGCTATGTCGAGCGCCTCGGCGAGATGGCGCGGCTGGACGCCGGAGACGCCGAGGTGCCGGATCAGTCCCGCCTCCCGCAGCTCGGCGAGGGCACCGACGTGCTCGGCGATGGAATCCTGCTGCTGGCGCCGGAAGTTGACGACATCGAGGTGGTCGCGGCCGAGCTGACGCAGGTTCTCCTCGACGTGGCCGCGCAGCTGGTCGGGGCGGGCCGAGGCCCCCCACTCCCCGTAGTAGTCCCGGAAGGGGCCGACCTTGGTGGTGATGACCAGGTCGTCGGCGTACGGCGCGAGGGCGGTGTTGATGAGTTCGTTGGCGGAGCGCAGCGAGGAGAAGTAGAACGCGGCCGTGTCGATGTGGTTCACACCGAGTTCCACGGCTCTGCGCAGGACGGCGATCGAGCGTGCGCGGTCGCTGGCGGTGCCCAGATGGAACGCGGCACTGCCCGTCAGCCGCATCGCGCCGAAGCCGATGCGGTGGACGGGCAGGTCGCCCAGTTCGAAGGTTCCGGAGGCGTCCGCGGTGATCGTTTCAGCGGTCATCGGCGGAGTGTCGCACACCCGGCCCGGAACCGTCCGTTCAGCCGAGCGGCTTGGCCAGCACGGCCTTGCGGTGGCTGAACGTCTCGATCGAGTAGCGCCCGTGGTAGCTGCCCATGCCGCTCTCCCCGACCCCGCCGAACGGCAGGTCGGAGACGGTGAGGTGGGCGAGGGGCAGGCCGTAGCCGAGGCCGCCGGAGGAGGTCTCGGCGGCGATGCGCCCGCGCGTCTCCTCGGACTCGGTGAAGACGTACAGAGCTAGCGGCTTGTCGCGGTCGTTGATGAAGCCGATCGCCTCGTCCAGGCCGTCCACGGTGACGATCGGCAGGATCGGGCCGAAGATCTCCTCCTGCATCACGGGCGACTTCGGGTCGACGTCCGCGAGGACGGTCGGTGCGATGTACTTGGCCGTCCGGTCGCTCGCGCCGCCGACCGCGACCCGGCCGGAGCCGAGCAGTCCCGAGAGCCGGTCGAAGTGCCGCTCGTTGACGATCCGGCCGTACTCCGGCGACTGCGCCGGATCGGCGCCGAACAGTGCGTCGACCGCACGGACCAGCGCGGGCTCCAGGGCGGCCGCCGTCCGCGGGTCGGTCAGGACGTAGTCGGGGGCGACACAGGTCTGGCCGGCGTTGAGGAACTTGCCGCGGGCCAGCCGGTCGGCGACCACGTCGAGGTCGGTGCCCCGGTCGACGAACACCGGGGACTTGCCCCCCAGTTCCAGGGCGACCGGGGTGAGGTGCTCGGCCGCGGCGCGCATCACGATGCGGCCGACGGTGCCGTTGCCGGTGTAGAAGATGTGGTCGAAGCGCTCGGCCAGCAGGGCCGTGGTCTCCGGGACCCCGCCCTCGACCACGGCGACCGCGTCGGTGTCGAGGTAGGCCGGGAGCAGCTCGGCCAGGACGGCCGAGGTGGCCGGGGCCAGCTCGCTCGGCTTGGCGACGACCGCGTTGCCGGAGGCCAGGGCGCCCACCATCGGGGCGAGCAGCAGCTGCGCCGGGTAGTTCCAGGGGGCGATGACGAGGACGACACCGAGGGGGTCGTACTGCGTCCAGGCCGTCGCGTCGGCGCCGAGGTGGGCCGGGACCGGGGCGGGTTCCGGGCGCAGCCACTCCTGAAGGTGGTCGAGGGTGTGGTCGATCTCCCGGACGGTGAAGTCGATCTCGGTGCGGTAGGCCTCGGTGCTGCTCTTGCCGAGGTCTGCGTGGAGGGCGGCGGCGAGGTCGGCGCCCCGCTCCGTGAGCAGCTCGCGCAGCCGGTGCAGCTGGCCGGTGCGCCACTCGACGGGCTTGGTGCGGCCGGTGGCGAAAGTGGCGCGCAGCCGGGCCACGATGTCGGCGGGCTGCTCTATGGCGGGGTGGTTCACGGATGCCTCGCTGGTGGTGCACGGGCTGGTTCGGCCCGAGCCTAGGTCTCGGTAGATGCATTTGCCAACCTTTCAGGTTCTCAAGTTCATTCCGGCGGTCCTCGGTGACGCGGGTCACATGACCGTCGGCGGCCTCGCACGGGTCACGTGGTGGTGCGGGGCGGTTCCGGCGTCGGCCGTTCGGACGTGGGGTTCGTGTCGCTTCGGCGTCGCTCCAGGTAGGCCCGTTCGGCGTCGCTTCCGGCCAGTTCGGCGGCCAGGCCGTACTCGGTCGCCGCCTCGGCGGTGCGGCCCAGGCGGCGCAGCAGGTCGGCGCGGACGGCGTGCAGCACGTGGTAGCGGTCGAGTTCCAGGCCGTCGACCAGGTCGAGCGCGCGGGCCGGCCCCTCGCTCTCGGCCACGGCGACCGCGCGGTTGAGGGCGACCACCGGGGACGGCGCCACGGCCATGAGCTGGTCGTACAGCCGCAGGATCTGCCGCCAGTCCGTGGCGGCGGCGTCCGGACTGTCGCTGTGTACGGCGTTGATCGCGGCCTGGATCTGGTACGGCCCCGGCCGGTTGCGGCGCAGGCAGCGCCGGACCAGGTCCTGGCCCTCGGCGACGAGTGCCCGGTCCCAGCGGGAGCGGTCCTGTTCGGGCAGCGGGACGAGGACGCCCTCCGCGTCCTGCCGGGCCGGCCGCCGGGACTCGGTCAGCAGCATCAGCGCGAGCAGGCCGGTGACCTCCGGTTCGTCCGGCATCAGCGCGGCGAGCAGCCGGCCGAGGCGGATCGCCTCCGCGCACAGGGAGGGATCGCCGGAGCAGCCCTCGTTGAAGATCAGATAGACGACGGCGAGGACGCCGCCGAGCCGTTCGGGCAGGTCGGCGTCGCGGGGCACCCGGTAGGGGATGCCCGCGTCGCGGATCTTGGCCTTGGCCCGCACCAGGCGCTGCGCGAGGGTGGGCTCCGGCACGAGGAAGGCGCGGGCGATCCGGGCGGTGCTCAGGCCGCCGAGCAGGCGCAGGGTGAGGGCGACCCGGGCCTGGAGGGCGAGTGCGGGATGGCAGCAGGTGAAGATCAGACGGAGCCGGTCGTCGCGCACGGGGCCCTCCTCGGGCGGTGCGTCGGTCGCGCAGGGGCCGGCCGCGGACAGGTGGGGCGTGTACAGCCGGGCGGCCTCGGCGTGCCGGGCGTCCCGGGAGGACTCGCGGCGCAGCCGGTCGATCGCGCGGTTGCGGGCGGTGGTGATGATCCAGCCGGCCGGGCTCGGCGGCACGCCGGTCTCCGGCCAGGTGCGTACGGCGGTGGCGAAGGCGTCCTGCACCGCTTCCTCGGCGAGGTCGATGTCGCCGAGGAAGCGGACGAGGACGGAGACCGCGCGGCCGTACTCGGCACGGAAGACGGCCTCTGCGCCGGCGGTGTCGTCCATCAGTCCTCGTCGACGAACGGCCGCACCTCGATGGGCAGCGTGATCACCAGGGCGGCCTTACGGCCCCACTCCAGCGCCTCGTCCAGGTCGGCGGCCCTGATCAGGCACAGGCCGCCCAGGTATTCCTTGCCCTCGGCGTAGGGACCGTCGGTGATGAGCACGTCGCCGTCCTTGGGGCGGAGCACGGTGGCGGTGTCGGGGCCGTGCAGGCCGCCGGCGAACACCCAGGCTCCGGCGGCGCGCAACTCGTCGTGGAAGGCCTCGACGTCACGCATGATCGCGGCGAGCGCTTCGGGGGCGGGCGGGGTGCCGTCGGCCGGCTGGACCACGCTGAGCAAGTAGTGCTTCATGACGTCCTCCTTGGTGACTGCAGGGTCCTGCGACTTTCTGTCACCTCCTGTACGAGCGGCCGGCCCCCGGATCGACACGGCGCCGGAAGAAATCTCGGAAAGCATCTTCCGGGTGGCAGCCACCCCCGCGCATCCGCTCCTCGACCGGGCCCACCGGCTCGCCGCGGACCTGCCGATACCCGAGGCCGAGCGGGTCGGCCAGGAGGGTTGCCCATCATGATCAGGGGATTCTCGGCGGTCGGAATCACCGGGCTGTCGCCGGAACCCATGGTCGCGGCGAAGTCCCGCGCGAGCCGAATACGCGCGAGCCGCGATCCGTGTCGGACTGGTCCGTGACCGTCCGGGACCCAGACGTTCGGGCGTGGGCGATGGGCCATGGCATTGCCTCCTTGATCCGGCCAGCGTGCAGGCCTTCACGGTCCCTCGGGCCGGCTCTTCAGGGTCTGGCCGCTCTACTCGTCCGTGAGGGTGCCCCGGGCGTCGGGCATATTGCCGTACTCGCCGACCCACCGGATGAACTTCCGACAGGCGGTCTCCTCGAAGCGGCCTGCGCCGGCAGGCCGCACCGCATGTCGGCTTCCGGGTACTTCACCCTCAACGGGGCCTTCTGGAATCAGGTGGGCCGTCGAGGGCACGTGGGAGAGGACCCTCGCCCCCGTCCTCGCGGCAGCGGACGTCTGCGCAGTCCCGCCGGACGAACGGAGAGAGTTGCGGTTCAGGGTCCGTGCACGGCTTACACACAGAGGCCGGTGCCGCTCTTGTCGTCCCCCAGCCAGCGCGTCAGGGCGGCTTCCAGGCCCGTGGGGTCACCGGCGGCCGCCGACGCCCACGCCACGAAGCCGTCCGGACGCACCAGCAGGCCGGTCACGCCGGTCACCCCGGCGCCCTCCGAACGACCCCGCAGCAGCTCCAGACGCCCGGCGTACGGCTTGGCCAGAACTGCCAGCCGGTCGTCCCCGGCGAGATCGACGAGCAGGGTCCGGCCCGCATGGGTGTGGTCGGAGAGCCTGGTGCCGTCGTCCAGCCGGAGGTCGGGCATCGCCGACCCGGCCAGCGGGTGGCCGTCCCCCAGGTCGTAGCGCTGCCACAGACCGGAGATCCGCTTCACGTAGTGGGTCGCCCCGTCCCGTGTGCCGAGGAAATCCGTGACCACACTCCTGAGGGCACGGCTGTAGGCGTCCCCGCGCATCACGGCCACCTGCGCACGCGTCCAGTCCAGCACCCAGGCGCCGATCGGGTGCCGTTCACCGGTGTAGGTGTCGAGAAGGCCCTCGGGCGCCCATCCCTGCACGGTGGCGCCGAGCTTCCAGCCCAGATTCACGGCATCGCCGATCCCCAGGTTCAGACCCTGGCCGCTGAACGGCGAGTGCACGTGGGCAGCGTCGCCGCACAGGAGCACACGGCCCCGCCGATAGGTCGTCGCCTGCCGCGCATGGTCCGTGAAGCGCGTGCCGGCGCCGATCTCGGTCACGCGGACGTCGGCGCCGCTCACGCGCCGCAGGCTGGCCTCCATCTCGGCCGCCGTGACCGGTGCCTCCCGATCCGCCGGCGGGCCGTCCAACTCGACGGTGCGGACACGACCCGGTCCCGGCCCGTGGACGTAGACGCCCGTGGGGGTGTGCTGCCAGCCGCGCCCGAGCCGCTCCGCCCCCTCCACGGTGCCCACCGCCTGCCGGACCGTGATCTGCGGATCCGTGCCGGGGAACTCGAAGCCCGCGTGACGGCGGACCAGGCTGCGGCCTCCGTCGCAACCGACGAGCCATGCCACGCGCACCTCGTCCCCGCCCTGCAGGTGAACGGTGACACCGTCCGCGTCGGCGTCGAATCCGCGCACCTCGACCCCGCGCCGGACCTCGACGCCCAGCTCCGCCGCGCGCTGCCCGAGGATCCGCTCCACCTCGACCTGCGGGACCTGCACGTACCACTCGGGGCCGCGGCCGCGCAGGCTGGGGTCCTCCTGGTCGACGGGGTCCGACGGGACCTGGATTCCGCCGAAGTGCCCGACGGAAGGCGCCCGCGTGCCCTCCTGCTGGAGCGGCTGCCGGCCCTGCACCGCCTCTATCGCGGAGAGCAGGCCGCGCCGTTGGAACGCCTCGGCGGAGGCGGCGTTGAGTGCCCCTGCCTTGAGCGCGGTGTCGCGCTCCGTCCGCCGTTCGACGACCAGCACCCGGACCCCCGCCAGCCGCAGTTCGGTGGCGAGCATCAGGCCGACCGGCCCGGCGCCCGCCACGAGCACGTCGTAGCCCACCGTTGTCGTCATCTGGGTTTCCTCCCTCATGGGCGTCGCTCCTTCCCCGGCGCGACCACCAGCCTCATGGGGAGCGCCTACGGAGAACCGCCTTAAGATACAGAGTCGTATCTTGCGGCCATCAGGGTAGGGTGCCGATATAAGATAGGCAAGTCTATTCAATGGAGGTGGGGATGCCTGAGCGGCGCCGCGGAGCGGCACTGGAGAAGGCGCTTCTCGATGCGGCCTGGGAAGAACTCACGGCCCACGGCTACGCCAGGTTCACCATGGACGCCGTCGTCCGGCGCGCCGGCACCAGCCCGCCCGTGCTCTACCGCCGCTGGTCCGGCCGCGAAGAGCTGGTCCGGGCGGCCATCGCCCACGTCCTGGAGCAGTCCCGGGTCGACCTCCCCGACACCGGGAGCCTGCGCGAGGACGTCCTCACCCTCATGCGGACGATCAACGCCACTCGCGCCCAGTTCGTCACCGTCATGAGCGCGCACCTGGCCGGCTACCACCAGGAGACGGGCACGAGCCCCGGTGACCTCCTCGCCACGGACGGCGAGAACACCGCCGACCTGCTCTTCGACCGCGCCGTCGCCCGTGGCGAGATCACACCGGAACGCCTCTCCGAACGCATCAAGTCCCTCCCCTTCGACCTGCTGCGCCACGAGATCCTCACGACCTTCGCTCCCGCGCCCGACCGCGTCCTCGAAGAGATCGTCGACACGATCTTCCTTCCCCTCGTGCGCTGACCGCGGCACTTCTCGCCAGCGGTCCGCTCCGGGAGGCAGCCGGGAAGAAGCAGGGAGGAAGCCGGGAGGAAGTGCGAAACGGCTCGCCGCGGGCGGCCCCGGCCGTCCGACCGCTTCCGGAACTCGTCCTGACGCCATCGGCGAAGGGCGGTGTTCCGGGAATCGTTCGTGAGCGGATGGTCAGCTCGTGAACGGCACCCGGGCCGCGGGAGCGGACCCCGCGTCGTCGGGATGCCGCCACAGCCCCTGCGCGGCCAGCCGGGGCAGGACGCCCTCGCCGAACCAGTACGCCTCCTCCAGATGCGGATAGCCGGAGAACACGAACTCGTCTATTCCGAGGGCGTGATACTCCTTGATCCGCTCGGCGACCTCGTCATGGCTGCCGACCAGCGCCGTACCCGCGCCGCCGCGCACCAGCCCGATGCCGGCCCAGAGGTTGCGGTGGATCTCCAGGCCGTCCCGGCTGCCGCCGTGCAGGGCGAGCATGCCCTGCTGGCCCTCGGACTCGCTGCGGGCCAGGCCCGCCTGGACGGAGCGCACGGTTTCCGCGTCGAAGCCGTCGAGCAGGCGGTTCGCCTCGGCCCAGGCCTGCTCGGCGGTGTCCCGGGTGATGACGTGCAGCCGGATGCCGAAGCGCGGGGTACGGCCATGCCGCGCGGCCAGTTCCCTGATCCGGGCGACCTTCTGTGCGACCTGCGCGGGCGGCTCGCCCCAACTCTCGCGATGCGAACGACGCCTTTCATATCCATCCTGACCCCCACTCCCGCCAGAAGCGCGTTGTGCGGCTGGAAGTAGGTGTCGTCCCTCCCGTCCAGCACCGACTCCACCGGGTAGCCCTCGTCATTGCTCATGCTGCTGTGCGCCTACGGGAAGGCGACGTGCAAGCTGTCGGCTTGTCGCAGGCCGGCCGTCACAAGCACACGAGGTGACCACCAGCGCGTTCGCACCTGGAAGCGCTCGCCGGCCGGCCCGGCCCGAGCTCCGCCGGACGGCGGACGGCGGACGGCGGGCGGCGGACGGCGGGCGGCGGGCGGCGGGCGGCGGGCGCGGCGGGCGGGATGCCGGTTTCCCCGGGGATTCCGCATCCGTACGGCGTGCCCGTGTGGAAGTGATCCACGAGGGGCACTCGGCACGCACCCCCACCGACGACCGAAGGGCGGGAACCGATGTCCGGTGACGACACCCAGAGCCGCTCGCTCTGCCTGGTGACGGGCGGCACGGGGTACATCGGAGGCCGACTCGTCCCGGAGCTGCTCGACGCCGGCCACCGGGTACGCTGCCTCGCCCGCTCCCCCGGCAAACTGCGCGACCACCCCTGGGCGGGCGAGGTCGAGGCGGTGCGCGGGGACGTCACCGACGCGAAGTCCGTGGCCGGGGCCATGCGGGGCGTCGACGTGGCCTACTACCTCGTGCACGCCCTCGGCACGGGCGACGACTTCGAGGAGACCGACCGCAGGGCGGCCCGGATCTTCGGCGCACAGGCCCGGGCGGCCGGCGTACGCCGCATCGTCTACCTGGGCGGACTCACCCCCGGGGGCGTGCCCGAGCGGGAGCTGTCGCCGCATCTGCGCTCCCGCGCCGAGGTCGGCCGCATCCTGCTGGACTCGGGCGTGCCCACCACGGTGCTGCGCGCGGCGGTGATCATCGGGTCCGGCTCGGTCTCCTTCGAGATGCTGCGCTATCTCACCGAGCGGCTGCCCGTGATGGTCACCCCGAGCTGGGTGCACACCCGCATCCAGCCCATCGCCGTACGGGACGTGCTGCGGATCCTGGTCGCCGCCGCGGGCATGCCGGCGGACGTGAACCGCGCCTTCGACGTCGGAGGGCCGGACGTCCTGACGTACCGGGACATGATGGTGGGGTACGCGGTGGTGGCGAACCTGCCCCGCCGGCTCATCCTGCCCGTGCCCGTCCTCACGCCCGGACTCTCCAGTCGGTGGGTCGGCCTCGTCACCCCGGTCCCCGCCTCCATCGCGCGGCCGCTGACCGAGTCGCTGCGCCACGAGGTGGTCTGCGCCGAGCACGACATCGAGCGGTACGTGCCGAGTCCGCCGGGACATCCGTTCCCGTTCGAGGAGGCCGTACGGCTGGCCCTGCAGCGCGTACGGGACGCCCAGGTCTCCACCCGCTGGTCGTCGGCGGCGGTACCCGGCGCGCCCAGCGACCCGCTGCCCACCGACCCGGACTGGGCGGGCGGCAGCCTGTACACGGACCTGCGGGAGACCGAGGTGGACGCCGCGCCCGAGGCACTGTGGCGGGTCATCGAGGGCGTCGGCGGCGAGAACGGCTGGTACTCCTTCCCGCTCGCCTGGGCGGTGCGCGGCTGGCTGGACCGGCTGGTGGGCGGTGTCGGGCTGCGCCGTGGGCGCCGGGACGCGCAGCGGCTGCGGGTCGGCGACTCGCTGGACTTCTGGCGGGTGGAGGAGATCGAGCCGGGGCGTCTGCTGCGGCTGCGGGCGGAGATGCGGCTGCCGGGGCTGGCCTGGCTGGAGATGTGCGCGGAGCGGGACGGTGCCGGGCGCTGCCGGTACCGGCAGCGCGCCCTGTTCCATCCGCGCGGGCTGCTCGGCCAGGCCTACTGGTGGGGGATCTCCCCGTTCCACGCGGTGGTGTTCGGCGGGATGGCACGCAACATCGCGCGCGCCGCGGCCGGGACCGGGCTCTCCCGGAAGGGGGAACGCATGTCCGTGCGTTGACGTCCCGCATCCACCGGGCCCCGCGGGGCGGAAGCAGTACACCGTCCACCACGTCTCGCCCCGGAGCCGCACCATGAACGTCTCGGTCGTCCTGTTCACCGCCGACCTGCGTCTGCACGACCACCCGCCGCTGCGGGCCGCGCTGGACGGCGCCCGGCACGTGGTCCCGCTGTTCGTGCGCGACCGCGGAGTGGAGGCGGCCGGGTTCGCCGCGCCGAACCGGCTGGCGTTCCTCGCCGACTGCCTGCGCGATCTGGACTCGGGGCTGCGCCGGCGCGGCGGGCGGCTCGTGGTCCGCTCCGGGGACGTGGTCGAGGAGGTGTGCAAGGCGGTCACCGAGGCGGACGCGGACGAGGTGCACATGGCCGCCGACGTCAGCGCGTACGCGCAGCGCCGGGAGCAGCGGCTGCGCCGGGCCCTGGAGGCCGACGGGCGTCGGCTGCACGTCCACGACACCGTGACCACCGCGCTCGCGCCCGGGGAGGTGACACCGGCCTCCTCGGACCACTTCGCGGTGTTCACGCCGTACTTCCGGCAGTGGTCGCGGCAGCGGCTGCGCGACCCGCTCGGCGCACCGCGCACGATCCGGGTGCCGGACGGCGTCGGGTCCGAGGGGCTCCCGTCCCGTGCCGGGCTGCGGGGCGTGTCCGAGGGACTGGCCGAGGGCGGGGAGGCGGAGGGCCGCACACGCTTCAGCGCCTGGCTGCGCCGTGGCATCGCGGCCTATGAGGACCGGCACGACGACCTGGCCGGCGACGCGACCTCGCGGCTCTCCGCGCATCTGCACTTCGGCACGCTCTCCGCCGTCGAGCTGGTCCACCGGTCCCGGGCGGCGGGCGGTCCGGGCGCCGACGCCTTCGTACGGCAGCTCGCCTGGCGCGACTTCCACCGCCAGGTGCTGGCGGCACGCCCCGCCCTGGCCGTCGCCGACTACCGCACCAAGCACGACCGCTGGCGGACCGAGCGGACGGCATGGGAGGACATCGAGGCGTGGCGGGAGGGCCGCACCGGCTATCCGATCGTCGACGCCGCGATGCGCCAGCTGCGGTACGAGGGCTGGATGCACAACCGGGGCCGGCTGCTGGCCGCGAGCTTCCTGGCCAAGACGCTCTACGTCGACTGGCGGGTGGGCGCCCGGCACTTCCTGGACCTCCTGGTCGACGGGGACGTCGCCAACAATCAGCTCAACTGGCAGTGGATGGCCGGGACGGGCACCGACACCCGCCCCAACCGGGTCCTCAACCCCGTCACCCAGGCCAAGCGCTACGACCCCGACGGCACCTACGTGCGCCGCTGGGTGCCCGAACTGGAGCCGCTGGAGGGCCCTTCGGTGCACGAGCCGTGGAAGCTCCAGGGCCCGGACCGGGCCTCGGTCGACTACCCGGACCCGCTCATCGGCCTGCCCGAGGGCCTGGAACGCTTCAGGCGTGCTCGCGGCCGAGACGACTGAGGAACACCGCCCCTGGTCACCCCGCACCGTCTCCCGGGCGACCGCCCCGCACCGCACTACCGCCCGAGTCAACAGGCCGCGTGCCGCAGGGTGACACGGAGGACGCCGTCCAGCACCGTCTCCCGGGCGACCGCCCCGCACCGCACTACCGCCCGAGTCAGCGAGCCGAGTGCCGCAGGGTGGCCCGATGGATGCCGTCCAGCGTGTCGAGTGCCTCGCGCAGGCTCGTGGGGCGCGCCGTCCCCGGGATCGGCCGCCCGGCCCAGCCGGGGCCGCCCAGCAGCACCGACGGTTGCCTGCGCGCACCCTTGATGCCCCACCCGGTGGCGGCGATGTGCCGGGCCAGCGGCGGGCTGGCCGAGGAACGGGCCTGCGCCCACAGCACCACCGCGGCCGGGCCCAGCCTTCGCACCGCGGAGGTGAGCGCTTCGGCGGGCACCGCGGCACCGAACATCCGGGTGGGCACGCGCAGTTCGCTCAGCCCGGCGTGCAGCGCCTCGAGCGGCAGGGTGTGCTGTTCACCGGGCACGCAGGCCAGGAGCACGGGGCCGACGCCGGTGGTGTCGTCCGCGGCGGCGGGCGGCCGGGCGTACCGGCGCAGCGTGGTGGAGACATGCCAGGACAACAGGTGTTCCACCTCGACGTAACGGTCCCCCGACGACGCCCACTTGCGTCCCACGGCGTGCAGGGTCGGCACCATCACCTCCTGCCAGGCCACGTCCAGGCCGTGATCGGCCACCGCGGTCTCCAGTCGCTCGTCCAGGGCGGCGGCGTCGAGCCGCACCGCGGCGCGGGCCAGCCCCCGGCACTCCTGACGCACATCGCCCAGGGGCAGCGTGCCGGCCGCGCGGGAGCGCACCGAAGCGGCGGGCGGTCGCCGCCGGGGCGCCACGTCGGCCGTACCCCCGGGGGCGTCCGCGCCCTCCAGGGCGGCGCGGGCCGCTTCGGCGGGCGGCACACCGGCCGAGGTGAGCCGGCACATCGTCTCCAGCAGTGCCACGTCCCGGGGCGTCCAGCGCCGGTGCCGGCCGTCCGCGCGCACCGCCGGACCGATGCCGTACCGGCGGTCCCAGGAGCGCAGCGTGGTGGGCGACACGCCCAGCCGACGGGCCAGGGCGCCGGTGGTCAGCCCGGCGTCCGTGGCCGACCCGGCGCCGGTGGTCAGCCCGGCGCCCATGGCCGACCCGGCGCCGGTGGCCTGCCGCGCGTGGGTGCCCGGCCCGGCGCCGGTGACCGGCGGGACCGGTTCCGCCCCGCCGACGGGTTCCGGCTCCGCCCCGCCGATGGGTTCCGGCTCCGTCCCGCCGATGGGTTCCTCTTCGGCTTCGTACGCACCCATGGACGGACTATACGACGCAGAATCGATGCAAGTTGAGGGCTTTGTCCTAGGGCGCACACGATGACGGCACCGGGAGACACCGCGCGGACCTTGGAGGCCGACGCGAGCCCCGGTGGCCGCCGGCCGGGACGGGCCGGGCGGATCCCGCCGCATGTCAGGAGCCGTGGTCATGACGCCGTATCCGGTCACCGTCCTCGCCCCCGCCGCGGGTGCCCGGAATCCGTGCGCGCCGACGCCGCTGTGGGCGCCCGCCGAGGAGTCGTTCGGCGACGACCGGCTCGGACACGGGCTGGCCGCGGGTGACGACGCCTGCCTCGCGGCGGCCTACCGCCGCTTCTCCGCCCTGGTGTACACGCTGGCGTGGCGTTCGCTGGGGGACGCGGGCGAGTCCGAGGACGTCACCCAGCAGGTGTTCCTCGGCATGTGGCGGGGGCGGCACGGCTACCGGCCCGAGCGCGGCCCGCTCGGCGGCTGGATCGTCGGCATCACCCGCCGCAAGATCGCCGACGCGCTCTCCGCCCGGGCTCGGCGCGGGAGCCTGGTCACGGCCGCCGGTTCGGCCCTGGTGCGGGCCGCTGCCGGGACCGAACAGGCCGAGGCCGCCCTCGACCGCGTGCTCGTCCGGGGTGAGCTGGACCGGCTTCCGGCGGCGCAGCGGCACGTGCTGCGACTGGCCTTCTACGAGGACCTGACCCAGACTCAGATCGCGGCGCGCACGGGATGGCCGCTGGGCACGGTCAAGAGTCACGCCCGCCGCGGACTGCAGGAGTTGCGGCGCCGGCTGGAGCCCGAGGCGCGGAACGGCCCGACGGATACCCGGCCGCAGGACGGCCGAGCCGACGCCCGGGGCACTCGCAGCGATTCTCCCTCCGGAAACGATGCGGTGCGCGAGGCGAGGAACTGACGGCGGACCGCCGACGGTGCATGCACGCGTCCCCGCCGCTTCGGCCTGGACACCCTGTCACGCTCCCCCGCCACCGCGGCCCGACCGGCGTCGGCCAGGGGATCTCCCAGCTCTACACATAAAGAAGAAATAAGAGCAGAATGCGTAGAAGCGGCGCTTACCGCATACCGCACCAGACGCGGTCAGGCCTGACAGTCATGAAGGAGACGAGTATGGCCAACGTCTCGCACAGGGGTGACATGGCGACCCACCCCGATATCTCCGAAATGCGGGCGCGGTACGCCCGCATGCTCGGCGGTCGCGATGTGGCGCTGGTGGACGGGCCGGTGTTCCTGCTCGGCCTCTACTGCGCGGCATCTCCGTGGATCCTGCACTACACGACGAGCCAGCCGGCGCTCGCGACGCACAACCTGATCATGGGCATCGCGATAGGCCTGCTGGCGCTCGGGTTCACCACGGCCCCCGAGCGGATGTACGGCCTCAGCTGGGCCATCTGCGCGATGGGTGTCTGGATGATCATCGCGCCATGGGTGGTGGGCAGCAGCCCGGACACCGGCGTGATCCTCAACAACATCATCATCGGCGCACTGGCCTTCGTCCTCGGGCTGATGTGCGCCGGTACGGCGGCGAAGAGCGTCCCCAGGCCATAAGGACAAGACACGAGGAAGGGAGGACCCAGCGAAGGAAGTGAAGGCCACGAAGAAGAAACGCGAGGCCGGTCCGCCCGGGCAGACCGGCCTCGCCGCGTCCGCGACTCAGCGGCCGGCCACCTGCCAGGGCGCCTGCGGCATGGTACGGCCGGTCTCCAGCAGCGACTTGAGGTTGGCGAGCACCGCCGGCCAGCCGTAGGAGACGTCGGCGCGCTCGCCCTCGTCGTTGAGGTCCTCGTGGGTGACGGTCAGCCGGACGATGTCCTCGTAGGGGCGGATCTCGAAGGTGACCCGGGAGTGCCGCTCCTCGCGGTCCTCCTGGTCGGGCGCGGCCCAGCTGGTCACCAGCCGGGTCGGGTACTCGGTCTCGACCACCCGGCCGACCACGTCGGCCACGCCGGAACCGTCGGTGCGGACGTGCTCCCAGCGGGAGCCGGGCTGCCAGTCGGAGACGTTGCGGTGCCCCCAGTAGGCGGCGGTCAGGTCGGCGTCGGTGAGCGCTTCCCAGACCTTCTCGGGCGTGCTCGCGATGTAGGTGACGTACACAAAGCTCGGCTTGTCGGTCATGGCTTCCTCGGCTCGTCGCTTCACGGCGCCGAGCGCGCTCAGGCGCGGGCGCTCGAACTTGTCGATCCACCGCTCCTGGATCTCGTGGAGCGGCACGGGGTTGAGGTAGTGCAGCTTCTCCCGCCCCCGCCGCACGGTGCTGACCAGATGGGCGGCCTCCAGGACGGCCAGGTGCTGGGTCACCGACTGACGGGTCATGTCGATGCGCTCGCACAGCTCGCCCAGGGTCTGGCCGTTGTGTTCGTGCAGCCGGTCGAGAAGCCGTCTGCGTGTGTCGTCGGCCAGCGCCTTGAAGACCTTGTCCATCCCGGTGTCATCCTCCGATCGCACACCCAAAGTTATGCAGGCACTTACTTGCATGTCAAGGAGAGGGGGAGTCAGCGACAGATTCACCTACGAACTCACTGGTTGAGCCTCGAACTGCGCGGCATTTTCTGGGTAACCCCACAAATACCTATTACATGACGTATGGGCCGCCTTGAGCACGCTCCGTAGCGTCGAAGTCGCGACGAGGGCAGGCCCCACGGCGCGGATCAGGCGTCGGACCGCACGGCGAACGAGATCCACACATCCGGGTGCAGTTCCGGCCGGTCGGGCACCGGCCGGAGCTCTCGGGTCCAGGCGTCCCCAGCCAGGTCACGGGCCACCCGCGGCCAGAACCGCACGGCGGCCGGGTTGTCGTGCTGGAACGCGATCTCCCAGGGCCCCGGATGCCGGAGCAGCACCTGCCGTACGGCCCGCAGCCCCACTCCCTGCCGGCGCGCTCCCCGGACGACGAAGAAGCTGTTGAGCACCCGCACGGGAGCGTCCAGCGCGCGCACGAAGGCGAAGCCGACGGGCCGCTCACCGCAGGTCATCAGGTACGGCGCCCAGCCGGGCTCGGTGAAGGCGGACTGGACCCGCTCGCTGCGGAAGGTGCCGTCGGGAGCGGGCAGCGCGCCCCGGAACTCGGACAGGTCGTGGCGGAACATCGGCCACAGCCGTTCCACGGTGGGCCGGTCCTCGGGGGTGGCGGGACGGACGATCAGGTCCGCCGGAAATGATTCGGTCATACACAAAGCCTCCCCGGCGGACTCGGGGTCCGGACCGGGGAGGCCTGCACAACTGGCCGTTATTCTAACTCACTTCGAGGACCTGGTACTCCTCGGCGATCTCCTTCTGCCCGAACGGCCACACCCTCTCCAGCCGTGCCCAGATCCAGAAGGCCACGCAGCCGAGGGCGAGCCAGGCCAGGGACCACTCGATGGGGTGGCGGCCCGGGGAGTTCTTGTCGGCGTACCCGTAGATCACGCACCAGCCGGCGAAGGCGACGATGCTGGGCAGCGGGTAGAGCCACATGCGGTACGGGCGGCTCAGGGTCGGCTGCCGCTTGCGCAGCACCGTGAGCGCGAGGATCTGGGCGAGCGCCTGGACGATCACCATCACCGTGGTGAGCAGTTGGATCAGGGTGGCGAGGTCGGTGTGGCGGCCGATCAGGAACCCGATCGCGGTGATCACGCCCATGGTGGCGAGGCCCAGCATCGGGAAGCGGTGCTTGGGGTGCAGCCTCCCGTACGGGCGGAAGAAGACCCGGTCGCGGGCGGCGTCGTAGGGCACGCGTGAGCCGCCGAGCAGGCCGGTGAAGACCGAGGCGAAGGCCGTGATCAGGATGAGGACGGTGACCGTGTCGGCGGCGCCCTTGCCCCAGGTCTTCTCCAGCACGGCGGAGGCCACGGAGGTGGAGGCGATGTCGTTCGGGTCGGTCATGCGGTGCCAGTCGACGACGCCGAGGGTGCCGATCTGCAGCAGCAGGTAGATCGCCATGATGCCGACGATCGAGAGGAGGATGGAGCGCGGCAGGATCCGGCCGGGGTCCTTGATCTCGGCGCCCATGTAGGCGGTGGTGTTGTAGCCGAGGTAGTCGTAGATGCCGATGGTCAGGCCCGCGGCGAAGCCGAGCCAGAAGTGGTTGCTCGTCAGGTCGAAGGCGCCGGCGGGGTAGGTGAAGGCCAGGTGCGGGCTGAAGTCACTGGCCGCGGCGACGATCACCAGGAGGACCGAGGCGATCATCACGGTCCACATCACGGCGGTGATGCGGGCGATGTGCTCGATGCCGCGCCACAGCAGGAGCACGACCAGGGCGATGACGCCGAGGCCGGTCAGATCGCCCGAGGTCTGGCCCAGGCCGGGGGCGAGATAGCCCAGGTACTGGACGAATCCGACCACTCCGGTGGACATGATGAGCGGGATGAAGAGCATCGCCGTCCACACGAACAGGAACGGCATGAGACGGCCGGTGCGGTACTGGAAGGCCTGGCGGAGGTAGACGTAACTGCCACCGGAGCCGGGCATGGCGGCGCCCAGCTCGGCCCACACCAGCCCGTCGCAGAGCGCCAGCACGGCGCCCGCGACGAATCCGATGACCGCCTGGGGGCCGCCGAACGCGGCGACCATCAGCGGGATCGTCACGAACGGACCGATGCCGCACATCTGGCTCATGTTGATGGCCGTGGCCTGGAACAGGCCGACACGGCGGACAAAACCACCCGCAGGTGGCGGACTACCGGACATGGAGGACTCCTGACGCGACGGGCGCATGGACCGGGTGCACAGCTGCCGCCCGCCCGGCCGGGCTGACTGGGCGATAAAGTTAAGGAGCCTTACTAGAGGCGTCAAGTATCCGCCGGGAATGGATGAGAATGGTGCGATGACCGCCGGTGACGTCGTAGCGCAGCAGGACCAGCCCTGGAGCCGCCGACGTCTGCGGAGCACGAACGAGCGGCTGCTGCTGGACCGGCTGCGCGCCCTCGGCTCGGCCTCGCGCGCCCAACTGGCCCGCGAGACCGGCCTGTCGAAGCCCACGGTGTCCAGCGCGCTGGCCTCGCTGGAGACGGCCGGACTGGTCCACGAGGTCGGCACCCACGCCCCCGAGCGCGGACGTACCGCCGTGCTGTACGCCCCGGACCCGGCCGCCGGACACGCGCTCGGGGTGGACATCGGCCGCGGGTGGCTGCGGGTGGCGGTGGTCGATCTGGACGGCACGGTGGTGGCGCGCGCCGACGTGCGCAACCGCGCGCGCACCTCCGCCGCGCTCGCCGACCTGGTCGTGGGAACGGCCCGCCAGGTGATCGGCAACTCGGGCGTGGACCTCGCCGAGGTGGTGCACGGCGTGGTGGGCACGCCCGGGGTGTACGACGAGAAGCAGCGGCGGGTCCGGTACGCGATGCATCTGCCGGGGTGGGGCCGCGCGGGGCTCTTCGACCGGATGCGCGAGGAGCTGGGCGTCCCGCTGGAGGTGCACAACGACGCCAATTTGGCCGCGCTCGGGGAGTACACGTACGGCGTCGGCGCGGGCAGCCGGCTCTTCGCGTACATACTGATCGGCACCGGTCTCGGCATGGGCGTGGTGAGCGAGGGGCGGCTGTTCACGGGGGCGCACGGGCTGGCCGGGGAGATCGGGTTCCTGCCCTGGCCGGGGCGGCAGCGGCCGGAGCGGCTGGAGGACGCGGTGTCGGGGGTGGCCGTGGTGGAGGCCGCCCGGCGGTTCGGGATGAGCGGGCAGCTCACCGCGAAGGCCGTGTTCGACGCCGCCCGGCAGGGCAATCCGGCCGCGGTGCAGGCGGTGGAGCTGGAGGGCGAGCGGATCGCGCACACCGTGGCGGCGGCGACCGCGGTGCTCGATCCGGACCTCGTCGTACTGGGGGGCGGAGTGGGCCACAGTGTGGACCTGCTGCTGCGGCCGGTCGGCGAGCGGTTGCGTGCGCTGACCCCGCTGCGGCCGAGGATCGCTCCGAGCCGGCTGGGCGAGGACGCGGTGCTGCTGGGCGCGGTGGCGACGGCGCTCGGCTCGGCGCGGGACCTGGTGTTCGAGCGCAGGACGGGCGAGGGCTGAGCTGTTCGCGTCCGATGCCGGACCGACGGCGGCCACGGTCGTTGACACGGTCCCCAACGCCCCCTACCTTGAGCCGGGTTAGTAAAGTTTCCTAACTTTACGAGCCTGGAGACCACCGTGTTCCCTCGCCCCGCCCCCGGACGCCGGTTCGTCACCGCCGCCGCTCTCCTGGGCCTGCTCGGCACGCTCACCACCGGCGCCTGGGCCGGAGCCCGGGACCGGAGCCCGGCGCCGCACGGGCCGGCCGCGGTCACCCGGGTCCCCTCCGCGGCGGGATCCGCGACCCCGCTCGACGGGTACGCGATCCAGTCCACGGCGAAGGTGACGGACTCCGCGGCGGACATCTCCTCCCCCGGCTATCCGGCGGCCGGCTGGTACCCGGCCGGCCCCCGCTCCACCGTCCTGGGTGCTCTGCTGGCCGACGGGCGGTACCCCGATCCGTTCCACTCCACCGACCAGCAGAAGATCCCGAAGGCGGACTTCGAGGTCCCCTGGTGGTACCGCTCGGACTTCACCGTCCAGGACACCTCCCGCCGCACCCTGCTCGACTTCAGCGGTGTCGTCTCGGCGGCCGACGTCTACGTCAACGGGCGCCAGGTGGCGAAGGCCGCGGACGTGACCGGCGCCTACACCCGCCACGAGCTGGACGTCACCTCGCTGGTGAGGTCCGGCACGAACACGGTCGCCTTCCGCATCCAGCCCAACGACCCGAACAAGAACCTGACCATGGGCTGGATCGACTGGCTCCAGCCGCCGCCCGACCGGAACATGGGCATCGTCCGTGACGTCCTGGTCCGCCGCGGCGGTCCGGTGGCCCTGCGCGACGCGCACGTGGTGACGAAGCTGGCGGTGCCCTCGCTCGCCACCGCCGACCTGACCGTCAAGGCGCAGGCCCGCAACGACTCCGGATCGGCGGTCACGGCCGAGATCACCGGCAGCGTCGCCGGGACGAGCTTCAGCACGTCCGTGACGCTCGCCGCGCACGAGACGAAGACGGTCGCCTTCTCCCCCGCCGACGTCCCCGGCCTGCACCTCACCTCCCCGCAGGTGTGGTGGCCGGCCGGCATGGGCGGGCAGCCGCTGTACAGCCTGGACCTCACCGCGTCCGTGTCCGGCACGGCCTCGGACACGGCCCACGAGAGCTTCGGCATCCGCGATGTGCAGGCGCCCTTGAACTCCGACGGCGCCCGCCAGTACCGGATCAACGGCCGCAAGCTGCTGATCAAGGGCGGTGGCTGGTCCCCGGACGAGTTCCTGCGCTGGGACCCGGGCTATGTGGAGGACCGGCTGAAGTACGCCCTCGACCTCGGGCTGAACACCATCCGCCTGGAGGGCCACATCGAACCGGACGAGTTCTTCGACCTCGCCGACCGCTACGGGGTGCTCACCCTGCCGGGCTGGGAGTGCTGCGACAAGTGGGAGGGCCAGGTCAACGGGAGCGGCGAGTCCGGGGACCCGTGGAGCGACGCCGACTACCCGGTCGCGAAGGCCTCCATGGCCGCCGAGGCGGCACGGCTGCGCGACCACCCGAGCGTGATCTCCTTCCTGATCGGCAGCGACTTCGCGCCCGACGCGACGATCGAGAAGAACTACCTGGACGCGCTGAAGGCCGCCGACTGGCCCACCCCCGTGGTCTCCGCGGCCTCCGACAAGTCATCGCCCCAGCTGGGCAGTTCGGGCATGAAGATGACCGGGCCCTACGACTGGGTCCCGCCGGACTACTGGTACGTCAAACGCGAGGGCGGAGCGACCGGCTTCAACTCCGAGACCAGCGCGGGGCCCGACATCCCGACCCTCGACACGCTGCGCCGGATGATGACGCCCGCCGAGCTCGACACGCTCTGGAAGAACCCGGACGCCAAGCAGTACCACCGCTCGCCCTCGCCCGTCTTCGGCACGCTCAAGATCTACGACGCCGCCCTCACCGGCCGCTACGGCGCCCCGACGAGCCTCGCCGACTACGTGCGCAAGGCCCAGCTCGCCCAGTACGAGAACGTGCGCGCCCAGTACGAGGCGTACGGGCGCAACGCGACCGACTCCGACAAGCCGGCCACCGGGGTCGTCTACTGGATGTTCAACAGCGGCTGGACGTCCCTGCACTGGCAGCTGATGGACCGCTACCTGGACCAGGGCGGCGCCTACTTCGGCGCGAAGAAGGCGAACGAGCCGCTGCACGTCCAGTACTCCTACGACAACCGCTCGGTCGTCGTCGTGAACAACCGGCACGCCTCCGCCGGCGGGCTCACCGCGCGGGCCACGCTGTTCGACCCCGACGGCACCCAGAAGTACGACCAGGCCGTCACCGGGGTGACGGTGAACGGGGACGGCGCGCACGGCACCGCGCTCACCCTGCCGTCGTCGGTGAGCGGACTGTCGGGCACGTACCTGCTCCGCCTCACCCTGACCGGTGCGGACGGCAAGGAGGTGAGCCGCAACGTGTACTGGCTCTCCACCAAGGACGACACGCTCGACTGGGCGAAGACCGACTGGTACTACACGCCGACGACCGCGTACGCCGACCTCAAGGGACTCTCCTCGATGGCCCAGGTGCCGGTGTCGGCGACGGCGTCGACCGAGTCGTCCGGGGGCATGTCGACCACGACGGTGACCGTGCGCAACACGGGCGACAAGAAGACGCCGTCGCTGTTCACGGACGTCCACCTGGTCGACGCACAGGGCAGGCCGGTGCTGCCGGTGCGGTGGTCGGACAACGAGGTCGGCCTGTGGCCGGGCGAGTCGGTGACGCTGACCGCCACCTACCGGACCGCCGATCTGCACGGCTCGGCGCCGAAGGTGCGGGTCTCCGGCTGGAACACGGCGGAGCAGACGGTCCCGGCGTCCTGAGACCGGCGGGGGCGGGCCGGGCGGCCCGCCCCCGCACGGTTCAGCCGACGTTGAGCGCGGTGTCGTCGACGACGAAGGACGTCTGGAGCTTGGATCCCTCGGTGCCGGTGAACTTCAGGGTGACGGTCTGCCCGGCGTAGCCGCTGAGGTCGAAGCTGCGCTGGGTGTAGCCGGGGGCTGCGTTGAGGTTCGAGTACGTCGCGAGCGTGCCGAGCACGGTGCCGGAGCCGTTGAGCACCTGGACCTTGAGGGTGTCGTAGGCCGTGCTGGTCGTGGTCTCGGCGGTGTCGATGTGGAGGTAGAAGGCGAGCGTGGCCTTCGTGCAGGCGGACGGGATGGTCACCGACTGGGACAGGGTGTCGGTGGTGGCGGCTCCGTTGCCGTCGAGCCAGGCGTAGTACGAGCCCGAACGGGCCGGCTCACCGCTGGAGCTGGTGATGACACCGCTCGTGGCGCTCCAGGTGCCGTTGCCGGACTCGAAGCCGTTGTTGCCGAGGAGCTGGGCGGCGGTGCAGGTACCGCCCCCGCCGCCACCCCCGCCGCCGCCGCTGCTGCCGGAACCGGCCAGCCAGGCGGTGGCGTTGAGGGCGAGGGCCGCGTTGGTGGCGCCGGAGTCGTTCCAGCCGTCGTACAGGGTGTTGCCGGACTGACCGGTGCCGTCGTCGATCGGTGAGCTGTCGCCCCAGAAGGCGACGCGGCCGCTGCCGAAGGTGGACGTCAGGAAGAAGGCGCCGGTGTTTCCGGAGGATCCGCTGCGGTACACCAGGCCCTTGACGGAGGAGTTGTCCGAGGGCTTGAGGGTGGCCGTCGTGCCGTCGGCGATCAGGCTCTTGGTGACGGTGCCGAAGGAGCCGTGCAGGACAGGGTTGGTGCTGTCGCTGATCGCGGCCGGGTAGCCGGACGACACGTCGAGCGAGTCGATGGAGAAGCCGAACGGGTCGGTGGAGTCGACGCTGTTGTTCGACATCAGGTCGTTGAGGATCTCGACCGCGTCCTCGCCGTCGTTGTTGCGGTCGGCTCCGGTGTGGTCGGAGATCATGAACAGGCCGCCGCCGTTCTTCACGAAGTTCATGATCGCCGTCTTCTCGGCGGCCGTGAACAGCGTGTTCGGCTCCGGCAGGACCAGCGTGTCGAAGTTCGACAGGTCGGTGGCGGACGAGCCGCCGTAGCCGAGGCTGGAGCCCGACGGCAGCGTCTTCAGGCTGTAGCCGCCGGCCTTCTGCAGGGCCACGCCCCAGGAGGACAGGGCGCCGGTCCAGTCGGTCTCGGAGGACGGGGAGGAGTCCTGGCCGAGCGGGTCGGGCTGGCTGGTGGAGATGATCCAGTCCGCGTTGCCGGCCGTCTCGGCGTGGGCGTTGTCGAACAGGATCCGGTGCGTGGTGGCCGCGTGTGCGGGGGCTGCGCTGGTGCCGACCTGCAGGGCTGCCGACGTGACGAGCAGTCCGAGTCCGGCCAGGGCAGTGGTGAATCTACGGCGGGATCGTCTCGATCCGAGCATCCGGCGAACCTCCATGAGGGGTGGGGAGAGGCTGTGCGGGCGCCAAGTCTGCGCGCGTAGAGCCCGCTTGAGGGTTCTACACGCGTCGACTGGTTGAAAGGTACATGGCATGACGGCCCGGTGAACAGAAACTCCCGGAAATAACCCGAACGGAGTGGCTCCGGTTACAGCGGGCACATGGCAGAGCAGCGGGGAACGCGACGAAGAGGGGTGGACATGGAGATTTCAGGCATCATCAGTGCCATCATCATCGGGCTCATCATCGGTGTACTGGGCCGCCTGGCCGTGCCCGGGCGGCAGCACATCGGCGTCCTGTGGACCATCGCCGTCGGCATCGTGGCGGCGCTGCTGGGCTCGGCGATCGCCGCCGGGTTCGGGGTCGCGGACACCAAGGGGCCCGACTGGATCGAGTGGTTCATCCAGATCGCCCTGGCGGCGGTGGGCATCGCCGCGCTGGACCGGGCGCGGGTGCGCCGCTGAGGCAGCGGTCAACTCCCGTACAGGTAGGGCGTCGTGGTGGTGAGGGCGTGGAAGCCGAGGCGTTCCAGGATGGGGCGGCTCATGGGTGAGGCGTCGACCTGGAGGTAGCGGTAGCCGTGGGCGGCGGCCACGCGGGCGCGGTGGGCGACCAGGGCGCGGTAGATGCCCCGGCCGCGCCGGCCCTCGACGGTGCCGCCGCCCCACAGCCCGGCGAAGTGCGTGCCGGGCACCAGCTCCATACGGGCGGCGCTGACGGGCTCGTCACCGTCGAGCGCCACCACGGCGACGACCGTGCCGGGGTCGGCGGCCAGCCGGGCGAGCAGCCGGTGGCGCAGCCGGGTGCCGTCGGTTCCGAAGGCCTTCTCGTGCACGTCCACGACGAGGTCGACGCCGGCCGCGTCGGTGGCCCGCACGAAGCGCAACCCGGCGGGCGGCTCGGCGTCCAGGGCGAGGTCGCCCACCTCGCCGATCATGAGCGTCTCCCCGGGCTCGGCCCGGAATCCGGCGGCGGTGAGCCGGCCGGCGAGGTCCGCCGGCCCGTCGTGGCCGTACAGCTTCCACTCGAAGTCGAGGCCGAGGCCGGTGAAGCAGGCGATCTGCTCGCCGATCGCCCGGTCCGCGGTCGCCCCGTCCAGGGCGGACCACACGACGCCGTTCCAGTCGTGCGCGCCGGCGACCTGGCGGACGACGGCCCCGCTCCGCTCGATGCGGGCCCCCGGCCCGTCGGGGCGGGCGCCTTCGCGCATGTCCTGGTCGTAGCGGGCGAGCACCGCGGCGTGATCCATGGCCTCACCCCATCATCCGCGCGCGGGGCGGGCAACGGCTTTACTGTCGCCCGCCGTTGGCCCTGGGCCGGCAACGGGTTCACAGTCGCCGGCCGTTGGCCCGGAGCCGGCAACGGCGCTACGGTCGCCGGCCGGTTGCACCACGGACAGGTAGGCGGTGAGCCGGTCGCGGTTGCGGGCCAGGCAGTCGATGCGGGCCTGGATACGGTCGATGTGCGCCTGCAGCAGGGCCGCCGTCCGGGGGGTGACGCACTCGGCGGGCGGATGCAGTGCGCCGGGCCCGGACAGGTACGGCAGGATCGCGCGGATCATCTCCGTGGTGAGGCCGGAGTCCAGCAGGCCACGGATCTGCTGGACGTCCGGGACGGCGGACTCGGCATAGCTGCGGTAGCCGTTGTCGGCTCGTTCGGGGTGGAGCAGCCCCTGTGCCTCGTAGTAGCGGAGCAGACGGGTGGGCACGCCGGTGCGCCGGGACAGTTCGCCGATCCTCATCCCCGCCTCCAGGGTGCGCGCTTGCCTTCACACTGATGTCAAGGTTCGACCATGGTCGCATGTCCCTGTCTTCCCAGGTCAAGGGCGGTCGGCTGCCGTGGTCGGGGCTGCTCGCCCTGTCCTCGGCCGCCTTCACGGCCGTACTGACCGAACTCCTCCCGGCGGGTCTGCTGCCCGCGATGGCACCGCGGCTGGGAGTCGCCGAGTCCCGGATCGGCTTCCTCGTCACGGCGTACGCGGCGGCCTCCTTCCTGGCGGCCGTCCCGCTCACGACGGCGCTGCGCTCCCTGCCACGGCGGCCGGTGCTGTGCGGTGCGCTGCTGGGATTCGCCGCCAGCAACACGCTGGTCGCGCTCTCGTCGTCGTATGCGCTCACCTTCGCGGCCCGGCTGCTGGCCGGGGCCATGGGCGGCACGCTGTGGGCGATGCTCGCCGGCTACGCGGCCCGTATGGTGCCCCCCGCGCGGCGCGGGCGGGCCATCGCGGTCGTGCTCGCCGGGATCACCCTCGCCCTGTCCCTGGGCGTGCCCGCCGGTACGGCGCTGGCGGGTGCTGTGGGCTGGCGGGCCGCCTTCGGGGCACTGGCCGCCCTGGCCGTGCTGCTCGTGGTGTGGGTGCGCCTGCGGGTGCCCGGATTCCCCGGCGAACCCCCGCACGCGCGCGTGCCGCTCGTGCGGGTCGCCGTGCGGCCCGGGATCCGCCCGGTGCTGTGCGTGACGCTGTTCCTGCTGCTCGGGCACCAGGTGATGTACACGTACGTCGCCCCGTTCGCCGCGCACGCCGGCTACGGCCGTACGGGGCTGCTGCTGGCCGTGTTCGGGACCGCCACGGTGGCCGGGATCTGGCTGACCGGCGTACTGGTCGACCGGCATCTGCGGCCCACGCTGCTCGTGTCACTGGCCCTGTTCGTGACGGTCCTGCCGGCGCTCGGCGCCGCGGCCGAGTGGCTGCCGGCCGGCGCCGGTGGCGGGGCGCTGCTGCTCGGCGCCGTCGCCCTGTGGGGGGTGGCCTTCGGCGGGGCGCCGACCCTGATCCAGACCGCCCTGGTCGACGTCTCGGGGCCGCCCGACGCCGACGTGGCGACCTCGCTGCAGACCACCGTGTACAACGCGGGGATCGCCGCGGGGTCGCTGAGCGGCGGTCTCGCGCTGGACGCCCTGGGCCCGGGCGCGCTGCCCTGGACGGCGCTGCCGCCCGCCGTGCTGGCGCTGGCGACGGTCGCCCTCGGACGCGGACATGCCTTCCCGGCCGTACGGCCCGGTACGACCGCCGACGGGAAGCGGGCAGCCGTGCCGTCGGCGGCGGGTGACGGGCCGTCCGGCGAGGTGCTCACGGCCACCGAGGCGCGCGTCGACCGGCGCCCGTGCTGACGTGCGCCGGGTCAGCCGAGTTCCAGCGTGGAAACGCCGAACACCCGCTCCGTGGCGTGGTCGCGGACCGGGCCGGTGTACATGCGGGCCGTCTCGAACGAGGCGCTGAATCCGGCCTCTTCGGCCAGCGCGACACCGGCCGCGTTCGGTTCGGGGACGTCGATCGCCACCTCGCGGCCGGCGACATCGGCGGTGAGCGCGGCGAAGAGGGCCCGGGCGTCCTCGGCGGTGTCCGCGAAGAGGGGGCCGATGCGCAGGCTGTCGCGGCCGGGCCGGATCACGCCGTAGCCGGTGAGACGGTCGCCGTCGTGGCGGACGACCGCGCGGTGGCCGGGGACGCTCAGCCACTCGGCGAGGAAACGCGGCCGGTCGGCCGGGGTGCAGGCGCCGTCGTAGGCGGTGAGGGCGGCCAGGTCGCCGGGCCCGGCTGGGCGGACTCCGGCGGGCGGCGCGGTCTCGGGCGCCGTGCCGGTGAACCGGATGGTGCGGTAGGCGAGTTCGAAGCCGGAGCGGCGGTAGTTCTCCTGCTGGTCGACGACTCCGTCCAGGCCGACGACCCGGTCTCCGGCGTGGGCCAGGGCGGTCTTCCAGGTGGTGAGGCCGTGGCCGTGGCCGCGCAGATCGGGACGGACCAGGTAGAAGCCGAGGAAGGCGTAGTCGGCACCGTAGTTGACGACGGAGATCGCCGACACGGGCTCTCCCTCGATCCGGCCGAGGAAGAAGCCGTCGGGGTCCTGGGCGAAGAAGGCCCGGCCGTCGGACAGTCCCGGATTCCAGCCCTCCGCCGCCGCCCACTCGCCGACCACGGCCCAGTCGGCGAGGGTCGCCTGTGTGACGACAAGGTCCTGGGGGGCCGGAGAGGTCATCGGTGCGCTCCATTCCATAGGGGTTCGGATGTGGCGGACGGCGTGCCGCGCCGACCGCATCCGCAGCATCCTTGCCGATCACACCCCGCCCGCGCCACGGGGGGATCAGCCGTTGCGTGCCTCAAACCGCCCGGCCGACGGCGGTGTTGGAGAAGGCCGGCACAGGCGCCGCCGCGGACGTGGGACCGGTCCCGCTGCGCGGCCGGGGGTTCCCGCATCGCCTGTCCGGCCGGAGGTTCCCTCGCCCGCACCCCATGCCCGGCCGGAGGTTCCCTCGCCCGCACCCCATGCCCGCCCGGAGGTTCCCACGCCCGCACCCCATGCCCGCCCGGAGGTTCCCGCACCCCGCGCATGTCTCAGGCCCCACCGGGCCGACGTCCGGTGGGGCCTTTCGGGTGGGGTCAGCGGTCCCGGCCGGGGCGGAAGCGGCGGTACAGGACCGTGCCGGTGAGGAGGAGGGCGGCGCTGCCGGCGACCGCGGGGGCGGTCAGGTCCGCTCCGGTGTGGGCCAGCGTGGCCACGGTCGGCCGCGGTGCCGGGGGCACGGTGCGCGGCGCGGGGTGCGACTTGACGGGAGTCGGCGCCTTCGGAGGCGGCGTGGGCGTGGTGGTGTTGGCGGAGTGGTTGCCCACGGCCGGGTTGCCGACGCCGACCACGTTGACGCTGTTGCCGGTGACGTTCACCGGCACGTGCACCGGCAGCTGGATGGTGTTGCCGGAGAGCACACCGGGCGAGTCCTGCGTCCCGCCCTGCGCCGAGGCGCCGCCGGAGGTGGCCGAGGCGTCCTTGTCGGTGCCGCCGTTCTCACATGCGTTGCCGACGGCGGGATTGAGGAGCCCCACCACGTCGACCGTGTTGCCGCACACGTTCACCGGCACGTGCACCGGCACCTGGATGGTGTTGCCGGAGAGCACACCGGGCGAGTCGGCGGCCGAGCCGTCGGCCGCGGCCCCGTCGGCCGCGAAGGCGGCGCACACCGGCATCGCCACGGCCATCGCGCCGGAGGCGGCGACGACTGCGATCCCACCGTTTCGGGTTGCCCGTCTCATAGGTTTCCCTGCCTTCCAGACATCGTCGCGGGCACTCGCCCGCGTCGGATAAAACGCGGGCGACCCGTTCGGGTTATGGCTTTTCGGCTTTTCACCCCACCGGGTGACATGATCGCTCGAATCGCACGTAAAGTAATCGAATGATCACCAATCCGAATGGAGCGCGCGAAGGCTAGATCATCGGGCACCGTCCCACTCGTCCGGAGGCGGCCCCCACCGGGCCCGCATATGGTGAGCGAGGGTGCCGTCCCGGTCCGCAGCGGGTGCGCCCCGGGAGGCGATCGATGCTGGCCAAGCTGTCCACACGGCCCGCCGCGCGGCGCTGCGCGGGCGCCGGAGCGCTCGCCCTGGCACTGCTCGGGGCCGGGCTGCCCGCGGCCGCGGCCGAACGGCCGCAGCCGGACCTGTCCCGCTTCTACCGGCAGAAGGCCGTATGGGCCGCCTGCAAGGGCGCGGACACGGCCAGGGATCTCCAGTGCGCGAAGGTGACCGTCCCGCTCGACTACGCGCACCCGGGCGCGGGGACGCTCGACCTCGCCCTGGCCCGCTACCGGGCGACCGGCCCGTCCCGGGGCTCGGTCCTGCTGAACTTCGGCGGACCCGGCGGAGCGGGCGTCAGCGAATTCGCCGCGGGCGGCAAAGACTTCATGGACCTGACCAACGGCTACGACGTGGTCACCTTCGATCCGCGCGGTGTCGGCCAGTCCTCCCCCGTCAGCTGCGGCGACGACCAGGGCGCGGCCGCCCCGGGACCGGCGCCGGAGGGCAACGGCGACATCACCCGTCCGCAGGCGCTGCTGAAGCAGCTGCGGCGGTCCGCCGACCAGTGCGCCAGGAACTCCGGTCCGGTGCTGGCACACATAGGCACCGTGAACGCCGCCCGGGACATGGACGTCATCCGCCAGGCCCTCGGCGACAAGAAGCTGAACTACCTCGGCTTCTCCTACGGCACACGGCTCGGTGCCGTGTACGCGGCGCAGTTCCCGCACAAGGTGGGCCGGATGGCCCTGGACGGCGTGGACACCCTGACCGAGCCGCTGTCCGAGCAGGGGCTGGCGGGCGCCGAGGGGCAGCAGACGGCGCTGGACGACTTCCTGGACTGGTGCACGACGGACATCGCCTGCCCGTTCGGACAGGACTCACGGGCGGCCGGGGCCCAGGTCGTGCAGCTGGTGCGCTCGCTCGACGAGAACCCGGTGCCCACGGACTTCGGGAGCCCGTTCTCCGGGCAGGACCTGGTGGGCGCCATCGGACAGGCCCTCTACAGCAAGGAGCTGTGGCCCTCGCTGGAGCGTGCGCTGGCCTCCCTGGTCGAGGACGGCGACACGCGGCGGGTGCTCAGCTTCTCCTCCGGCGGCGGTTTCGCCGTGCCCGTGCGGCAGGACGGCCGGGCACCCGGCCAGGACCGGGTCCGGGAGAAGAAGGCCGGCCAGGACCGGGAGAAGAAGCGGAACGGCGGGCTGGTCGACGCCCAGGACGTCCCCGCGGACAACCTCCCGGCCGCGCTGATGGCCATCAACTGCGCGGACGACCCCGACCGGCCCGCCGCGGCGCGGATCACCAAGGACCTGAAGGACCTGCAGACCGCCTACGACAAGGCGTCCCCGGTCTTCGGCCGCTTCCGGCTCACCCAGCTGCTGATGTGCTATGGCCGCCCCAAGGGCACGGACTTCATCCGGGACCACGTGAAGAACGTCCAGTCGGCCGAGATGCTGCTGGTGGGCACGCGCGGCGACCCGGCGACGCCGTACCGCTGGACCGAGGAGACCGCCAGGCGGCTCGGCCCGTCGGCCGTGGTGCTCGACAACAAGGGCGACGGACACACCGGCTACTCGTCGTCCACCTGCGTGCACCGCAAGGTCAACGACTTCCTGCTGTACGGATCCCTGCCGGCCGGCGGCAGCTCCTGCCCGGCGGACGGAAACGCCTGGAGCTCCATCCCGAACGCGACCAACCGATGACAGGAGCGGCGCAAACGGGTAACAGGGTCGATCCCGGCACAACCTCCTGGCCGCCCCGGTCGTCACACCAGGTACGGCGCGCCTCGGCCCGCCGTACCTGTACCTGACCACGACAGGGGAACCCGCCATGCGCATCCGCGCCGCCATCGCCGTACCCGCCGTCTCCGCCGCCGCCGCGGCCCTGCTGCTGGCCGCTCCCCAGAGCCAGGCGGCCCCGGGGCACGCCACGCCCGCCCGCTGCGCGGAGAAGGCGCTCACGCTGCGGGCCAAGGCCGCCGCCCACGATCCGTCCCTGGTACGCGTCGGCGTGACCAACCGGGGCACCCGCGCCTGTGTCGTCGACCGCGTGCCCACGATGACCTTCGGCGGGCTGGACGGGGCCGCGCTGCCGGTGCCGCAGGGCGGCACCGGCACGTATCTGCTCGGGGCGGGCAAGACCGGTTACGCGGCCCTGCGCACCATCGCCGACCCGGCGGACCCCGAGGCCCGCCGGGCGGACTCGGTCACGGTGGCCGCGTCGGCGTCCCAGTGGGGCAGCACCTTCACCGCCGCGCAGCTCGGCACGGGACGGGACGTGCGGGTGTGGGAGCCCGTGACGACCTGGTGGCAGCCGACGGCGGCGGCCGCGGACCGGGCGCTCGGCGTCAGCTGAGGGTCACCTCCGGGGAGTAGAGGTCCAGCCACTGGGCGAGGTCCAGGGCACGCTCCAGGCCGCGCCGCCCCGACTGGGTGCTGACGGGGGTCTCGCGTTCGGCGGCCTCCCGGACACGCTCCCGGTCGACCAGGTCGAAGACGGGGTGGGAGCGCCGGGCCAGGAGCTCCTGCGCCTGGCCCTGGAGGGCTCGGCCGTACCGCGGGTCCTGGGTGGACGGGTACGGACTCTTGACCCGCTCGTACACCGACTGCGGCAGCAGGTCCGCGGTGGCCTCCCTGAGCAGGCTCTTCTCCCGGCCGTCGAAGGACTTCAGCGACCAGGGGGTGTTGTAGACGTACTCGACGAGCCGGTGGTCGCAGTACGGCACCCGCACCTCCAGGCCGACGGCCATGCTCATCCGGTCCTTGCGGTCGAGCAGGATCCGGACGAAGCGGGTCAGGTGCAGATGGCAGATCTGCCGCATCCGGTACTCGAAGTCGCTCTCGCCGTCCAGGCGGCGGATGCCGGCGACGGCGGTGCGGTAGCTGTCGGCGACGTAGGCGTCCAGGTCCAGCGACTTGGTGAAGTCGGGGCGCAGCATCTCGGTGTCGTCCCCGAAGTGGCCGGCGAAGTTCACCAGCCAGGGGAAGGTGTCGGCGCGGCGGGCCTCCTCGTCGAAGAACTGGAGGTAGCCGCCGAACACCTCGTCGGCGGACTCGCCGGAGAGGGCGACCGTGGACTGGTCGCGGATGGCGCGGAAGAGCAGCAGGAGCGAGGCGTCCATGTCGCCCATGCCGACCGGCAGATCGCGGGCGCGGATCCCCTGTTCGCGCACGGCCGGGTCGGCGAGGGACTGGGCGTCGAGGACGATGTCCTGGTGGTCGGTGCGGGCGAGCCGGGCCACATCGTGCACGAAGGGCGTGTCCGGGGTGCCGCGCAGCTCGTCGGCGACGAAGTTGTCGGTCTGGCCGACGAAGTCGACGGCGAAGCTGCGGACCTTCTCCCCCTGTTCGCCGAGCTGCCGGGCGGCGAGCGCGGTCATCGCGGAGGAGTCGAGACCGCCGGAGAGCAGGGTGCAGCGCGGGACGTCGGCGACCAGCTGGCGGCGCACGATGTCGTCGAGGAGCGAGCGCACGGTGGCGATGGTGGTGTCGCGGTCGTCGGTGTGCGGCCGGGTCTCCAGTTGCCAGTAGACGCGGCTGCGCAGGCCGTTGCGGTCCACGGTGACCACGGTGCCGGGTTCGACCTCGCGCATGCCGTCCCAGACCGCGTGTCCGGGGGTCTTGACCATGGTGAACATCTCGCGCAGGCCGTCCAGGGCGACGCGCGGCCGGGCGAGCGGGTTGGCGAGGATCGCCTTGGGCTCGGAGCCGAAGAGCACGCCGTCCGGGGTGGGGTGGTAGTAGAACGGCTTGATGCCCATGCGGTCGCGGATCATCACGAGCTGATCGCGGCGGCCGTCCCACACGGCGAAGGCGTACATGCCGTTCAGCCGCTCGGCCACGGTGTCGCCCCACTCCAGATAGGCGTGCAGGACGACCTCGGTGTCGGAATCGGTGGTGAACCGGTGGCCGCGATCGGCGAGTTGACGGCGGAGCTCGGTGAAGTTGTACGCCTCGCCGGAGTAGACGAGGGCGACGGTTCCTTCGGGCGTGTCGACGGACATCGGCTGGCGGCCGCCGGGGAGGTCGATGATGGCGAGCCGGCGGTGTCCCAGGGCGGCGGGGCCCTGGATCCAGGTGCCGCGGTCGTCCGGGCCGCGGCAGGCCATCGTCTCGGTCATCGCATCCAGTGCGGTGGACTCGGCGGTCAGGTCACGGTCGAAGGAGACCCATCCGGTGATGCCGCACATGCGCTACCTCCTGCCTCCGGCCCGCGACCCTCCCCCGCTCACCTGGGCTTTCCGGCATGGGCGAAGACGACCGCAGAACCAGTTGTATCGAGCACCTATACGACGAGCCTCCGTCAGGCGGGCGCGGCGGGCAAGGCAGGGGATTCCCGCCTCCCAGTGTTTTCGGCCGTGTTTTGCCGTTGTTAAATCCGATGACCGCCGTGGCTCCCGGGCCGGGGCACCGGGAACCGGCCAAAGGTAAAAACTTCACCAATCGTCTCGTGCGTCACGGCTGTGGGGTCAGGAACGAGTCGAGTGCCGCGGTCAGCTCGGCCGGCTTCTCCACGGGCAGCTCATGGCCCGCGTCCAGGATGCGCACGACCGCGTCCGGGTAGGCCTTGGCCATCCTCAGCATCTGCTTCACCGGCAGCTGGACGTCGTGGTAGCCGTGCACCATCAGGGTGGGCGTACGGATCTCACCGACGCGGTCGAGGACGTCGAAGGCCCGCATGGCGCCGTACAGCGTCATGACGACCTCGCGCGGGGTGCCGGCGGAGGCACGGATGTACTCCCGGACCTCCTCGCGCGGGTGGCCGGGGGCGAAGGCCCGCTGGATGTTGGTGGCGATGAACAGCTTGTAGGGCACCAGGGTGGAGGCCGCCATGAGCAGGCCCCGGCCACGGCTGTAGGTCATCCGGCCGATGGAGTTGACCAGCACCATGCGCTCCACCCGCTCGGGGTGGGCGAGCGCGATGGTCTGCGAGATCATCCCGCCCATGGAGTGGCCGACCAGCACGAACCGCTCGACCTTCAGGTGATCGAGGAGGGCGAGGACGTCCCTCGCCAGCTCCGCGATCGTGCGCACCCCGGCCCCGCTGCTCTCGCCGTGCCCGCGCAGATCCAGCCGGATCACCCGCCGGCCGGTGGAGAAGTGCGCCAGCTGGTGGTCCCAGCGGTGCCGGTCGGCCGTCCAGCCGTGGACGAACACCAAGGGCACGTCCTCGGCGTCGCGGGGGCCCTCGTCGTCGTACGTCAGGGCCGCTCCGTCGACTTCGAGCTGCGGCATGGGGCCTCCTGGGGTGCGTTCGGTTACTGCCCGGTACGGTAACCGGCCGTACCGGCCTCCGTCACCGGCCTCCGCCAGGGAATTCCCACCGGTGCCGCCGGGAGATTCTCACGGGTGCCCGCCCGGAGACCCCACCGGTGTCCGCCGGGGACTCCCACCGGTGTCCGCCGGGAGTCCTCACTGCTGTCCGCCGAGGAATTCGACGATGTGCCCGAACACGTCGAGGGCGGCGCCCCGGCCGAGGAAGGTGTCCAGGTGGCCGTAACCGGGGATCTCGGTGTACGAGACGTCCAGCTGCGGCTGCCGGTGGGCCAGCACCTCGTGGCAGAGCCGCTGCGAGTCCAGCCACAGCCCGTTCTCGCTGCCCGCGAGCAGCAGCACCGGGGTGTCGATGCGGCCGGCTGCGTCCAGCGCGTTGGGCGGCAGCGCCCGGTAGCGGTGGTCGGTGTCGTGCCAGCGCACCACGCTGCGGGCCAGCTCGATCCGGCGCAGGTGGGGCAGGATCCACAGCGGTGCGGGGCCGAGGAGCTCGGCGAGCCGGTCGTGGGTGACGGCGTCCAGGTTCTCGTGCACGAAGAGTGAGGCACCCGTGCCCCAGGCCGAGTTGTGCAGGATCTGACAGGTCGGGTCCGGACAGCTCGCCCTGCGGGAGGCCAGGGCGAACAGCGGCGTGTACTTCGACCACAGGCCCACCTTGCGGAAGTCGACCGGGATGTGGTCGATCCGCGTCTTCAGCAGCTCCCCGGCCACGGACATCCGCAGCGAGGTCCGGCCCGCCAGCTTCGGCGTCAGGAACACCCCTTGGGACACCACACCGGCCAGGCCCGGGACCAGCCCGGCCGCCATGCTCATCGAGAGGGTGAGCGAGCCGATGCAGTGGGCGATGACGGACAGCGGCCGCTCTCCGATGCGCTGACGTATGTGGGCGACGGCCTCGGGGATGTCGTACAGCGCCACGTCGTCGTAGGTGTACCGGCGGCCGGTCTCGTTGTAGGGCAGCCGGCAGCTGCCCCGCCAGTCCAGCAGCCAGGGCTCGTAGCCCTCGTCGAGCAGGACGTCGACGAGGTTGCGGATCTCCGGCAGCAGGAACATGTCGGCGGAGGCCGTGTGTCCGTGCAGGAGCAGGACGGCCGGGCGGTTCGGCTCGCCGGTGTCCACGCGGGTCAGGCCGAGGCGGACGCCGTCGCTCGCGCGCAGCGGTATCTCCTCGATGCGGGCCGGGTCGAGGCGGTGCCGCAGGGGGCGCAGGGCCGCGCCGGTGCGGACCTTGCGGAGCGCCGGCCGGGCCGTCCGGGAGGGGGTGGTCCTGAAGATCATCGGTGGTGCTCCGTGAGGGTCGGGGTGCGACGCAGGTCGAGCAGGTCCGCGGCGGCCCGGGCGAAGGGGGCGACGAGGCCGCGGCCCATCTCGAGGCCGAACCAGGCGAGCCAGGTCAGCTTGGCGGCGCGCTTCTCCTGGCCGGTCAGACGCGGGTCGACCTTGATGCCGTCGATCTGGTCGCGGACGTAGGAGTCGGCGGGTACGACGACCTCGCCCAGCAGGCTCGCGGCCTCGCCCTCGCGGCCGATCTCCACGGTGAGCGCGCGGGTCTGCCGCCACAGGTCACGGCGGGCCCGGGCGTATTTGCGGCCCTCCAGCCACCACAGGCCGCCGTCCGGGTCGCGCAGCGTCAGCCGGTAGCGCAGGAGCTGGTGCCTGAGGCCGTGCTGCTGCGGGATGCCCTCGTCGGGGCGGACCCAGACGTCGCCGCGCTCGACGGTCAGCGGAGCGGGGTGGATCGCGGTGCAGGTCACCGTGCCGGCTACGTCCACCCGGCGCTCCTTGACCAGCTGGTACATGCTCGCGATGGACAGGGTCAGCGCCATCGAGCACGGGGTCTCGGCGGCGGCGCCGACCGGGCCGACCGTGCCCTCGGTCGTCTCGGCGAACCAGAGGTAGGGCTGGTCGTCCTTGTGCGGGAGCCGGGCCAGGCCGTCACCGGCGAGCTTCTCGAAGGTCTTCAGCTGTGCCTGGGCGTCGTAGCGGGCGGCGGGGGTGAGGCCGAGGGCGGCGACCAGGGCGTCGGTCCGCTCGGCGCCGGCGGCGGGGCCCTTGAGGGTGGCCTCGCACAGCTTCAGCGCGGTGGGGCTCTGCAACACCCGGGAGAGGAAGCCGAGTTCGGGTACCGGCTCGGCCTCCAGACGGGCGAGGGTGTCGGTGCGCCACTCGTCCCAGTCCTGGACGCGTACGTGCATGCCGCCGAAGGCCATGTCCCGGACGACGTCGTCCAGGGTGTTGGGCACACCCGTGAGGTTGTAGTCGAAGCCCCAGGCGTCGGGCTCGCAGACGGCGGCGACCGCGACCCGGCTGACCCAGTCCACCGGGGCCGCGTTGAGGTAGCGGAACGCCGGTACGGTGCGGAAGCGGCCGAAGGCGGAGATCAGCCCGCTGCTGAGGTCCTGCGGGTTGTAGGCGCCGGTCCTGGTGTGGCCGCCGATACCGCCCGGCCGCAGCGCGGTGACGACGAGTCCGTGGTCGCGGGCACGGCGCAGGGCCACCTCGGCGGCCCACTTGGACTGGTCGTAGCCGGAGACGAGCCGGTCCACGTGCGCCAGCGGGTCGTCCTCGCCCATCGAGGTGATGCCGACCTCGTTGAAGACCGCGACGGACGAGATGTGGTGCAGCGGCTTGGGGCGGCCGGTCGCGGCGAGTTCGGCCAGGGTGAGCGCGCCGAGGACGTTGCTGCCGCGCAGCGACTGGTAGCCGCGCAGGAAGTCCACGGCGGCCGCCACGGCGACGACGCTGTCGAGTTCGTGCGCGAGCGTGTGCCACTGTTCGTCGGTCAGGCCCAGGCGGGGACGGCGGATGTCGCCGGGCAGCACGGTGATGCGGCGGCGCACCTCCGAGGACCACGGCAGCCGGTAGCTGCGCAGCTGGGCGCCGAGCCGTTCGGTCGCGGCCGCCTCGTCGGCCGCGCGGACCAGGCAGTACACGTGGGCGTCGGAGTGCCGCAGCAGGTCGAGCAGCATGTGGCTGCCGAGGAAGCCGGTGGCGCCGGTCAGCAGGATGCGGCGCGGCGGCAGCGGTTCGGGTACGTCGGTGAAGGGCAGCCGGTCGGCGAGGGCGAGGTCGGCCAGGATCTGGTCGAGGTCCTCCCGCCGGGCCCGGGAACGGGCGTCGCCGTCGCGGTACGGGCTGCTCGGTACGGCGGGCGGGGTGCGGGGGGCCGGGACGGGCAGGGTGCCCGGAGCAGGTGCGGGGGTCGCCAGGGGGGCCGGCGGGGCCGAGGGGGCCATGGCCGAAGACGGCCCGGCGGCGGGCCTCATGGGCGTCACGGCCGAAGACGTCGCCGCCGAAGACGTCAGCGCCGCGGGCGTCTCGGCCGAGGGGACCGCCGAGGGGACCGCCGAGGGGACCGCCGACGCGGCGGAGGGCGTCGACGCGGCGGAGGAGGCCTCTGCCGTCGTGCCCCCGAGCAGCGGCAGCCACCTCCGGGCCAGGCTGATGGGCCGGGCGTCGGCGAAGATCTCGTCGAGCTCGACCTCGATGCCCAGCTCGCCCTCCAGTTCGGCGACCAGCTCCACCGCGTGGACGGAGGTGCCGCCCGCGTCGAAGAAGTCGGCGTCCGGTGCCAGCCGGCCGGCCGGCAGATGGCGGCCGGCCGCGGCGGCGATGGTCGCCGTCAGACCGTCCAGATCCGGGACCTGGGCGGGGGCGGGCCCGGTCACCGCGCCCGCAGCCCGGACCTTGGCCAGCAGGCCGGCCACGCCGAGTCCGCCGTCGCTCCGTTCGATCGACTCGGCGATCGCCCGGCGGCCGGCCGTCGCCGGATCCTCGTTCACGTCACGCATGAGAGCCCTTCGCGTTGTGCTTGGTCGTGTTCCTCACTGCTGCTCCCAGGAGCGGAACGCCCGCAGGTGTTCGGGCGTGGCGACGACGTCCAGCCGCCCGTCGTCCGGGTCGGCTCCGCCGAGCGCGGCGAGCAGCCGGCGGGCCGGGGCGTTGCGCGGGGTGCGCTCCGCGGTGAACCGGACCTTGGCGCAGCCCAGCTCCTCGGCCCGGTCGGCGAGACGGGCGAGCAGCCGTTCCTCGACGCCCCGGCCGAGGGCCCGGCAGCTCATCAGCCAGGCGAGGACGTCGAGCCGGTCCCCGTCGGCCCTGACCGCGAGGAGTGCGATCTGGCCGTAGTCGCCGAACCGGTCCCGGGCCGCCGCCGTCCACACCTCGCCCTGCTCGCGCCAGCGGGCGAGGTCGCCGCCGTCGGCGGTACGGGCACGCAGGGTGAACTGGTTGGTCCGGCGCACGAGTTGCTCACCGCGCTCGACGTCGTCCTCGCCCAGCTCCCTGATGTCGACTTCGAGGTCCAGCCGGGCCAGGAACTCCTCGAAGCCGGCGCCCGCACGGGCGGCGTCCCGCTCCTGCTCCTGTGCGTAGAACCGGGCACGCAGGCCGTCCTCGGCGGTCGCCGCCCGAGGGACCAGGGGCCACAGCCGGAGCATGAACGAGGTGAGTTCGGCGGCGGGCGGGCAGGTCACGGACAGCACCTGCGGCAGCGCCGAGCGCATCTTGGCGATCTCGGCCGGGTTGTCGTCCAGGAACAGGAAGCTGTCCAGGCCGAGATTGAGGGTGCGGGCGGCCTCGGCGAGCCGGCCCGGCTTGGGGCCCCAGGCGGCGGACAGCACGCTGAAGTGCTCGGCCTTCAGCACACTGTCGGGACGGTCCAGGACGGCACGGACGGTGGCCTCGTCGTTGTTGCTGACCAGCACGAGCAGTGCGCCCGCTGCCCGCCACCGGAGCAGCCTGCGGGCCAGCAGCGCGCGCGGCCCGGTGAGGTCCACCGCTTCCGGACCGGCCTCGCCCGCCACTCCGCCCCACAGGGTCTCGTCGCCGTCGACGGCGATCACCTTGGGCGCGGGACGTCGTACCGCCCGGACGACCTCGGCCAGACGCAGCGCGACGGCCGCCTGGAAGGCCGGGGTGAAGGGCAGGTGCGCCAGGCGCTCGGTGCGCTCGTCGAAGTGGTCCTCGACGCGGTGGTGCCGGGTCCACTCGTCGGGTCCGAGCACCGCGATGCCGGGCAGTTCGGCCAGGTCGGCGGCGAGCCCGCGCTCCCAGGCGAGGAGGCGTTCCGCTGCCCGGGCCGTGGGCAGGATACCGACGACCAGGGGCCTGCGGGTGCGCTCGGCGAGGGACTTCAGCGCGGCCGGGTAGGCGGTGCGCAGTTCGGCGAGGACCTTGTCGTCCACCGGTCCGAAGCGCTCCAGGTCGGCGGCCCGCAGCAGGACGACGCCCACCGCGGTGTCCGGGGCGGCGAGCACGCCGGACGGATCCTGCACGGCGGCGAGGACCTGGTGGTACGGCGCCTCGGTGACGCTCGCCCGGTCGTCCTCCAGGGCCGCCTCGCACATCAGGGGCAGATCGCCGAGCGCGAAGGTGGCGGCGAGAGCGAGCCGCGGGCCCTCGGCCGGAGCCCGCCGTGGGTCTTCGGCCCGAGCCTGCCGTGGGTCCTCGACCGCAACCTGCCGCGACTCCTCGGCCGGAGTCCGTTCCAGGGCCGCCGGAATCTCCCGGACGGTCCCGACCTCGGGCCCAGCACCGGTACCGACCGCCGTGTCCTCCCGTACCGCCCTGGTCCCGGCGGCCGCGTTCTCCCCCACCGTCCCGGTCGCGTCCTCGGCCGTCTCGGCGAGCAGCCGCAGGAACTCCTCACCGAGCCCGGTCGCGGTGTCCGCGTCGAGGATGTCGAGGTTGTGGTCGAGGCGGACGGTGCCGGCGTCCGGGGTCATGGTGACCATCAGGTCGAGGTCGGTGTGACCGGCCCCGGCGGGAAGCACTTCGAGGTTCTGCAACCGGCCCGAGAAACGGACGTAGTTGAAGTAGACCTCGACCAGGGGCGCGTTGGCGCGGTTCAGGCCCTGGCGGGCGAGGGTGGCGAGGACGTCGGAGAACATGGCGCCCTTGGCCAGGATCTGCTGCAGCCGGCTGTCGGTGCGCACCAGTACGTCGGCCACCCGCTCACCCGCCGTCGCCTGGGCGGGGAAGGGCACGGGGACGCCGAAGAAGCCCACCGCGCCGTACGCGTCGGCGTGGATGCGGGTGTCCACGGGCACAGCGAGCACGAACCGTTCCCGCTGCCGCTTCCTGGCCAGCAGCACGGTGAGGGTGCCGAGGCTGAACGCGGCGGGGGTGACTCCCAGGCCGCTCGCCGCGGCCGAGACGCGTTCCACAAGCCCGTCGGGCACGGTCAGGGTGACGCTCCCGGCCCGGTAGGAGCGGGTCTCGGGGCGTGGCCGGGCGAGGGTCAGGTCGAGGCGTTCGCTGCCCTGGAAGGCCGCGCGCCACTCGTCGCCGGGGCCGTCGCCGCCGCCTTGCTGGGCCTCGATCAGCAGATGAATGTCCCGGTTGGTGACGGTGGCGTCCAGCGGTGTGCCGGAGAGTTCGGCGTCGATCTCCGCCGCCACCAGGAGCAGGGACTGCAGGTCGCTGACCGCGTGGTGGGCACCGAAGACCAGGATCTGGCCCTGCGGGCCGCCGTCGACCAGTTCGAACCTCCACAGTGGCGGGGTGGCCAGGTCGAACGGCGGCTCGAGGAGCAGGCGCAGCCGCTCGGCGGCCGTCGCGGTCGTGCCTTCGGCCTCGCCGTCGGTCCACCGCAGCAGCGGCACGGGCAGCGCGCGGTCCACCCGCAGCTGCCGTCCGCCCTCGGCGCCGGTGACGACGGATGTGCGCAGGGCCGCGTGCCGGGCGGCGAGCCGGTCGAGGATGCCGGTGAGGGACTCCCGGGTGACCGCAGTGGTCAGCCGCACGGCCAGGCCGACGCCGTGGGCCGCGTCGGGCATGTCGGGCCGGGCGCTGCGCAGGAGTCGTACGACGTCCCGGGTCGCGGGCCGCAGTTCGGTCTCGGGCACCTCCTGGGCGGGTGCGTCCGCGGGTGCGCCCTGGGCGCGGGCGGTCGGTGCGGCGCGCTCGGGCAGGGCCTCGCCGAGGACGCGGGCGAGGCCACGGATGTCGGCGGCGGAGAACACTTCGGCGGCCGGGAGTTCCACACCCAGCTCACGGGCGAAGGCGTTGCGCAGCCGGACCAGCATCAGGGAGTCCAGGCCGAGTTCCTTCAGTGCCGTGGTGGCGAACACGTCCACCGCGCCGCCGGAGACCTCGCCGACGCGGGCCCGCACATAGGCTTCGAGCCATTCGGTGCGCTCCTGCGCGGTGGCGACCGCGAACACCTTCTGCACGAGGTCGTCGGTGTCGCCGCCGCCGGTCGGGACGGACACCAGGTCGGCCAGGAGGGGGCGGCTGCGGGCCGCGTCCGGGTCCAGGGCGAGCAGGTCCCAGTCGAGGGCGATCGGGGCGAGCTGGCGGCGGTCGGTGGTCAGCACCCGTTCGAACAGTTCGCCGCCGTCCTGCGGGGAGAAGGCGACCAGGCCCGAACGGCTGGTCTCGGCGGCCCTGGTGCCGGACCCGGCGACCATGCCGACGCCGGACCAGGCGCCCCAGTCCAGGCTCAGCGCCCGCCTGCCGGACCGGGAGAGGTGGTGCGCCCAGGCGTCGAGGAAGGCGTTGGCTGCGGAGTACGGGCTCTGTCCCGCCGAGCCCAGCAGACCGGCCGCCGAGGCGAACAGGACCAGGTTCCGGGCCTCCGGGACCAGTTCGGTGAGCAGGGCGGTGCCGAGCACCTTGGGTGCGAGGACGCGCCGCACGCGTTCGTCGGTGAGGTTGGCCAGTGTGGCGTCGTCCAGGACACCGGCGGCGTGGACCACGGTGGTGACGGGGCCGGCCTCGCGGCGTACGGCGTCCAGGGCGGCGGCGAGTGCGGGGCGGTCGGCGACGTCGGCGCGGGGCAGGTGCACGGTGACCCCCTGCTGCTCCAGGCCGCGGATCCAGGTGGTGGCGGCCGCGTCGGGCGTGCCGCGACTCAGCAGGGCGAGGCGCCGGGCGCCCCTGCGCACCAGCCGTTCGGCGACGACACGGCCGAGGCCGCCGAGGCCGCCGGTGATCAGGTGCACGCCGTCCGGCAGTTCGGCGGAGTGGCCGTCGTCGGGGCGGGTGCGGGCCAGGCGCGGGACGAGGCGGCCGGCGCCGCGCAGTGCGACGAGGCGTTCGTCGTCGGCGTGCCACAGCTGCGTCCACAGCGACTCGGTGCCGCCGTCGGCGGGCAGGTCGACCAGTGTGGTGGCGAGTTCGGGGTGCTCCTGGGCCACGGCGAGGCCGAAGCCCCAGGCGAGGGCCTGCTGCGGATGCGTCACCGCCGTGCTGTCGTCGGCGGCCTGGCTGCCGCGTACGACGACGAACAGGCGCGGTGCCCGGCCCTGCGGCCGTTCGCGCCCGGCGAGGGCGCGGACCAGGTGCAGGGTGGTCAGGCAGCACAGCCTCGCCGCTTCCTCTGCGCTGTGCTCGTCGCGGACCGGCGGGGCGTCGAGCGCGGACAGCTGGACCACCCGGGCGGGCGGGGCGTCCGCGAACGCGTCGTCCAGGAGCCGGGCCAGGTGGGCCGGTTCGGCCGGGTCGAGGACGTAGCGGCCGGGGCCCTCGATGCGGTACGCGGTGCCTCGGCGGGCTAGGACGTACGGCGCCGAGTCGCCGAGGCGGTCGGCCAGTTCGCCGGCGACGCCGCTCTCGTCGGCGAGGACGAGCCAAGTGCCCTCGGCGGGCTGGTCCTGGGGTGCGGGGCGGGGCTGCCAGCGGGTCTCGAAGAGGGCGCCGTCCAGCGGGGAGAGCGCGGCGAGCCGGAACTCGTCGGCCGCCAGCACGAGTCGGCCGTCCTCGTCCCACAGGCGCAGGTCGAGCAGGGCGGTGTCGCCGTCCACCGAGCGCAGGTCGCAGCTCACCCAGGCCGGTGCGGTGCGCAGGCCGGTGAACCGTACGCGTCCGGCGCCGGCGGGCACGAAGGCCCTGCCGGCGGGTGCGTCCGCGGGCAGCGCGGCGCAGTGGAAGGAGGCGTCGAGCGTGGCGGGGTGCAGGAGGTGGCCGGCGGCGGGCCGGGCGGCCAGGCGGGCGACCGCGGTCGTGCGGCCGTCGCGGTGGCCCTCCTGAAGGCCCCGGAAGGCGGGGCCGTAGTCGATACCGAGGGCGGCGAGGCCGGCGTAGACGGCGGGCAGGTCGACCGGCTCGGTGCAGCGCTCGCGCAGCGCGGCGAGGGCCGGTGCGGCATCAGCGCCGGGTTGCGGTGCGGTGGCGATCCGCCCGGTCACGTGCTGGTGCCACTGGCGCTCACCGGCCGGGGCGGATGCGACGGTGAAGTCCCGGAAGCCGTCCTCGGCGGCCCTCAGCACCAACTGCAGCCGTACGGGGCGGCCGGTGTCCAGGCGCAGGGGCTGGAGGAACCGCACGTCGGCCAGGTGCACCTCGTCGTGGTCGGAGAGGGCGGCGGCGGCCTCCAGCGCCATGTCGAGGAAGGCGGCGCCCGGCAGCCAGACCTCGCCGGTGACCCGGTGGTCGGTGAGGTAGGCGAAGCGGCTGTCGTCGAGGTCGATCTCGCTCTGGAAGAGGTCGCGGCCGGGTTCGTCGCTGGCCTGGACGTGGGTGCCGAGCAGCGGTGAACCGTCGCCGGAGGCCGAGTGGACGGGGGCGAGCCAGTGGCGTTCGCGGGCGAAGGCGTAGGTGGGCAGGTCCGCGCGGCGGCCGTGCGGGAAGAGCGCCGTCCAGTCGGGCGTGTGCCCGGCCGTGTACAGCTCCCCCAGCCTGCCGAGGAGTACCTCGTGTCCGTCCCGGCCGCGGTGCAGCGAGCCGATTCCGGCCGCGCCGGTTCCGGCTTCGGCGGCGATCGCCTCGATGGCCGAGGTCAGCGAGGGATGCGGGCTGAGTTCCACGAAGTGGCGGTAGCCGTCGTCCAGCATCCGGCGGATCGTTTCCGCGAAGCGGACCGGCTGCCGGAGGTTGGCGAACCAGTAGCCGGCGTCCAGGCTGTCCCCCATGACCGGTCCGGCCAGCACGGACGAGTAGAGCGCCGTCGCGGTGCGGGTGCCGCGGATACCGGAGAAGCGTTCCAGCAGTTCGGCCCGCAGGGGTTCCATGAGCGGGGTGTGCGAGGCGAACGGCGTCGACAGGACGCGGCAGGGGACGCCCCGCTCCTCGAGCCGGTGGCGCAGCTCACCGAGCGCGTCGGACTCGCCGGAGACGGCGGTGGCGCCGGGGCTGTTGACCGCGCCCACGAAGAGCCGGCCGGCGTAGGGGACGAGCAGGTCCTCGACCTCGGCGGACGGCAGTTCCACGGCGAGCATGCCGCCGTGCCCGACGAGCGGCACCACCGCGGCCGCCCGGCCGGTGACGGCGGTCACGGCCTCGTCCAGGGTAAGGGCTCCGGCACTGTAGGCGGCGGCGATCTCGCCGAGGCTGTGGCCGACGACCGCGTCCGGGGCGATGCCGAGTTCCCGCCAGGCGGCGGCCAGGGCCGCGTTGACGGCGAAGAGCACCGGCTGGAGGTATTCGGTGCGGTCGAGCGGGGAGAACTCCTCCGGTGCGCGCAGCACGTTGAGCACGGACCAGCCGGCGTGCCGCTCGACAGCCGCGTCGATCCGGGTCAGCTCCGTGCGGAAGGCCTCGCTGTGGGACAGCAGCCCCAGCCCCATGCCGGTCCACTGGCCGCCGTGCCCGGCGAACACGAAGGCCACCTTGCCGTTCTGGTCCTCGCGCGGCGCGGGCACCGGCTTGCGTCCGCTGCCCACCGCCTTGAGGGAGGAGAGCAGTTCGTCCCGGTCGCCCGCGACGACCGCGGTACGCCACTCGAGGTGGCTGCGGTGCCGGGCCAGGGTGTGGGCGACGTCCGGGAGGGCGGTGTCGGCGCTGACGTACCGGGCGAGCCGGTCCGCCTGTCCGCGCAGCCCGGCCTCGCTGCGGCCGGAGAGCACGAACAGCCGCTTCCCGTCCGGCAGTTCCCGGGTGGCCGGGGACGGCGCGGCCGGGGCCTCCTCCACGATGACGTGGGCGTTGGTCCCGCTGATGCCGAAGGCGCTGATTCCGGCCCGCCGCACCCGCCCTTCCTCCGCCGGCCAGGCGACCGGCTCCTGGAGCAGCCGCAGCCCGCTGCCCTCCCACTCGACGTGGCGGCTCGGCGTGCCGGCGTGCAGGGTGCGCGGGAGGGTCTGGCGGCGCAGTGACTGCACGACCTTGATCAGTCCTGCGACGCCCGAAGCGGCCTGTACGTGACCGATGTTGGACTTCAGCGACCCCAGGTACAGCGGCCGGTCCTCGGGGCGGGTGTCCGCGAAGACCTCGGCCAGGGCACCCGCCTCGATCGGATCGCCGAGGGTGGTCCCGGTGCCGTGCGCCTCGATGTGGTCGATGTCGGCCGGTGCCAGCCCGGACAGCTCCAGCGCGCGGCGGATCACGTCCACCTGGGCCGGGCCGTTGGGCGCGGACAGGCCCTGGCTGCGGCCGTCCTGGTTGACGGCGGTGCCGCGCAGCACGGCCAGCACCTCGTCGCCGTCCCGTTCGGCGTCGCTCAGCCGCTTGAGGACGAGCATGCCCGCGCCCTCGGCCCAGCTCGCGCCGTCGGCGTCGTCGGAGAAGGAGCGGCAGCGGCCGGTCGGGGACAGGCCGCGCAGACGGCTGAACTCCACGAAGGTCTGCGGAGTCACCATCAGGGTCACACCGCCGGCCAGGGCCAGATCGCACTCTCCCAGGCGCAGCGCCTGGGCGGCCAGATGGGTCGCGACCAGCGAGGAGGAACAGGCCGTGTCCACGGTCAGCGCCGGTCCGTGCAGGCCGAGCGCGTACGCAAGGCGTCCGGAGGCGACGCTGAGCGCCGAGCCGGTGCCGACGTAGCCGTCGAGCTGGTCGAGGCGGGAGCCCGCCAGGTAGTCGCTGCCGAACATGCCGACGTAGACGCCGGTGGTGCTGCCGGCGAGCCGGGCGGGCACGATCCCGGCGCGTTCCAGCGCCTCCCAGGACGTCTCCAGGAGCAGCCGCTGCTGCGGGTCCATGGCGGCGGCCTCCTTCGGGGTGATGCCGAAGAAGCCCGCGTCGAAGGACTCGATGTCGTCCAGGAAGCCGCCCTCACGGGCGTAGGACTTGCCGAGGGCGTCCGGGTCGGGGTCGTACAGCGCGTCCACGTCCCAGCGTCCGGCGGGGAACGGGCCGACCGCGTCCCGGCCGTCGGCGACCAGCTGCCACAGGCCGTCCGGGTCGCTCACCCCGCCGGGCAGCCGGCAGGCCATGGCCACGACGGCGATCGGTTCGTCGGTGGCGGCCCGCCGGACTCGCTGCGGTGGGGCCGGGTTCGGGCGGGCGGTCCGGCCGAGGGCGTGGCCGAGGAGGTACGCGGCGAGGCGGTCCGCGGTTGGGTGGTCGAACAGGAGGGTGGCGGGCAGGCGGGCGCCGAGCCGGGCGCCGATGCGGTTGCGCAGTTCGACGGCGGTGACGGAGTCCATGCCGAGCTCGCGCAGCGGCTGGTCGGGGCGGACGGACTCGGCCGAGCGCAGACCGAGGGCGCGCGAGGTCTCCTCGCGGACCAGGGCGAGCACGCGCTCGGCCCGCTCGGCCTCCGGCAGCCGGGCCAGCCGGTCGGCCAGGGCCTCGCCGGCGGGTCCGCCGGGGTGTGCGCCGGAGTGCTGGGCGGGCAGCAGCGAGCGCCACAGAGCGGTGTCCGCGGCGCCCGACTCGCGCAGCCGCGGCAGGTCGAGGGCCCAGGCGACCAGGTGCGGTGCGCCCTGGCGCAGGGACAGCTCCACGAGGTCACGGCCCTGGTCCGGGGTGAGGGCGCGGTGGCCGAGCCGGGCCATGCGGTCCAGGTCGGCGTGGGCTGCGGCGAGGCCCTCGCCGGCCCAGGCGCCGAAGGAGACGGAGCTGCCGGGCAGGCCCAGGGCCCGCCGGTGCCGGGCCAGTTGGTCGAGGAAGACGTTGGCGGCCGCGTAGTTGCCCTGGCCCGCGTTGCCGACCACACCGGCGGCCGAGGACACGAGCAGGAACAGGGCCGGCGGGGCGTCCGCGGTGAGCCGGTGCAGATGGACGGCCCCGTCGACCTTGGGCCGCAGCACCCGCGCCAGCCGCTCGGGGGTCAGCTCGGCGATCACACCGTCGTCGAGGATCCCGGCACAGTGCACGACGCCCTTCAGGGGCAGCTCCTCCCCCACCCGGGCGAGGACGCCGGCGACGGCGGCCGGGTCGGTGACGTCGCACGCGACGACCTCGGTCTCGCTGCCCAGCGCGGTCAGCTCGGCGACCGTCTCGGCCGTGCGGGGGTCCTCGGCGCCCTTGCGGGCCGTCAGCACGAGCCGGGGAACGCCTCGTCGGGCGAACAGACGCGCGATGTGGCGCCCTACGGCTCCCAGGCCACCGGTGATCAGGACGGTTCCGTCGGTGGGGACGGTCCCGGCCGTGGGGACGGTTCCGTCGGTGGCGACGGTCCCGGCCGTGGGGGCTGTCCCGGCCGTGGAAGCAGTCCCGGCTGTGGGGACGGTCCCGGCCGTGGGCTGCTGGTGCTGGTGCCCGGCCGGCCCGCGCAGAGCGTCCGCGGGCCGGGCGCGTACCAGCCGCGGTACGCACAGCACCCCTTCGCGCAGGGCGAGTTCGGGCTCGTCACCCAGGCCGACGGCCGCCCCGAGCGCTGCCACGGGGTCGCCGTCGTCGAGGTCGAGGAGCGTCAGCCCGAGGTCCGGGTGTTCGGCACGGGCACTGCGCGCCAGGCCCCACAGCACCGACCGGGCGTACCCGGGGGCCGGGTCGCCGTCGGCGGCGGCGATCGCGCCGCGCGTCACCCAGACGGTCCGTGCGGGCGCCTGCTCGCCGGGGAGGGCGATGAGGGCCTGCAGTTCGGCGAGGGCGGCGGCAGCCGACTCGTGGGCCACGGCGGCCGGTTGCGCGTCCGGTGCCGGGCGTGGCCAGAATCGTACGACGACCTCGCCGCCCCGAGCGCTGCCGTCCAGGCCGCTGCCGTCCAGGCCGCTGCCGTCCAGGCCGCGCCGGGCGGCCTCGGCCTGCGGGTCGGCCGGGTCGCCCACCACGGTCCAGGTGAGGTCCGGTGCGACGGCGGGCGGCTCCTCGGCCACGGCCGTCCACGCCACCTCGTACAGGTGCCGCGCGTTCTCCGAGGCTGCATCGAGGTCGGCCGGGTCGGCGGCGCGCAGCCGCACTGCCTCCAGCCGCCCGGCAGACAGGCCGTCGGCGTCCCACAGGGTGACGTCCAGCGTGACGTCCGTGGCAGAGCCGCCGGTGCGCCGGACGTGCGCGGTCAGGTCGCCCGTGCCGCTCCAGGGCAGGACGCAGCGGCCCACGGCGACGGGGAGCAGGGCGCGTCCGTCGGCCGTGCCGAGGGCGGCGGTCACATGGAGGGCGGCGTCCAGCAGGGCCGGGTGCAGCGGGTACGGGTCGGCGACGTCACGGGCGGTGGCCGGCAGGGACAGACGGGCGAGGAGTTCTCCGTCGCCGGTCGTGACCGCCGACCGTACGCCCTGGAAGGCGGGCCCGTAGCCGAGGCCGAGAGCTGCGAGACGGTCGTACGTCTGCCCGCTCCAGGCCTCTTCGGCGGTGTCGGGCCACACCGGGGGGCGGCCCGCGGCGGACGCGGACGGCTCGGCCGCCGAGGCGGTGGCGTGCAGGGTCCAGCCGATGGCGTGCGGGCCCCGCGGGCGGCTGTGCACCGTGATCTCGGGCGCGGGGCCGGTGGTGACCACCTCGACGGAGACCTCGACCGTGCCGGCGGCGGGCAGTACGAGAGGGCTGAGCAGAAGGAGGTCGGTGAGGTCGGCCGCCCGGTCCGGGCGGGCCGCGGCGAGCGCGGCGCGGCACAGCTCCATCAGGGTGGTGCCGGAGACCACGGTGCGGCCGAACACGGTGTGGTCGGGCAGCCAGTCCGCGGTGGCCTGCGACCACTCGTTGCGGAAGGTCCAGCGGGTCTCGTCGGCGGCCTGGAGCTGGATGCCGAGGAACGGGTGCGCGGCGCGGTCGAAGAGGGCGGGGCCGCCGGTGGCGGTGTCCGGGTCGGTCCAGTGGCGCTGCGGGTCCCAGGCGTAGGTCGGCAGGTCGGCGGTGGCGGCGTCGGGGACCAGCCGGCGCCAGTCGACGCGCCGTCCGCGCACATGGAGTTCGGCGGCGGCCCGGTCCATGCGGGCCGGTCCGCTCTCGTCCCGGCGCAGCGAGCCGACGGCGGTCAGATCGTGTCCGTTGTCCTCACCGATGGTGCGCAGCGCGGTGAGCAGGGCCGGGTGGGGGCTCAGTTCCACGAAGTGGCGGTAGCCGTCGGCGAGCATGCGCTCGACGGTGGGCGCGAAGCGGACGGTGTCGCGCAGATTGGTGTACCAGTGGTCCGCCTCCAGCTCCTCGGTGACCGGTTCGGCGGTGACCGTGGAGTACCAGGCGATGTCCGTCGGGTAGGTGGTGACGCCGTCGAGTTCGTCGAGGATCCGGTCGCGGACGGGTTCGACCCGGTCGCTGTGGGAGGCGTAGTCGACGTCGAGACGACGGACGAACACCTGGCGCGCCTCGAGCCCGGCGAGCAGGGACTCCAGCGGTTCGACGGCACCCGCGACGACGGTCGCGCGGGCGCTGTTGACGGCGGCGACGGAGACGGCACCGCCGAGGCCGTCCAGTGCGGCCCGGACCTCGGTGTGGGGCAGCGCGATCAGGGCCATGGTCCCGGTGCCGGACAGGCCGGTCAGGGCCTGGCTGCGCAGGGCGACCACGGCGGCCGCGTCGTTGAGGCTGAGCGCGCCGGCCACACAGGCCGCGGCGACCTCGCCCTGGCTGTGCCCGATCACGGCGTCCGGGCGGACGCCCCGGGCCCGCCACACGGCGGCCAGCGACACCATCACGGCGAACAGCACGGGCTGGACGACGTCCACCCGGTCCAGGGACGGGGCGCCCGCGTCGCCGCGCAGAACGGCCGTCACGGACCACTCGGTGAACGGGCGCAGGGCGGCGTCGCACCGGTCCAGCTCGTCGGCGAACACCGGGTCCCCCTCGAGCAGGTCGCGGCCCATCCCGGCCCACTGGCTGCCCTGCCCGGGGAAGACGAAGGCCAGCTTGCCGGCGGAGGCGGGCTGCTCGGGGCCCGCGGTGAGGTCCGGGTCGGGATGCCCGTCGGCTAGGGCCCGCAGGGCGTCCAGGAGCCGGGCGAGGTCGGGCGCCTGGACGACGGCCCGGTGGTCGAAGTGGGTGCGGTGGTGGGCGAGGGTCGCGGCAACCGCGGGGAGCGCCTGCTCCGGACGCGTTTCGAGGGCCCCGAGCAGCCGGGCGGCCTGACCGTGCAGCGAGGGGAGGCTACGGGCGGAGAGGGGGAAGAGGAGGGGAAGGACGGGAGGCTGCTCGGGAGCGGTCTGCCCTTCGGAGGCGAACTGCTCCTCACCATGCTGCCGTTCCCCGGAGGCCGGCTGTTCCTCACCGGTCCGCCGCCCTTCGGGAACGGGCCGCTCCTCAAGAACCTGCTCGCCCCCGGAGACGAGCTGCTCCACGGCGGCGTGCTGCCCTGCCGATATGAGCTGCTCCTCGGCGGCGTGCTGCCCCTCGGAGAGAAGCTGCACCTCAGGAGCCTGCTGCCCCTCGGAAACGAGCCCCTCCGCAAGAACCTGCTCCCCGCCGGAGGTGAACTGCTCCTCAGGAGTGCGCCGCCCTTCGGAAGCGAGCGGCTCCTCCGGAGCCTGCTGCCCTTCGGGTGCGGGGTTGCCCGGGAGTTCCGTTGCCGGGCCGGCTCCGGTGCGGGCCGGTGCCTCCTCCAGGACCACGTGGGCGTTGGTGCCGCTGATCCCGAACGCGCTGACCCCGGCCCGCCGCGTGCGGCCCGCGGCGCGCGGCCAGGCCTGTCCGGCGCTGTGCACGTGCAGGCCGCTGCCGTTCCAGTCGATGTGCTCGGTGAGACGTTCGGCGTGCAGGGACGCCGGGACGTGCTCGTGGCCGAGGGCGAGCACGGTCCTGATGACACCGGCGATGCCCGCGGCCGCCTGCGTGTGGCCGATGCGGGACTTCACGGAGCCGATGCCGAGCGGCCGGTCGGCGGGGCGGTCCGGACCGAACACATTGGCCAGTGCCCGCAGTTCGATGGGGTCGCCGAGCGGGGTGCCGGTGCCGTGGGCCTCGACGTGGTCCAGGTCGTGCGGAGCGAGTCCGGCCGCGTCCAGGGCGGCGCGCAGCACTCGTTCCTGTGCCGGGCCGTTGGGGGCGCTCAGGCCCTGGCTGCGGCCGTCCTGGTTGATCGCCGAGCCCTTGACGACGGCCAGGATCCGGTCGCCGTCCCGGCGTGCGTCCGCGAGCCGCTTGAGCAGGACGAGTCCGCAGCCCTCGGCCCAGACGACACCGTCCGCATCGGCGGAGAAGGGGCTGCACCGCCCGGACGGGGACAGCCCGCGCAGCCTGCTGAACTCGACGTGCCCGCGCGGGGTGACCAGCAGCGTGGCTCCGCCGGCCAGGGCGAGATCGCACTCCCCGCCCGCCAGGGCGCGCGCCGCCAGGTGCAGGGCGACCAGCGAGGACGAGCAGGCGGTGTCGACGGTCACCGCGGGCCCCTGCAGGCCGAGGGTGTAGGCGATGCGCCCGGAGGCCACGCTGGCCGCCGAGCCGGTGCCGACGTGCCCGTCGAGCTGGGCGAGCGAGGCGGCGGCGAGGTAGCCGCTGTCGTACAGGCCGAGGTAGACGCCGGTGGAGCTGCCGTTCAGGGACTCCGGGAGGATGCCGGCGCGCTCGAAGGTCTCCCAGGTGGTCTGCAGGAGCAGCCGCTGCTGGGGGTCCATGGCGGCGGCCTCGCGCGGGGAGATGCCGAAGAAGGCGGCGTCGAAGCGGTCGATACCGCCGTCGAGGAAGCCGCCGCGCAGGGTGTAGGCGGTGCCGGTGGCCTCGGGGTCGGGGTCGTACAGCCCGTTGGTGTCCCAACGGCCCGCCGGGACTTCGGAGATGACGTCCTGGTCGGCGGCGAGCAGCCGCCACAGGGCCTCGGGGTCGTCGGCTCCGCCGGGGAAGCGGCAGGCCATCGAGACGATCGCCACGTCGTCGGCCGGGACGGGCCGGTCCGCGGCGGGACTCGGCGCCGGCACCCGGGCGGGCGGCTGCGCGAAGACGGCGTCGGCCACCGCGGCGATGGTGGGGTGGTTGAAGACGAGCGACGGTTCCAGGGGGCGCCCGGTCAGCGTGGCCAGTTCGGCGGCCAGGGTGACCAACCCGCGCGATCCCAGGCCGAATTCGGCCAGCGGCCGGTCCGGGTCGATGTGCGCGGTGTCGGTCCCGGCCGCCTCGGCGACGGCCGATGCCAGCCAGGCCCGGACTCCCTCGGAGGTCGTCAGGGACGGCTCGGGGGTGTGCTGGGGGGACTCGTTCGCAGGCATCTGGGCAGGCGTCCTCGTGAACTCGGGCTCAGGCTGGATTCCGCACCGGGCGACGGATGCGCGGTACGGCGGAGGGAAGGGGCTGCGGCCCGTTGCGGGGGCCGCAGGGGGTGCCGGGCCGCCGGCGCCGCAGGGCGCACCGGCGGCCGGGCGGGTCACCCCACGGCGTCCGCGGCCGGCACCGAGGAGAGGGTGCCGTCGAGGTACGCGGTGCGGGTGGCGCGGCGCTGGATCTTCCCGCTGGAGGTCTTGGGGATCGTGCCGGGCCGGACGAGAACCACGTCACGCACGGACAGGCCGTGCGCTTCACCCACCGCGCTGCGGATCCGGTCGGTGATCTTCTCGGACTCGCCGGCCCTGTCGGGGGCGATCTCGGCGACGAGAACGGGCTGTTCGCCCCCACCTTCGGCGTCCACGGCGAAGGCCGCGGTGCAGCCGGGGCGCAGGGCCGGGTGCGCCAGTTCGGCGGTCAGCTCCAGGTCCTGCGGGTAGTGGTTGCGCCCGTCGATGACGATGAGGTCCTTCAGCCGGCCGGTGACGAAGAGTTCGCCGTCGCGCAGGAAGCCGAGGTCGCCGGTGCGCAGGAACCGGCCCTCGCGGCCGGGGAGCTGGGCGCGGAAGGTCTCGCGGGTGGCGAGGGTGTTGCGCCAGTAGCCCTTGGCGACGCTCGCCCCGCCCGCCCAGATCTCGCCGACCTCCCCCTCGGGCAGCTCCTGCTGTCCCTCGGGGTGGACGATCGCCACGGTCACGCCCGGGGCGGGCCGGCCGCAGCCGACGGCCGCCGCGTCGGCCTCGCCCGCGTTCGGGGCGCCGTCGGCGGCGGCGAGCAGCGTCGGCGGGGCGTGCACGGTGCCGCCGGTGACCATCAGGGTGGCCTCGGCCAGGCCGTAACAGGGGTAAAGGGCCTCGCGGCGGAATCCCGCGGGGCCGAAGGTGTCGGCGAAGCGGCGGAGCGTGGCCGCGCGCACCGGTTCGGCGCCGTTGAAGGCGACCTTCCACGTGCTGAGGTCCAGGCTGTCCAGGAGGTCCGGACCGGCGTGCTTCAGGCACAGCTCGTAGGCGAAGTTGGGGCCGCCGCTGGTGTGCGGGCGGTAGCGGCTGACGGCGGTGAGCCAGCGGGCCGGCTGCTGGAGGAAGTGCAGCGGGGAGAACAGGGTGGCGGTGGCGCCGAGGTACACCGTGTTCAGGACCGGGCCTATGAGCCCCATGTCGTGGTAGACCGGCAGCCAGCTGACGAACATCTCGTGGTCGTGCGCGGCGATCGCCTCGGGCGTGTGGCCCATGCGCTCGGTGATGACCCGCTCGTTGTCGAGGAGGTTGCCGTGGGTGACCGCGACACCGCGCGGGGCGGCGGTGGAACCGGAGGTGTACTGCAGGAACGCGACGGTGTCCGGGGCGAGTTCGGGTGTGCGCCAGACGGCCGCGGCGTCGTCGGGGATGTCCTCGGTGGCGACGCGGGCGATCCCGTCGAGTTCGGGCAGCTCCCCGGCCGTGGCGTCGAGCGCGGCGATCACGTCGCGGCCGCCCAGGATGACCTTGGCGTCCGCGTCGGCCAGCAGGCGCTTCATCCGGTTCAGTGCCCGGTGGTTCTGGGCCCGGCCCTGCGGGGGCACGCCGGGTACGGCGATCACGCCGGCCGAGAGGCAGCCCAGATAGGCGCAGATGAACTCCAGGCCGGGCGGGTACAGCAGCATGGCCCGCGAGCCGGCCAGTCCGTGCTCCTGCAGCCAGGCGGCGACGGCCCGGGAGCGGGTGGCCAGCCGGCCGTAGGTGAGTTCCTGGATCTCCCCGTCGCAGTCACCGGTCACGAGATGGCGGTACGCGGTGCGCTCGGGATGGTTGGAGGCGTGCTCGGTCAGTAAATCGACCAGGGAACGTGCCATGGGAGGTGTCTCACCTGTCTGAGTACGTGGGCGAGGAAGCGGGAGTGCGGACGTCCCGGTGCGCGACCGGACGGTACGTCGTCAACCCGGCTCCATTGCCGGGTCGTTGGGGACTCCCCGCACAGGGAGCCGGATGACTCCCCGTGATCCCCTCGCAGCAGGTTGCTACCAGCGAGTAGCACCTTAGCAGCCCAAATGATCGGCACGTCGAACGCATGTAAACGCCTTGTGTCCAAGCGAGTTGGCGCACCGCGTCCGAGATGTCACACACTGTGACGAGAGGTGCCGCTGTCAGCCCGAATGCCGGACCACTGAATCGGCCCTATCGTGCTGTCATGGAGCACGCACTCAGTCCCGGAACCCTTGCCGAACTGCGGCGCCCGCGTCCCTACCCGGCGGTGTCCGTGCTGACGCCGACGCACCGCCGCGAACCCGAGAACGGCCAGGATCCCGTCCGGCTGCGCAATGTGGTGGCCGAGGCGAGGAAACGGCTGGAATCCGACCCCTCGGTCACTCGGGAACGGCGCGCCGAAGTCGTGTCACAGCTCGACCGCGCGCTGGCGGAGGTGGACCTCGCGCACGCCGAGGACGGCCTGGTGATCTTCGCCGCCCCCGGTGAGCACCAGGTCTGGTCGCTGGCCCGCACCGTCCCCGAGCGGGTGGTGCTCGCGGACACCTTCCTCACCCGCAACCTGGTCTCCGCGCAGGCCGCCGAGCGGCCCTTCTGGGTGCTGTCGGTCTCCGCGGACCGCGTCACCCTGTGGAGCGGCGGGCCCGACCGGATCACGGAGGAGCACTCCGGCGGCTTCCCGCTGATGCACAACAGGGAGAACTTCGACGCCGAGCGGCAGATGCAGATCGGCGACCAGCCGAGCATTTTCCGGGACGAGGGCACCCGCCAGTACCTGCGCGATGCGGACATCGCCCTGAGCGCGGTGCTGCGTGACCAGCCCCGCCCGCTGTACATCACCGGCGAGCAGGCGGCGCTGTCCCTGCTGGACGAGGTCGGCACCGTCGCCCGATCCGGGGTACAGGTCCGGCACGGGGGCCTGGCCCACGCGGGCCCGGAGGCGGTGTGGCAGGCCCTGCGTCCGGTCCTGGAGGCGGAGGCCCGCAAGGACGCCACGTCCGTCGTCGGGGAACTCGTCTCGGCACGCGGGCACAAGTCCTTCGCGGCCGGGGTGGACGAGCTGTGGCAGAACGCCCGGGACGGGCGTGTCCGGCTCCTCGCGGTCGAGGAGAACTACCGGGTGACCGTCCGCGACGACGGCGGCCATCTCGTCCCGGCCGAGGCCGGTGACCTGGACGCCCGTGACGACATCGTGGACGAGATCGTCGAGCAGTGTCTGGAGACCGGCGCCGACGTCCGCTTCGTCCCCGACGGCACGCTGGGCGACGCCAACGGCATCGCGGGGGTGCTGCGGTACTGAGGCTCGGTCCGGGCGGCGCTCCCCGAGCGGCGTACGCTACGGCGTGATCGCCGGCGGGAGGGAGCGCACGCACATGGGTGAGTTGCTGGGCGTGGCGGTACTGGGTGCGGGGCACATGGGTGCCGACCACGTACGACGCCTCGCCGAGGTGGTGAGCGGCGCCCGGGTGGCCGCCGTGGCCGACCCCGAGGTCGAGCGCGCCGAGGAGGCGGTGGCCGGCCTGGACGGCGTCACCGTGCACACGGACCCGGTGGCCGCGCTGGACGCGCCGGGCGTGGCGGCCGTCCTGATCGCCTCGCCCGGACCCGCGCACGAGGAGGCCCTGCTCGCGGCCTTCGAGCGCGGCCTGCCGGTGCTGTGCGAGAAGCCCATGGTGCCGGACTCCACGGGTGCGCTGCGGGTGGTGGAGGCCGAGGCGCGACTCGGCCGCCGGCTGGCGCAGATCGGCTTCATGCGGCGCTACGACAGCGAGTACCGGCGTCTGAAGGCCCTGCTGGACGGGGGCAGCCTCGGCCGTCCGCTGATGCTGCACTGCACCCACCGCAATGTCGCCTCCCCCGCCGGCTTCACCAGCGCCATGCTGGTCAACAGCTCCGTCTCGCACGAGATCGACGCGGCCCGCTGGCTGCTCGGGCAGGAGCTGACGGCGGTCAGCGTGCTGCGGCCGGCCTCCTCGGCGCATGCGCCGGACGGCCTGGCCGATCCGCAGTTCGTGCTCTTCGAGACGGAGCACGGCGCCCTGGTGGACGTCGAGGTCTTCGTCAACTGCGGCTTCGGCTACCAGGTGCGCTGCGAGGCCGTCTGCGAGGCCGGCAGCGCCCGGATCGGCGACGGGCACACCATGGTGGTCACCTCCCGGGGCAGCGCGGCCGAGGACGTGGCGCAGGACTACCTCGTCCGCTTCGCCGACGCCTACGACCGCGAGGTGCAGGCATGGGTCGACGCCACCCGGCGCGGTGAGGTCGCCGGCGCGAGTGTCTGGGACGGCTACGCGGCCTCCGTCGTCGCCGAGGCGGGGGTCCGGGCGCTGGAGACCGGCGGCCGGGTGGCCGTCACTCTCGCCCCGCGCCCGGACCTGTACGGCAAGGTCAGCCGCTGACGCTCGTGGCGCCCGTCTCCAGGTGCCCGGTGAACCGGCGCGACCAGGTCGCGTCCGAGTCGACGGTCACCGTGAAGTCGTACCAGCCGTTCTGGTACGCGACGGCGTTGAAGTAGTCCTCCTTCGAGGCTCCCGCGGCGACGGTGTAGGTCCAGGGACCGTCGGTGCGGTAGTGGTTGGAGGTGATGGTGAACTTCACCGACGACGAGCCCGAGTTGGTCATCCTGAAATAGACGGCGAGCTTGCCCGTGCCGGGCTCCACGGCGTAACGGGTGCTCACCTCGGCCGACTTGCCCGCCTTGGTGGCGTCCCCCTGGAAGCGGCGCAGGAACCGGTTGGGGCCGACCATGCTCAGGTCGTACTTCCCGGAGCCGAAGCCCAGGCCGATGTTGAAGTAGTCGGAGGCCGTGCCGCCCGGGTCGACGGTGTACTGGAAGGGCGTGGTGTCGCGGTTGGCGTTGGGGTGGATGGAGAAGTGCGCCGCCCGGGCCGCCGGGCCGCCCTGGTTGGTCATGGTGAACCAGGCGAGGATCTTGCCGGCGGACCCGAACTCCAGGTGGTCCAGGTATCCGTTCGGCTGGTACGGCAGCGCGCGGGCCGGGCGGGTGCCGGGCTCCTGAGCGGGCAGGGCGTTGTTCGTCGGCGCGGGGTTGGGCAGCGGGCCGCAGGTGTCGATGCCGATGACGCTCGTCGCGGGCAGGGCGACGGAGCCGTGGACCGGGTTGGCGAAGTCGAAGACGCCGGTCAGGTCGCCGCTCACCTTGCGCCGCCAGTCGCTGATGTTGGGGCACTGGGCGGGCTTGCCGAGGGCCGCCGTCCAGGTCTCCAGGAAGCGCAGCACCGAGGTGTGCTCGAAGACCTCCGAGGAGACCCAGCCGCCGCGCGTCCAGGGCGAGACCACGATCATCGGGACGCGGAAGCCGAAGCCGTACGGCACCCCGTTGAGGAACTCGCCGGCGGTCCCGGCGGGCGGGGCCGGGGGCGGGACGTGGTCGAAGAAGCCGTCGTTCTCGTCGTAGTTCAGGAACAGGACGGTCGAGTCGAAGACGTCCTGGTCGGCGGCGAGCGCCTGGTACACGAGATTGACGAAGTGGGCTCCGTCACCGGGCGGGGCGTACGGGTGCTCGGAGAAGGCCTGGTTGGGGACCACCCAGGAGACCTGCGGGAGCGTGCCCGCGAGCACGTCGGCCTTGATGGCGGCCGCGATGTCGTCCGGGGTCGAACCGGTGGCCTTCGGGACGGAGGACATCCCGCGGTCGTAGAGCGGGTCGCCGGCCTTGGCGTTCGTGAAGTTCTTGAAGTAGGCGCAGGCGTTGTCGCCGTAGTTGTCCGCCGCGTTCTGGTAGACCTTCCAGGTCACCCCGGCGGTCTGCAGCGCCTCTGCGTAGTTCTGCCAGGTCAGGCCGGACTCGTCGCCGCCGTCGTAGCTGGAGGGGTCGACCTTGCCGCTCCACAGGTAGGTGCGGTTGGGGCCGGTCGCGCTGAGAGTCGAGCAGAAGTACGCGTCGCAGATGGTGTAGTTGTCGGCGAGCGCGTAGTGGAAGGGGATGTCGGAGCGGTCCAGGTAGCCGAGCGAGCGGACGTTGCCGACGCCCAGGACCCAGTTGTCCATACGGCCCTTGTTCCACGCGGAGTGCTGCGAGGACCAGGAGTGCGGCAGGTCGCCGTTGCACTGGGCGAGGGTCTCACCGTCCTTGCCGCCGGCGGCCGGGGTGGCGCTGAGCTTCCACGGGTACTGGCGGCCCAGTCCGTTCGGCTGGTCGAAGACCGGGTAGCCGCCGCTCAGGGTGATGCCGCTGCGGTCGTCGAAGCCGCGGACGCCCTTCAGCCGCCCGAAGTAATGGTCGAAGCTGCGGTTCTCCTGCATGAGGATGACCACGTGCTTCACGTCCTTGATCGTGCCGGTCGCCGCGGTGGCCGCGGCCGCCGCTGTGCCGCGGGTGCCGACGCCCAGCGCCGCCCCTGCCGCCACGGAAGCCCCGAGCCCCACGAATCCTCTTCGGCTGATCGGTGTCATTCGCCCCGTCCTCGTCGCCGGAGTGCCCCTGCGGCACACCGCGCGCCAGGGTGCACGCGGTGTTCGTCCAGGTCCATAGCTGTGCGATGAGGCACGGGTGAACAAAAGTCAAAGTCGTCGCACCACAGGACCGGGGCCCGCTCAGACCCCGCCGAACAAGGTGCTCAGTCCCCGCTCCACGACCGCCGTCAGGTCCTCCTGCCCGGCCGGCACCGCGGCGTAGGTGTTCATCAGGAACCGGCGCAGCGCCGAGGTCGGGAACTGGATCAGGGCCAGGCCGCAGGGCGAATGGAACTCCAGAACCGTCCGCGTGCGGCCGTACGGCCATATCTGTACGTCCCCGTGTCCCGCCGGGGCCCGCAGCCCCTGGTCCAGCAGGGAGCGCGCGAACGTCCAGGTGACCTCGTCGCCCGCCAGGGTGGCCTCGGGCGGGAAGTCCACGAAGACGGCCAGTGGATCGTCCGCGCTGTAGCGCAGCGTCGCCGACACCGGGACCTCCTGGTCCTCGGCGGTGATCAGACGGGCAAGGGCGGGCTGTTCGATGATGAGGTCCATGCCTATAAGGAGTCCGCGGAGGCCGTTCACAGGACGCTGAATCCGGACAGAGTTGGCGCGCGGCACACGTCGGCGACATCATGGAACACCAGAGCGACGAACATGTGACGGAGCGCCACACCGAAGCACCCGAAGTCGGCCATCTCCCGTAGTACACCTACGACTTGAAGCCTTCTGCGACTACACCTTCGGTACCTTCGGAGCACGCCGGGAAGACTCTGGCATATGCCTGAAGCACCACCGTATCGTGTGTTGCCAAATCCCTTACGGGGCGTCGCGGGCTGTGCGACAGTCGTAACGGTCCCTCCCGTCCCCCGTGGCCGTACCGTCCCCTCATCGGAGTGCGTCATGCCGTCCCCAGTCTCCGCGGACCGCTCAGCCGCCCAGCCGCCCGGGCGCGGCTCGGTCGAGGCGTTGATATCGCAGACGCGGCGGCTCAAGGGTGACGTGGACGCGGTACGGCGGGACGCCCGGAGCGAGGATTCGGACGCCCAGGAGCGCTGGCAGCGGGCTCTGTACGACCTCGCGCTGCACCAACTCGACGATCTGGACGCCCACTTGGCGCAGCTGCGGGACGGACCTCAGCCCGCGCCGGCCGACCCCGTCGACACCCCGGTCGCCCGGCCTGCACCGGGCGGAACCGCGGGCGGTTCGCTGCTCAGCAGGGTCGGCAGCGCGGAGTGGAACCTGCTCACGGACGAGGTGAGCTGGTCCGGGGAGCTGTACCAGATCCTGGGTCTCGACCCGTCCGGCCCCGCGCTGACCCTGGACGAGCTGCCCTCCCTGGTCGTGGAGGAGGACCGGCCGAAACTGACCGCGATGGTGACGGACTGCCTGGTCGACGCCAGGCCGATCGACGGCGAGTTCCGCGTCGTACGGCCCGACGCTGCGGTGCGGACCGTCCATATGATGGGCGAACCCGTGCTCGGCGCCGACGGCAGCACCGCCTCGATGTGGGCCGTGCTGCGGGACGTCAGCGAACTGCGCCGCAGCCAGCGGACGGTGCACGAGACCCGTGACTCGTTGCACCACCACCGCCGGGAGGCACAGACCGAGCACCGGCTCGCGGTCGAGCTGCAGGAAGCCGTGCTGCCGCCATGGCGCGGCTCCTTGCGGCTCCCGCACCGGGGACGGCAGACCCTCGACCTCGCCGCCCACTGTCTGCCGGCCGCCACGAGCACGCTGATCGGCGGCGACTGGTACGACGCGCTGGAGATGTCCGACGGCGCCACCCTGCTCAGCGTCGGCGACCTCACCGGGCACGGCGTCGCCGTCGCCTCGGGCATGGCGATGCTGCTGGGAGCCGTGCGCGGGATGGCGATGGCCGGAACCGAACCCGGCCCGCTGCTCGCCATGCTGAACCAGTTACTCGACGCCACCGTGCAGCCCGCCCTCGGCAGCGCCGTCTGCTGCCGCTACCGGCCGGACACCCGCACCCTGGTGTGGGCACAGGCAGGACACCCCGCCCCGCTGCTGTACCGCAACGGGACGGGGCGCGTGCTGACCGCCCCGGAGGGCGTCCTGCTCGGCGCCACCACGGGCGCCGTCTACGGGCAGGCCGAGGTGACCCTGGAGCCGGGCGACCTGCTCCTGCTGTACACCGACGGACTGGTGTCCGGGCGCAGCGCGACGACCGCTGTGCCCCCTCTGCTCGACCTCGCCCCGGACTTCGGGGCGGCGCGCACCGCGCAGGACTGTGTGCGCACGGTCGTGGCGGAGTTCGGTGGAGCCGGACGTGAGGACGACGCGTGCGTGCTCGTCGCCAAGGTCACCGCATGAGCTGATCTGCCGAGGTCACCGCATGCACTGTTCCGCCGAGGTCACCGCATGCACTGACTCCATCGTCACTGCAGCGGTCACCGCATGAGCTGATCCGCGGCCGGCCGACGGCGCAGGGGCCCCTACGCCTGTGCGCTGTTGTCGTCCCTGCCCTTCGGGCTCGGCAGGGCGAGCCGGATCTCCTCCCGCAGTTCATGGATCTTCGGATAGCCGGCGTACTCCGCGGTGAGCCGGTACATCTGCCGCAGCCGGTCCCAGGTGCGGCGCGAGGAGTTCGAGCCCATCGACATCAGGGCCAGCCGTGCGTAGCGGTCGGCCTGTTCGGGGTCGTCGGCGATGAAGCAGGCCGACGCCATGGAGAGATGGTCGAAGATCTTCGACCGCTCCCGTCCGTCGACGCGCAGGGAAAGGGCCTTGTCCGCGTAGTACTGGGCGTGGACGGCGGCGCCCGGGTCGAACTCGGCGAGCGTGCGGTAGGCGAGGGCCTGCATGCCGTACAGGTCCTCGTCCTTGAAGGTCTGCATCCAGGACGGCGCTTCCACGTCCGAACGGTCGGAGACGAAGAGGTCCTCCGCATGTCCGAGTGTGCGGCGCATGGCCTGGCTCTTGCCCATCGACGCCTGCGCCCAGGCCTCGATGGTGTGGAACATCGCCTTCGTACGCGGCTGGAGGCGCTCCCCCGCGCCCGACTGGGCGAGCTTCATCAGGTCCAGTGCGTCGTCGGGACGGCCGAGGTGCACCATCTGCCGGGCCGCCCTGGACAGGGCCTCCCCGGCCCGCGGCCGGTCACCGCCCTCGCGGGCGGCATGGGCGGCGATGACGAAGTACTTCTGGGCCGTGGGCTCCAGGCCGACGTCGTGCGACATCCAGCCCGCGAGGACGGCGAGGTTGGCGGCGACGCCCCACAGGCGCCGCTGGAGATGGGGTGGATGGTGATAGGCGAGCATGCCGCCCACCTCGTTGAGCTGTCCCACGACCGCCTTGCGCTGGAGCCCGCCGCCACGGGCCGCGTCCCAGGCGCGGAACACCTCGACCGAACGCTCCAGCTCCTCGATCTCCTGCGACCCGATGGGGGCGGCCTCATAGCGGTCGAACCCTGCGGGGTCGGCGTGCAGGGGGTCGTCGAGGACAGGGGCGTCGGCCTTCAGGGTCGGATCGGTGTGCAACCAGTCGTACATGGCGCTGCTGAGTGTGGATCCCGCGGCGAGCGCGGCACCCGCGCCCACCAAGCCGCGTCGGTTGAGCATGAGGTCCATTCCCGTGAATTCGGTGAGGACCGCGGCGGTCCGTTCGGGCGCCCACGGCACGCCGTCGGGATGTTCCGCATTCCCGTCGCCCTGCCGTTTTCCCGCACGCCCGTGCCGTACCAGACCGAGGTCCTCGATGGTCACGACACGGCCGAGACGCTCGGTGAACAGAGCCGCCAGCACCCGCGGTACGGGATCGCGCGGGATCTCTCCCGTGTCGATCCACCGCCGCACCCGGGAGGTGTCGGTCGACAGCTGGGGGTGGCCCATGGCCGCCGCCTGCTTGTTGACCAGCCTCGCGAGTTCGCCCTTGGACCAGCCGGCCAGGCCGAACAGGTCCGCAAGGCGGGTGTTGGGTTGTCCGCTCACGTCAAGCCCCCAGGTTCTCGGCTGAGTTGACAGTAGCCCCGTGGAGGTTGCCGGGCGACTATTCGCCACGGTTCGCCAGGGTGCGCCAGATGGTGTGCCACTGGGCATCGGGTGTCAGGTAGGAAAGCGCCACCCCGACCCGGTCGCCGCTGGTTGTCGCTAGTAGTCGCTAGTGATCGCCGGTGCTGAACGAGTGCATTCCCCAGGGTGCACCCGGGCGACCGGGCCGGGTGGGCGCACGCACTCAAAGCCATCACTTCGAGCGCGGAATCCGCGCACGGAATTCGAGCGTGACTCTGAGCTTCGAGCGTGACTTTGAGCATGGACTTACAGGCAGGCACCGCAGGCACACGAAGGGATCTGTATCTCCCATGTACGCAGCATCGTCCTCCGTGTCCGCTCCGCTCCGGCCGCTGCGTCCCCGCCCGGCGGGCGGCGCACCGTACCTCGACCCGGCGGCGCGGCCGGGAGTCCCCGTGCTCGGCGCGGGCCGGCCACGGCGCGTTCCGGGACAGTCCGGTACCCAACCGCTCAGCGGGAGACTCGACTTGTCCGGTCCGCAGGGAGCACAGCTGCGCACCGCGATCGCCTCGGTGCACCGGATCTGTCCGGAGTTCGCTCCGGTGCAGGTGCTGCGCCGCAGCGGGCGGTCCGTCCTCCTCGTGGGGACGACGGGACGCAGCACGGCCGTGGCCAAGTGTCTCCTGGACCAGTCGCCGGCCTGGTCGGAGCGGATCCGACACGAAATAGCCGCATACCGCGCGTTCGTCCGGCACCGGCCGCCGGTGCGGGTGCCCAGGCTGATCGCGGCGGACCCGGACAACTGCACCTTGGTGATCGAGCGCATGCCGGGCCGGGTGGCGGCGCTCCAGCGGCATCCGGTGGAGGCCCCGCCCCGACCGGACATCCGGGCCGCACTCGGAGCGATCTGCAGGCTGAACGCCTGGCGGCCCCCGGCAGGCATCTTCGACGCTCCCCTGGACTACGCGGCCCGCATCTCCCGGTACCACGAACTGGGGCTGCTGACCGACCGGGACCTGGGCGATCTGCAGAAGCTGCTGCACGGCATCGCGCACGCGGCGGGCCGCCAGGGGATGGGCCAGTTCTGCCACGGCGACGCCCTGCTGTCGAACATGCTGCTGTCACCGGCCGGTCCAGTGCTGGTGGATTGGGAGCATGCGGGCTGGTACCTGCCGGGGTACGACCTGGCGACGCTGTGGCTGGTCCTCGGGGACGCACCGGTGGCCCGGCGTCAGATCAGCCAGATCGCCCAGTCGGCGGGCCCGGCCTCCCGGGATGCCTTCCTGGTGAACCTGATGCTCCTGCTGACCAGGGAGATCCGCACCTACGAGACGGCCGTGCAGCGTTCGATGCACGACGCGACCCCGGCGGCACCGGGCATGGCCCCCCCGGGCGCTGCGCCGTCCGGCGAGGAACAGCGGCTGCTGCTCAGGCGGCTGCACGACGACTGTCAGCTGGCCCGCAGGGCCGTGCGCGCGGCGGTCGGCACTCGCTGACGGGGACGACGGTTCCGCGGTGCGCCCAAAGCGGCGGCGCATCGCGGGCCTTCGTATGTGCGGACCCGGCCGGCGGACGTCCATTGGTGTACGCCACTGACGCTCCGCAGGCCCGCGCAGCAACGCGGCGAAACTCGCCGAAACCCTCCGTGACATGGGGAATCCCTGTCCTGAAAGGCATCATTGACGGATCGTCGGCGAGCGGGTACCACTGTCCCAGCTCGGCGCCGCACGCCCCGCCACGCCACGCCCGTCACAGGAGGCAGCATTGCGAGGTTCCGCCACCGACCCCACGCCCACTCCCGGCCACAGACATCTGCGGCGGACCGCCGGCACTCTCGCCTCCGCGGCCCTGCTGCTGCCCCTGCTCGGCGCGGCCCCCGCCGCGAGCGCCATCTCACCCTCCCCCGCCCGCCTCCAGCACGCCTACGCCTTGGCGGCCGACCGGTACCACGTGCCACAGAGCGTCCTGCTGGCCGTCTCCTACCTCCAGTCCCGCTGGGACACCCATGCCGGGGCGCCCAGCGTGAGCGGCGGCTACGGCCCCATGCACCTCACCGACGCCCGCACCGCGCTCGCCACGACCGAGCACCTGGCCGAGGGCACCGAGGACGCCCGGGGCGACAGCGCCCGCGCGGCCCTGCACCCCGACATCGAGCCGCCGGCGGACTCGGCGCTCCCGGCCCGTCTCAAGACGCTGCCCAAGGCGGCCGAGCTGACCGGACTCACGACAGCGGAGCTGCGTTCCGACCCGGCCGCCAACATCGCGGGCGGCGCGGCCCTGCTCGCGTCCGCCCAGAAAGCGCTCGGCGAACCGCTGAGCGCCGACCCGGCGAACTGGTACGGGGCGGTGGCCCGCTTCTCCGGCGCGGACGACAGGGCGACCGCGGCGGCCTACGCGAACGACGTGTACGACGTGCTGCGCACCGGCGAGGAGCGCACCACGGACGACGGCCAGCTGGTCACCCTGGCGGCTCAGCCGCACCTCGCCCCCGACACCGCCCCGCTGGCGCGGGCCGGACTGCGCACGGTCCCGGCGGACGGCACCGAATGCCCGGCGTCGGTGTCCTGCGAGTGGATCCCGGCGCCGTACGCCCAGTTCGGGGACGACGACTACGGCAACCACGACCTCGGCGACCGTCCGGTGTCACAGCGCATCAAGTACATCGTCATCCACGACACGGAGGGCGCCTGGGACGGGGTGCTCAACCTGATCCAGGACCCCACGTACGTGTCCTGGAACTACACCATCCGGTCCACCGACGGTCTGATCGCCCAGCACGTCAAGGCGAAGGACGTGGCCTGGCACGCGGGCAACTGGGACATCAACGCCCGGTCCGTCGGCATCGAGCACGAGGGGTTCCTCGCCTCGCCGGACGCCTGGTACACCGAGGCGATGTACCGGTCCTCGGCGCGGCTGGTGCGGTACCTGGCCCACAGGTACGGCATCCCGCTGGACCGGCAGCACATCCTGGGCCATGACAACGTGCCCGGACCGACCACCTCGACCATCCCCGGCATGCACACGGACCCGGGCCCGTACTGGGACTGGCGCCACTACTTCCAGCTGCTGGGCCGTCCTTTCACGAGCACGGGCGGCCGGCACTCCGGTCTGGTGACGATCCTGCCGGACTACTCCGCCAACCAGCCGGTGTACACGGGCTGCACCACCCCGGGCCAGCCCTGCGCGGCGCACGGCTCCGACGAGGTGCGGCTGTACTCCGACCACGACGAGAACGCGCCGCTGATCAAGGACATCGGCCTGGGCACGGCACCGACCGACGGCGTGAACGACCTGTCCTCCCGGGTCTCCACCGGTCAGCAGTACGCGGTCGCCGACCGCTGGGGTGACTGGACGGCGATCTGGTACCTCGGGCAGAAGGCCTGGTTCAAGAACCCGCGCAAGGATCCCACGGCGGTGCGCGCGGCCGGTCTCGTCGTCACCCCGAGGGACGGCCTGGCGAGTGTCCCCGTGTACGGCAGGGCGTATCCGGAGAAGGAGGCCTACCCGGCGGGGGTGCCCGCACAGTCGGTGGTGCCGCTGCCGTACACGATCCCGGCAGGGCAGAAGTACGTGGTCGGCGATGTGGTGCCCGGCGAGTACTACTACTCGGTCACCTTCACCACCGATTCGCATCGCGTCGTGGTCGGCAAGGATCTGTACTACGAGATCCAGTACGGCCACCGGGTGGCGTTCGTGCGGGCCGCGGACGTCCGTCCGGAGGGCTCCGCACACTAGCGCGGCCTGCTGGTCAGCCCTGCTGGAACAGCTCCGCCGGGAGCGGCTTCAGCAGGGCGTACAGGTCGTCGGTGATGGGGCGGTCCCAGGCGGCGATGGTCACCAGGATGCCGTCGCTGCGGTCGAACTGGACACAGGAGATGCGGCTCTCGGAGAGCTTCAGACGGCGCACGATCAGCAGGTTGTCGCCCTGGAGGACCGGTGTGTCCTCGGTGCCGACGACGATGACCTCCTCGTCGTTCTCCAGCGCCAGCAGCAGCTGGCCCACCTCGAAGGGGACCTCGTCCTCGGTGACGTCCCGGGCCGGGGAGCCCTCGGGGAGGTTGCCGATGATCATGGCGGGGCCGCGACCGCCGAACAGGTCGTAGCGCAGGAAGACACCCTGGCAGGTGCCGTCGGCGGCGGGCAGCAGACCCGCGCCGAGGTTGCCCGGCCAGTCGCCCGGGTCCATGGCCAGCACGTCGAAGTCGGGTCCCGCAGGAGTGGCGCTGCGGCGGCGGAGGAACGACATGCGGCCATGGTACGTGTACGGGCGTCGTCGGCGACGTGCGGGCGCCCTCCCGGGGCGCGCCCGCACCGTCCGACCGTCACGGAGCGTGCCGGTGCGGGGGCACGGTGGTGTCACTCCTGCGGCGGCGTCGGCGGTACGACCGCCACCGGGCTCGCCGCGTGCAGCAGCACGGCCTGGGTGACCGAGCCCATCATGCGGGCGGGGGCGAGCAGGCGCCGCCGGTGGCGGCCGACGACGACCAGGTCGGCGTCCTTGGACGCGGCGACGAGATGACCGGCCGCGTCTCCGGGCAGGGCCTCCACGTCGGCGCGTACCTCGGGGTGTCGTGTGTGGTGCGGGGCCAGGAAGCCCTCGGCGAGGGTCCGGGTCTCGTTCTCGACGGCGTCCTGGTCGATCGGGGGCGGCACCAGCTGGCCGGGGGCGGACCAGGTCTGCACCGGCCAGGGGTAGGCGGCGATCACCTGGACGCGGGCCTTGCGCAGGGCGGCCTCGGTGAAGGCGAAGTCGAGGGTGGCCTCGTCGGGGCTGTCGGCGTGCACGCCGACGACCACCCGGGGCCCGGGTTCGGCCGGCCCGTCGCCATGCACCTCGCGGTCGGGCGGGGGCACGACGACCACCGGGCACGCGGCGTCGCGTGCGGCGGCCAGGCCGTTGGAGCCGAGCAGCAGGCTGGCGAAGCCGCCGCGGCCTCGCGAGCCGAGGACCAACAGCTGGGCGTCCATGCCGAGTTCGGGCAGCACCGCGCCCGGTACGCCCTCCAGCGCGACGTACTCCGCGGGCGGCGTGTCCGGCTCGTCCCGCAGCAGGGCGCGCACCTCGTCGAGCACCGGGTCGCCCTGCGCGTCGGGCGGCCCGGCGACCAGCACGTCGGCCTGCCCCCAGGCGGCGTACTGCCGTACGTGCACCACCCGCAGGGGTGCCGCGCGGCGGCGGGCGGTGTCCAGGGCCCATTCCAGGGCCCGCCGGCTGTCCTCGGAACCGTCGACCGCGGCGATGACCGGCGCACTGCTCATGTTTCCTCACCTCCGGAACACGACCTTCCCCTTGCCGGGGCCAGCCTCGCTCAGCGTGGGCCCCGGCAGGGCGCTGTTGATCGCGTGTCCGGAAATCCGCTCGCAACACCCCCGGATCGGCTCCCGATGCCGCCCGGGATGCCGGGCGGGCCGGAGGGAAGGGCGCTCAGGTCAGGTCGAACTCGCCTTCCCGTGCCCCGGAGACGAAGGCGCCCCATTCCGCCGGGGTGAAGATCAGGGAAGGGCTCTCCGGCCGCTCGCTGTTGCGCATCGCGATGAATCCCTCGACAAAGGCGATCTGGACATCGCCCAGCCCTCGGCTGCTGGACTGCCACTCGGCCTTGCTGAGGTCCAGCTCCGGCTTGTCCCAGCCCACGAGCGGCTTCTGCTGGGTGGTGGTCTCGGCCACGTCCGTGCTCCTCCCGGTTCGTCGTCCGCGGTCAGCCTAGCGAGCGGTTCCGACCGCGGACAGGCCGTGTCAGCAGGACCTTTCAGGAGCCGGGGGGCTGTGATCCCACGAGCCACATGGAGAAGAACTGCGAACCCCCGCCGTAGGCGTGCCCGAGCACCTTCCGGGCTCCGTCCACCTGGTGTTCCCCGGCCCGGCCGCGGACTTGGAGGGCGGCCTCGGCGAAGCGGATCATGCCGGAGGCGCCGATGGGGTTGGTGGACAGCACACCGCCCGACATGTTGACGGGCAGATCGCCGTCCAGCTCGGTCACCCCGGACTCGGTGAGCTTCCAGCCCTCGCCCGGCTCGGCGAAGCCGAGGTTCTCCAGCCACATGGGCTCGTACCAGGAGAACGGCACGTACATCTCGACGGCGTCGATGTCCCGGCGCGGGTCGGCGATGCCCGCCTGGCGGTAGACGTCGGCGGCACAGTCCTTGCCGGCCTGCGGGGAGACGAAGTCCTTCCCGGCGAAGAGGGTCGGCTCGCTGCGCATGGCGCCGCCGAGCATCCAGGCGGGCGGCCGGGGTGCGCGGGCGGCTCCGGCGCGGTCGGTGAGGACCATGGCGCAGGCGCCGTCGGAGGACGGGCAGGTCTCGGAGTAGCGGATCGGGTCCCACAGCATGGGCGAGGCCTGGACCTTCTCCAGGGTGATGTCGTGCTCGTGGAGGTGGGCGCAGGGGTTCTTCAGAGCGTTGCGCCGGTCCTTGTAAGCGACGAGGGAGCCGACGGTGTCGGGGGCGCCGCTGCGCCGCATGTAGGCGCGCACGTGCGGGGCGAAGAAGCCGCCGGCCCCGGCGAGCAGGGGCTGCTGGAAGGGGATCGGCAGGGACAGGCCCCACATGGCATTGGATTCGGACTGTTTTTCGAAGGCGAGGGTGAGGACGGTGCCGTGGACGCGGGCCGCGACCAGGTTGGCGGCGACCAGCGTGGTGGAGCCCCCGACGGAGCCGGCGGTGTGCACCCGGAGCATGGGCTTGCCCACGGCACCGAGGGCGTCGGCGAGGTACAGCTCGGGCATCATCACGCCCTCGAAGAAGTCGGGCGCCTTGCCGATGACGACGGCATCGATGTCGGCCCAGGTCAACTCCGCGTCCTCCAGGGCGCGCAGGGCCGCCTCTCGGACGAGTCCGGCGATCGACACGTCCCGGCGGGCGGCCACGTGCTTGGTCTGGCCGATGCCTACGACGGCCACGGGCTCCTTGCTCATCGTGGATCCCCTTCGAGTACGGCGACCATGTTCTGCTGCAGGCAGGGCCCTGAGGTGGCGTGGGCGAGGGCGCGGTCGGACGCGCCGCGGTGGATGCGGGCGGCGGCCTCGCCGATGCGGATGAGTCCGGCGGCCATCACCGGGTTGGCGGCGAGGGCACCGCCGGAGGGGTTGACGCGGACACCGTCGCCGAGCCGGAGTGCCTTGCGCAGGACGACCTCCTGCGAGGTGAAGGGGGCGTGCAGCTCGGCGGTGTCCACGGGCCGGTCGAAGGCACCGGCCCTCTCGGCGGCCAGCCGGGTGGACGGCGAGTCGGTGAGGTCGCGCACGCCCAGGGAGTGGGCCTCGATGCGGTGGTCGATGCCCCTGATCCAGGCGGGCCGCTCGCACAGCTCGCGGGCCCTCTCGCCGGCCGCGAGGATCACGGCGGCGGCGCCGTCGCCGACGGGCGGGCAGTCGCCGGTGCGCAGCGGACGCACGACGTAGTCGCCCTGGGGCACCGGACCCTTGTGCTGCGCATGAGGGTTGGCGGCGGCATCGGCCCTGCTGCGGGACGCGACGGCGGCGAGCGCGGGCTCGTCGGTGTCGCCCGCGTCGACGAGGGCCTGGGCCTGGAGGGCGGCCAGGGCCACGGCGTCGGGCCACAGGGGGGCCACGTAGTACGGGTCGAGCTGCCGGGTCAGCACGTCCCGTACCGAGCCCGGTGAGCACTTGCCGTAGGAGTAGACGAGCGCGGTGTCGGCGTCTCCGGTGAGCAGCTTGGTCCATGCCTCGTACAGCGCCCAGGCGCCGTCCATCTCGACGTGGGACTCGGAGATCGGCGGCCAGGCGCCGACGCCGTCCAGGGCGAGGGTGAAGGAGAAGGCGCGGCCGGCCAGATAGTCGCTGGAGCCGGAGCAGGTGAAGCCGATGTCGGCGGTCTTCAGGCCGGTCCGGTCCAGGACCTCGTGCAGCACCGGCATGAGCATCTCGACCTCGGAGGACTCCTCGGTGGAGCGCCGGTGGTCGGTCTGGGCGAAGGCGACGACCGCGATCTCCCTTGTCACAGCAGCTCCTTGTAGGTGTCGTAGTCGGCGTCGGGTTCGCCGGTGGGCCGGTAGTGATCGGGGTAGCGGGCGCCTTGCGTCCACACCGGCTCGACCCTCAGGCCCATGCGCACCTGGTCGTAGGGGATGCCGCCGATCCGGGCGTGCAGGGCGAGGTCCGCGCCGTCGAGCGCGATGTGCGCGTAGACGTAGGGCACTTCTATGTCGAGGTTCTTGGCCTTGATGTTGACGATGCAGTAGGTGGTCACCGTGCCCCGGGGGCCCACCTCGACCTGTTCGGATGTGGCCACGCCGCAGGTGGGGCAGGCGCCTCTGGGCGGGACGTACACCTTGCGGCAGGAGGGGCAGCGCTCGCCGACGGTGCGCTGCGCGGAGAGGGCACCGATGTAGGCGGACTGCGCGCGGCCGGGCGAGTAGGTGTAGTCGAGCCGGGCGGGGGCGACGATCCCGGTGAGCGGGTTCTCGAACTCGCCCGGGTGGCCGTCCGGTTGTTCCGGTGCGCCGTCGTACGGCTCGAAGCACGCGATGTCGGTGATGGCACCGGCGGGTTCCTCGGCCCACCGGATCCGCACCCGCATGCCGGTGCGGACGGCTTCGGGGCCGGGGGCGTCCAGGGCGTGCAGCAGGGCGGTGTCGGCGCCGTCGAGGCGGACCAGGACCCAGGCGAAGGGGGTGGCGAGGGGCTGGCCGCGGCGGGGCTCGTGGTTCCAGGCCCAGGTGGTGACCGTGCCGGTGGGGGCGACCTGCACGAGGTCGCGTATCTCCTCGGCGGTGACGGGGTCGTACTCCACGGGCGGCACCAGGGTGCGGCCGTCGGTGGTCTTCACCCCGAGGACCAGGCGTTCGCGCAGTCCGGTGAGGAAGGCGCTCTGGACGGGGCCGAGGGACCGGGTGAAGGGGAACTCGACCACGAGTGGGGCTTTGAGGACTTCGGGCATCGGGTTTTTCTCCTTCTGTCGCCCGGAGGGTCACGCGCGCTTGTAGACGGGGGGCCGCTTCTCCGCGAAGGCGCGGGCGCCCTCCTTGGCGTCGGCGGTGTCGAAGACCGGCCAGCCGCGGGCGAGTTCGGCGGCCAGTCCGTCGGTCTCGGTCATCTCGGCGCTCTCGTACACCGATGCCTTGACGGCCTCCACGGCGAGCGGTCCGCAGGCGTTGACCTGCTCGGCGATCTCCAGGGCCCGGGCGAGTGCGGTGCCGTCGGCGACGACGTGTCCGATCAGCCCGATGGCGGCGGCTTCCCCTGCGCTGTACGGCCGCCCGGTGAGCAGCATCTCCAGGGCGTGGGTGCGCGGGATCTGCCGCTGCAGCCGTACGGTCGAGCCGCCGATCGGGAACAGGCCGCGCCTGACCTCGAACAGGCCGAAGGTCGCGGATGCGCCCGCGACCCGGATGTCGGTGCCCTGGAGGATCTCGGTGCCCCCGGCCACGCAGTGTCCCTCGACCGCGGCGATCACCGGTTTGCGCGGCCGGTGGTGGCGGAGCATGGCCTTCCAGTGCAGATCGGGGTCGGCCTTGAGCCGGTCGCGGTAGTGCTGCCCCGCCATGCCGTCGCCGGCCAGCGCCTTGAGGTCCATTCCGGCGCAGAAGGTGCCGCCGGCCCCGGTGAGCACGATCGAGCGGATCGTGTCGTCCTCGTCGGCCTCGGTCCAGCCGTCGTACAGGCCGACGAGCATGGGAAGCGAGAGAGCGTTCTTCGCTTCGGGCCTGTTGAGCGTGAGCACCAGAGTGGCGCCTTCGCGCTGCACGGTGAGGTGTTCCGTCCCACCCATTGCCCATCTCCCCTCGGTAAGAACGAGAACAGGTTGCAGGAGGCGGGGAGGCACTTCAAGGGTTTTCTGACAGACAGTCAGATTTCCTTGCGCGGACCCTTCACAGTTGCCGCGCCCTTTGCTCTGATGACCGGCGAACCGGTGGATCGCCAGGCCGTCGGAGGTCAGGAGGAGCGGTGGAGTTCAATCTTGCCGATCTGTTCGAGTCGGTCGTCGACGTGGTACCGGACCGCGAGGCCCTGGTGTACCTCGACCATCCCGGCACCGGCGCGGAACGGCGCCTGACCTACGCGGAGCTGGACGCGGCCGCCAACCGCATCGCCCACCACCTGATCGACAGCGGGATACGGCCCGGGGAACACCTGGGTCTCCACCTGTACAACGGTGTCGAATACCTGCAGACGGTCCTCGGCTGCCTCAAGGCGCGGGTCGTTCCGGTCAACGTCAACTACCGCTATGTGGAAGATGAGTTGGCGTACCTCTACCAGGACGCCGACCTGGCCGCGCTCGTCTTCGACGCGGAGTTCGGCGACCGGGTGGCGGCGGCGCTGCCCCGCGCGCCGGAGCTGCGGCACCTGCTGCGGGTGGGCGGGCCGGCCGAGGTACCCGGCGCCGTGGCGTTCGCAGAGGCCGAGGCGTCGGGTTCGCCCGGGCGGGGTTTCCCGGCCCGGTCGGGCGACGACCAGTTCATCGTCTACACCGGCGGCACGACCGGCATGCCCAAGGGGGTGATGTGGCGCCAGGAGGACCTGTTCTTCGCGGGTCTGGGCGGCGGGGCGCCGACGGGCGAGCCGGTGAAGACGCCGCAGGAGCTGGCCGAGCGGGTCGCGGCCGGCGGGTCGGGGATCACCTTCTTCCCCACTCCCCCGCTGATGCACGGCACCTCCACCCTGACCGCCTTCATCGGCTTCAACTTCGGCCAGCGGGTCGTGCTGCACCGCAAGTTCGTGCCGGAGGAGGTGCTGCGCACCGTCGAGAAGGAGAAGGTGACCAGCATGTCGCTGGTCGGGGACGCGATGCTCCGGCCGCTGATCGACGCCCTCAACGGACCGATGAAGGGGACGGACTGCTCGGCGCTGTTCAGCGTGTCCTCGTCGGGTGCGATCATGTCGGAGACCGTGCGCCGGCAGTTCCGGGAGCTGGTCCCGAACGCCCTGCTGCTGAACAACTTCGGTTCCTCCGAGTCGGGCTTCAACGGAACGGCCACGGACGACTCGGGCCCCGAGCGGGGTTTCCGCATCCGGGTCAACACCCGTACCCAGGTGGTGGATCCGGCGACCCACGAGCTGGTCGCGGCGGGCGAGATCGGCCGGGTCGCCCAGTGCGGCCATGTGCCGCTCGGCTACTACAACGACGTCCGCAAGACCGCCGAGACGTTCTTCGAGAAGGACGGGGTGCGCTGGGTGCTGCTCGGCGACATGGCGACGGTGGACGAGGAGGGTGTGGTCACCGTCCTCGGCCGGGGCTCGCAGTGCATCAACACCGGGGGCGAGAAGGTGTACCCGGAGGAGGTCGAGCAGGCGCTCAAGGCCCATCCGGACGTCTACGACGCACTGGTCGCCGGGGTCCCGGACGCCACCTGGGGCAACCACGTGGCGGCCGTGGTACAACTGCGCGCGGGCGCACGACGGCCGTCGCTGACCGACATCCAGGACCACTGCCGCACCCGGCTCGCCGGTTACAAGGTCCCGCGCCAACTGGTGATCACGGACTCCATCCAGCGCTCCCCGAGCGGCAAGGCGGACTACCGGTGGGCACGGGAGGTGGCGGTGGCCGCGGACCGGTGAGCCGCCGGCCGCGTCGTCGGCCCCCCCTTCGCCCCCCGTCGCCCCCCTTCGTCCAGCCGGGCCCTCGGCCGAGGAACCACGCCACGGCGGCAAGGAACTCTCCGGCCGTGCCTCATGCACCGCGGATGGCCCGCACCCTATTCAGCCGGCGGCACGGCCGCCGCCCCGCTCCCGTCGAGAAACGCGGTGACACGGTCGGCGAACCACTCCGCGTCGTCCAGCCAGGGATAGTGGCCGGCGCCGGGCTGGACGGTGAACTCGGCGACCGGAAAAGCCCCGGCCGCGCGCCGGGCGAGGGCGGGGTCCGGGCCGCCGTCGGCTCCGCCCGCGTACACCAGGACCGGGGCGGTCAGGGCGGCGAGCGCGGCACGGGTGGCGTCCGGGGTGAAGGCACCCTCACCGAAGTACCGGTCGCCGGCCTCGTCGTTGGTCTGCTCCTCGGCGGCCCCGTCATGGGTGCGCGCGGCGTCGTCCCAGCGGCCGTAGAAGAACGGCATGAAGACCTCGTCGAAGTCGCCGCGGCCCGTGAGCCACGCCTCGAACCCGGGGAACGCCTGCGCGAACCACGGCTCGTCCGCCCTCAGCCGGGCCGCGGCCAGCCGTTCCTCGGGCGTCGTCCGCATACCGAGGGCCGAAGGATTGGGAGTGATCAACGCCAGCCGACGCACCCGGTGGGGGTAGCGGGCCGCGTAGAGGATCGCCAGGCAGGCGCCCGCCGAGTGGGCCAGCAGGTCCATGCGGTCCAGGCCCATGTGGGCGCGCCACGCCTCCACGTCGTCGACCATCCGGTCACAGCGGTACGTCGCCGGGTCGGCCGGTACCGCGGAGTCCCCGGTGCCCCTGAGGTCGAGCAGGGCCAGGCGGCGGCGGGCGGTGAGCCCGCCCAGGTCGCCGAGGTAGGCGGAGGCGCGCATGGGCCCGCCGGGCAGGACGGCGAGGGTCTCGCCCTCACCCCGGAAGTGGTGGGCGAGCCTGGTGCCGTCGGCTGTGGTGAAGGTCGGCATGCGGTGATCATCCTGTTCCGGCCGCCCCGGCCGCAACGGCTTTGCGCATCGGGCGGATTCGCGGCTGCTTGCACGGCGGGCGTTCGCGGTGCGGCTCCCTGCACTGCGAGCGTTCGCGGGGGGAGCGGGATCGATGGACTCGCGAAGCCGCGACAACGCCGGCCGGGCCGCGTATCGCGCAAGTGGCCCCTCTTGCATGTGTGGCTGCCGGTAAGCTCCTGAAGGACTCACACGGGCCGGGACGGGGGCGAGCCGTGGATTCGATGGCGCTGTTGTCATTAGGGGCTGTGGGCGGGTCACTACGCGGGTTCATCGACGCCTACACCCAGACCATGGCCTGGCGCACGGCCCGCCGTGAACACCTCAGGGCAGCGACGACGACGGCGACGGCCGGCCGGCTCAACGCGGCGGCACGACCAGGGCTGGGAGAGTTCTTCGACCCGGTACCGGAGATCGCCGCAGGGGTGTTCCACATGGTGCTGGGGGCCGGTGCCGCCTCCGTGTTCGGACTTTCGGGGCAGATCAACGGCGCCTACGCAGCCATTGCCGTCGGTGTGTCGGCACCGGCCCTGCTGATCCATCTGGGTCAGGTGCCCGCAGTCAACGAGGCGGTCGCCGGAGCACCGCGCCCGCCGGCCCCGTCGATACCACAGCCACCACAGCCGCCACAGCCGCCCGCTCCGGCCGCCGACGCACCACCGGCGCGGGAGTCGGCCCCGTGACGGCGTCCGCCTCCTTCGTGCGCCGGGCCGTCGCCGCGGCGCTCGGCCTGCGCCGCGTCCGCGGCGGCCGTCCGCGCCCGGTGGGCAGGGCCGTACCGCATCCCCTCGGCCGTCGCGTGATCGCGGCGATCCTGGGCATCCCGTTGCACGACCGGCCGTTCCCCGCACCCGCGCCCCGCTCCCCTTCGATCCGCACGGACGCGGCACCGGAGCACCCCTCACACGTATGGGACCTCGATCCGGCGGTTCTCCTGCCGGGCGTGTCGCAGCACGGTGCGTCACCTGCCACCCGCCACCTGCGGTTCGGCTGGATCGTCGGCGGCCTGGCCACGCTCCTGGTGGGCGTGACGGCCTCCTCCCTCGTGACCTACCAGGCGGCACAGCCCCCCGAGGGCGCCACTCCGGTCGTCTGCGCCCAGGGCACGCTCGGCGTCGTCGGCGACGCCTCGTTCCAGCCGTCGCTGCAAGCCGCCGCCGACGCCTACCGACAGCACTGCCGCGCGCTGGACTTCCACTTCCGGATGGCAGGCTCGACGGCGGGTCTGGAAGCCCTGAAGTCCGCGAAGCCCAACGGCACCCTGGTGGCGTTCACGGAGGGACCCGGCGGGGACACGGATTCCACGGCTCTGCAGCGCCGGCCCGTTGCGGTCCGCGCCTTCCACGTCGTGGTCAACCGTGAGGTGGGTGTCACCTCGCTGACCACGGCGCAGTTGCGGGCGATCTACCGCGGCGACTTGAGCAACTGGGCGTCGGCCGGAGGGAAGGAGCTGCCGATCCGGATCGTCAGCCGGGCCGCCGACTCGGCGACCCGGTCGGTCTTCCAGCGAACGGTGCTCGACGGCCTGGGCGAACCTCCCGCGTCCTCCACCGACTGCCTCACCCGGACCGACCCCCACGCCGAGGCGCTCCGCTGCGAGACGGACTCCGCCGCCGAGGTGCTGGACAAGGTCCGGCATGTTCCCGGTGCCATCGGTTACGTCGAGGAGGGCCTCAACGGTTCGGACCCGCAGGGCGATGCCGTATCCATCAGGATCGACGGGGTGGAGCCCGACCGCGCCGCGATCGAGAGCGGCACATATCCGTTCTGGGCCGTCGAGTACGCCTACACCTTCCCCGGTCTGCCGCAGGACAGCCCGGCCGCCTCCTTCCTCGCGTTTCTGTCCACGCGGGACGGTGCGGATGTGCTGAGCAAGCGGGGCAGCATCCCCTGCGACGCGGAGACGGCGCGTCTGTGCGGCACTTGACCTCGCAGGGAGCGGGGACGGGGACGGGGCCGGGGCTTCCGACGCCTGGAGATGCCGTACTCCTGCCCCGTACGCCCCTTGCGTCCCAGGTCCGGCCGTGAAAATCCGCGCACATCCCTTGCCTGGAACCGGACGGCCTGAATTACTGGCCCCGAACAGATCGACCGAATGATCGGTCGTCCGGAATGCTCGGTGGTGAGGGAGACGTCCCGATGACGGATGCGACGGACATGCTCGACGCGGGCGAGCGGCTCGGGGCCGCGGAGCTGCGGGCGCTCCAGCTGGAACGGCTGCGTGCCTCGCTGCGGCATGCCTACGACCACGTGCCCTTCTACCGGGACTCCTTCGACAAGGCCGGCGTCCGCCCGGAGGACTGCCGTTCGCTCGCCGACCTGGTGCACTTCCCGTTCACCACCAAGAGCGACCTCCGCGAGCACTACCCCTACGGCATGTTCGCCGTGCCCCGCGAGCGCATCCGCCGCCTCCACGCCTCCAGCGGCACCACGGGCCTGCCCACGGTGGTCGGCTATACGGACAACGACCTCTCGGTGTGGGCCGACATGGTGGCGCGGTCGATCCGGGCGGCGGGCGGCAGGCCCGGCGACACCGTGCACGTGGCCTACGGCTATGGACTGTTCACCGGGGGCCTGGGCGCCCACTACGGCGCCGAACGCCTGGGCTGTACGGTCGTCCCGGCGTCCGGCGGCATGACGGCCCGCCAGGTCCAGCTGATCCGGGATCTCGAACCCGGCGTCATCATGGTCACGCCGTCGTACATGCTGACGCTGCTGGACGAGTTCGAACGGCAGGATGTGGATCCGCGCGGCACCTCGCTACGGGTCGGCATCTTCGGCGCCGAGCCCTGGACCGAGCAGATGCGCCGCGAGATCGAGGAGCGGTTCGCGATCGACGCCGTCGACATCTACGGACTGTCCGAGGTGATCGGCCCGGGGGTCGCCCAGGAATGCGTCGAGACCAAGGACGGCCTGCATGTGTGGGAGGACCACTTCTATCCCGAGGTGGTCGACCCGGTCACCGGCGAGGTGCTGCCGGAGGGCGAGCGGGGCGAGCTGGTGTTCACCTCCCTCACCAAGGAGGCCATGCCGATCGTCCGGTACCGGACGCGGGACCTGACCCGGCTGCTGCCCGGCACGGCCCGCGTGTTCCGGCGGATGGAGAAGGTCACCGGGCGCAGTGACGACATGGTGATCCTGCGCGGGGTCAACCTGTTCCCGACCCAGATCGAGGAGATCGTGCTGCGTACCCCCGGTGTGGCTCCGCACTTCCAGCTGCGCCTCACCCGGGAGGGCCGCCTCGATTCGCTCACCGTGCGCGCCGAGGCCCGCCCCGGCGCCACGCCCGAGGTACGGGAGGCGGCGGCCCTGTCCATCACCGCGGCCGTGAAGGACGGCGCCGGCGTGTCCGTGGACGTGGAGATCGTGGACCCGGAGACGCTGGAGCGGTCCGTGGGCAAGATCCGCCGGATCGTGGACCTGCGACCGCGCTAGGTGCACAAGGGCGGCCACCCACGCGAACAGGCTTGCTGGACGTCTTCGGCTTCCTGGACGTCTTCGGCTTCCTGGACGTCTTCGGCTTCCTGGACGTCTTCGGCATCCTGGATTTCGTCGGCTTCCTGGATTTCGTCGGTTCCGCCGGAAGGAAGGCTGTGCCTCAGTGCAGGCGGAGGATCCGGGCGGAGAGCAGGTTCGGATCGGTGGTGGTGAAGTAGGCGGCGTCGGCGATGTACACGGTGTCGCCGCGGCGCGCGAGGGAGGTGGGGTTCTGCAGCCCGTCGGCAGCGGTGAGGACCACGGTGTGCGAGCCGTCGGAGCGGACGAGTTCGACTCTGCAGGCCTGGTTGTCGGCGACCAGGACGCCGTCCCCTTCGCCGGTGAAGGCGAAGTCGTCGACCGTGCCCAGGCCGGTGGCGACGGTGCGGACCGGTCCGGGCGCGCCGTGGCGGCCGATCGGGACGCTGAGCAGCGTTCCGTGATCCATGTTGGTGATCCACACGGCGTTGTCGTGGATCTTCAGTCCGTTGGCACCGAACGCACCCGGTCCGGCGGCGAGTTCGGGTGCCTTCTTCCAGATCGCCGCCGCTCCGCCGGCGAGCGGTATGCGCCAGATGGCGCCGAGTGCGGAGTCGCTCGCGTAGAGGTATCCGTGGTGCAGGGCGAGGCCGTTGGGGACACTGCCGGCCGGCATGGCTGCCACCCGGCTCGGGCTGCCGCCCGGCGGGATCCTCCACAGGCCGGTGAGGTCGTCGGTGCCCGCCGAGTAGAGGACGTACAGGGTGCCGTCCGCGAGCCGGACGATGCCGCCGGCGAAGGCACGGCCGGTGAGCGGCGCGCTGGTCCCGTCCGGCGGGGCGGGCAGGGTGGCCAGCACCTCCAGCCTGCCGTCCGGTGTGAGCCGGTCGATCCGGTGGGCGAAGGACATGGTCAGGTCGATGGAGCCGTCGGCCTCGATCGTGAGGTTCTCGGGCTGGCTGCCGGCCGCCAAATCGAGGTGCCGCACCGTCCGTACGTCGACGAGCGGCGAAGTCGCTGCCGACGCCGGTACGGCGCAGCCCGCGAGAACGGCGGTCACTGCTGCGGCGAGGATCGGGATCCTGCTGATGGGTTGCACGGGGTTCTCCCAGCTCGTCCCGCGCCCGAAGAGGCGCGGGGAATGATGAGGTCAGGTGGCCGGTCGGACGCCGGTGGGGCATGGCCGACGCCCGCCCTGGCACCTGGTTCGGACGGCATCCCGCAGGGCGGGGCCGGTGAGTGTTCTCAGCTCTTGCCTCAGGCCTCGATGCTCTAGCCGTGGGCCTCGACGCCCTTGCCGTGAGCCTCGATGCTCTTGCCGTGGGCCTCGATGGAGAGCGGCTCCCAGGTGCGCCAGGTCTCCAGCCGCGTCCGGTACTCGGCGGTCGCGGTGGCCAGTGGTCCGTCGCCGAAGAAGATCCGCAGCGGCGGCTCGTCCGCGTCGACGAGCCGGAGCACGGCGGCACGGGTGGCGGCCGGGTCGCCGAGCGTTCCGTGCCGCTGCCGCCTGGCCCGCTGGACGTGCATCAGGAGCTCGGCGTACGCGGAGTTCGGGGTCGCGGTCCTGGCGGACGGCCCGCCGAAGTCGGTGGCGTAGGCGGCCGGTTCGATCAGCGTGACCTTGATGCCGAACGGCGCGACCTCTTGGGCGAGTGACTGACTGAGGCCCTCCAGGGCCCATTTCGAGGCCGCGTACATGCCGGAGTTGGGGAAGGCGCAGACGCCGCTGATCGAGCTGACCTGCAGGATGTGCCCCGAGCCCTGCTCGCGCAGGAGGGGCAGCGCGGCCTGCGTCACCCAGAGCGCGCCGAACAGGTTGGTGTCCAGCTGTCTGCGGGCCTCGCGCTCGCTCATCTCCTCGATCATGCCGAACTGTCCGTAGCCGGCGTTGTTGACGACGATGTCGAGCCGGCCGAAGTGGTCCCGGGCCGCGCGCACGGCCTCGAAGACTGCGGCGCGGTCGGTGACGTCGAGCCGCAGCGCGAGGACGAGGTCGCCGTAGACCCTGACGAGGTCGGCGAGATCCGCCGTGTCGCGAGCCGTTACGGCCACTCGGTCGCCGCGTTCGAGGGCGGCGATGGCCCACTCGCAGCCGAAGCCCCTTGCGGCACCGGTGATGAACCAGATCTTGCTCATGTGTGCTCCAGTACAGGTGGCGGGCAGGCCAGGGTGAGGTTGTGCCGCTGCCCTGCGGTACGGGGGGACGAGGGCGGCCTACGGGTCCGGCGGGCGCGGTTCACACGGCCTCCGCCGTGCGGCCGGCCTCGGCGGCCCGCGCGGCGTCCGCCCGGGCCCGGGTGCGGGCGGTCACCCACCGGCCGTAGACCCACACCAGCAGTCCGGCCAGCGGCAGCGCCGCGCCGAAGGCACAGACGCCGGTCCAGCCGTAGGCGGCGTGCAGCGCCCCGGTCACGGCGGAGGAGACGGCTCCGCCGGTGAAGACCGTGGTCATGAAGACGGTGTTGATGCGGGCGCGGGCGTCGCCGCGCAGTGCGTAGATCTCGTGCTGGCTCAGCACCTGGTGGCACTGCACGGCGAAGTCCAGCAGCACCGCGGCCAGGACCAGCAGCGGCACGCTGCCGTGCCCCAGGGCGGCGAGCAGGAACGCCGACGCGGCGAGCAGCAGCGCGGCTCCGCTGGCGCCACGGCCGTGGCCGCGGTCGGCGATCCGGCCGGCGATCGGCGCGGCGGCCGCCCCGGCCGCTCCGACCAGCGCAAAGAGGGCGATGCCGACCTGGCCGAAGTGGTGTTCGTCGATCAACTCGTAGGCAATGGCCGTCCAGAATGTGGTGAACGCCCCGAACATGCTCGCCTGGCACAGGGCCCGGCGGCGCAGCACGGGCTCGTGCCGCACCAGCTCGCCCAGGCTCGCCAGCAGTGTGCGGTAGCCGGTCGTGTGCTCCGGTGCGCGCCGCGGCAGCATCCGGCGCAGGACGACGGCGAGGGCGAGCATCAGGACCGCGGAGATCACATAGATCGCCCGCCAGCCCAGCAGGTCGGCGACCAGGCTCGCCACCGTCCGGGCGAGCAGGATGCCGGTCAGCAGACCGCTCATCACCTGGCCGACGGTCTTGCCGCGCCGCTCGGGCGGGGCCAGGTGGGCCGCCAGCGGCACCAGTATCTGCGCGACCACGGAGGTCGTCCCCACCAGCACCGAGACGGCGAGGAACATCCCGAACACGGGGCTCACGGCGGCCAGCAGCAGTGCCGTCGCCGTCACGAGCAGCATCCGCGTCGTCAGTCGCCGGTTCTCGACCAGATCGCCGAGCGGCAACAGGAACAGCAGACCCAGGGCGTAGCCGGCCTGGGTCAGCGTCACCACCGTGGTGGCCGTGCCCTGGCCGACGCCGAAGGAGCGGGCGACGAGTTCGAGCAGCGGCTGCGCGTAGTAGAGATTGGCCACGGTCAGTCCGCAGGCCACCGCCATGACCAGGGTCACTGCGGGTTTCATCCGCTGTGGTGCGGCCGCATCGGGCGCACTCACCAGTTGACGCATGGGTTCACGCCTTCCTTACGAGGTTCCGGCAGCAACGCTAGGAAGGCGGCGGCGGGCGGAGAAGGGTGTGCTGCACCCCCTCCCGGCCAGGGTGCGGCACACCCAGGCTGCCGGGGCCGCCCGGCGGTACGGTTGCAGACATGACGAGGGGAAACGAGCTCGGCGACTTCCTGCGCGCCCGTCGCGATCTGGTCCCGCCCGAGGAGGCGGGCCTGCCGTCGCACACCTCGCGCCGGGTCAAGGGCCTGCGCCGGGAGGAGGTCGCGCTGCTCGCCGGGGTCAGCACCGACTACTACACCCGACTCGAACAGGGGCGAGAACGGCATCCCTCGGAACAGGTGCTCGGTGCGGTCGCCCGCGCCCTGCGTCTCGACGACACCGCCGCCGCGCACCTGTTCCAGCTCGCTCAGCCCGGGCCGCGAACCGGTGCCGCACCGGTGACCACCGTCAGTCCCGAACTGCTGCGGCTGATGAACCACTTCCTGGATCTGCCGGCCTGCATCGTCGGTCCCGCGCTGGACATCCTGGCCGCGAACCCGACGGGGCGACAGCTGTTCAGCGACTTCGCCCGGATGGACAACCAGCTGCGGATGCTGTTCCTCGACCCGGCCGGCCGCCGGTTCTACCAGGACTGGGAGCGTGCCGCCCGCGGCGTGGTCAGCAACCTGCGTGCGCAGGCCGCCCCTTACCCCGACGACCCGCGCATCGCCCAGGTCATCGGTGAACTCTCCCTGCGCAGCCCGGCCTTCGCCGACCTCTGGGCCCGGTACGACGTACGCCCCTGCACCAGCGACGACAAGCCGCTGTGGCACCCGCAGGTCGGCGAGATGTACCTGCACTACGAGTCGTTCACCGTCGCCAGCGCTCCCGGCCAACGGCTGCTGGTCTACTCCGCCGAACCCGGCACCCCCAGCGCCGACGCCCTCGTCCTGCTGCGCACCCTCGCCGACGACGCCCGTCCCGGCGGGCCCGCGCGCAAGGCGTCCGGGGCGCCCGCCGCACGCACGACCTGAGCGCCCACCGCACGCACGGCCTGAGCCTCCGTGGCGCCCACCGCACGCACGCCCTGAGGGCGGGAGGGCTCCGCACCGGCTCGGGTCGGGAGGGACGGACTGTCAGGCCGCCGGTACGGGGAGCAGCCGGTAGGCGTCCCCGTGCGTGATCACGCGGCCTGCGGTGGGCGGCGCGAAGTGGGTGCCGAGGACGAGGGTGTCCGTGTCGGCCAGCGAGCCGAGCAGGCTGCGGCGCGAGGCCTCGGACTGCTGCGGATCGATGTCGACGCAGGCGCCGATGGCGGGGTGGGCGAGCTGGACCGGATGGTGGATGCAGTCGCCGGTGATCAGCGCCGTCCGACCCCGGCTGGTCAGCTCGACGGCGACATGGCCCGGGGTGTGCCCGGGCGTGGGCCTCAGGCGCAGGCCGGGGGCGATCTCGACGCCCCCGGCCGGGACGTCGACGGTGTCCAGCAGACCCGCCTGCTCGACCGGGATCACGGAGTCGCGGAACATCTGCCTGCGCGCCTCATCCATGTCGTACGCGGCCCAGAACTCGCGCTCGGTGCGGGAGGTGAGGTAGCGGGCGTCGGGGAAGGTGGGGACCCACTCGCCGTTCACCTCTTGCGTGTTCCAGCCGACGTGGTCGGCGTGCAGGTGGGTGAGGATCACCAGGTCGACGGAGTCGGGGGCGAAGCCTGCCGCGGCAAGACGCTCCGGGAAGTCGGTCCGCAGGTTGTGCCAGGCCGGGTTGGCCCGTTCCTTTCCGTTGCCGATGCCGGTGTCGACCAGGACGCGCAGGCCGTCCACGACGAACGCGAAGCTGTGGCTGTCGAGGTGCAGGACGCCCTCGCGGTCGGCGAAGTCCGGGTGCAGCCAGTCCTGGCCGGTCACCACCTCGGGAGTGGCGTCGGGCAGCAGCCACGCTCCCGTCGCGGGCGACAGACGTACCTCGTCGATACGGTGGACGGTGACGTCGCCCACGGCCCAGGAGGGGATGGGGCTGACGGGCGTGACGGGGGAGGTCTGCACGGTCGGTGGTCTCCTTCGGTCTGTTCAGCGGAGGTGGTCGTCCGCTCTGTTCGGCGGAGGTCGCCGGCGGGGCGGGCCGCCCGGAGGGAGCGGTGCGCGGGTGCGTCGGACATGGTGGCGCCGACGATGGAAGCCCTCCCCAGCAAAAGCAACGCGTTTGCTTTAAGCCACCATAGAACCTGTGATCAGCTAAAGCAAACCATTAGCTTTTGGCGCCGAGGGCTGCACCGTCCGACCGCCGCACCACCGTCGCGGCCACCGCCGATCACACAGCTCCTGCAGGTCGGTCACGCCCGCGGACGGGCGCGGCACGCCCGGGCGACCTGGCAGATGGAGCCACCCCTCAGGATGGACACCACCTAAACGCAATGATTGTGCTTTAAGCTGGCTCCATGAGCCGTAAGCAGATGGTGCGCCCCGGCGGGCGCAGCGCCCGGGTCCAGGCGTCGGTGCACACCGCTGTCCGCGAACTCCTGTCGGAGCTGGGCCGCGACGCGCTGACGGTGCCGCTGGTCGCCCAGCGCGCCGGAGTCACCCCGTCGACGATCTACCGTCGCTGGGGCGATCTGCAGGAGCTGCTGTCGGACGTGGCGGTGGAGCGGCTGCGGCCCGACACGGCACCTCAGGACCACGGTGACCTGCGGTCCGACCTGACGGCCTGGGCCGGACAGTTCCTCGACGAGATGATGTCCCCCTCCGGCCGCGCCTACATCCGCGACGCGCTGCTCGGCGACCCGGACGGCAGCAACGCCGGCCGGTGCTCGGCCTACGCGGCCGAGCAGATCGACGCCGTTCTCGCCCGTGCGGCCGAGCGCGAGGAGCACGCCCCCGGCCTCGAAACGGTCATGGACCGCGTCGTCGCCCCGTTCATGTACCGCATCCTCTTCCGCCCGGCCGGACTCGACGCCGCGTACGCACGCCGGCTCGTCGACGAGCTCCTTGACGCGGGCGAAGGGTCGGACCGGTGACCGGAAGGGCCCGGTATGCCGGACGGTCCGGGGAGGCGGTGCAGGCTGCCGGTATCGCGGAGAACGGGCGGACCGGCGGGAGCACGGCGGCCGGGCAGGCTGCCGGTACCGTGGAGGCCGGGGCTATCCGCTGAACCGGTCCCGCAGTTCGCGCTTGAGGATCTTCCCGCTGGCATTGCGCGGCAGGGCGTCCACGAACAGCACCCGCTTGGGCGCCTTGAAGGAGGGCAGCTTCTCCCGCACGTGGGAGATGAGCTGGTCCTCCGTCACCTCGCCGCACGCGACGACGACTGCGGTGACGGCCTCGATCCACCGCTCGTCGGGCAGGCCGATCACGGCGGCCTCGGCGACGGACTCATGGGTGTAGAGCGCGTCCTCCACCTGGCGGGACGCCACCAGTACCCCACCGGAGTTGATGACGTCCTTCACCCGGTCGACGATCGTGAAGTAGCCGTCCGCGTCGCGCACGGCGAGGTCACCGGAGTGGAACCAGCCGTCGCGGAGGGCCTCGGCGGTCTCCTCGGGCCGGTCCCAGTAGCCCTCGCACAACTGCGGTGAGCGGTAGACGATCTCACCCGGTGTGCCGTCGGGCACGTCCTCGCCCCGGTCGTCGACCACGCGCGCGTCCACGAACAGGACGGTCCGGCCGCAGGAGTCCAGCCGGCCCTCGTGCTCGTCGGGCCCCAGCACCGTGGCGAGGGGGCCGATCTCGCTCTGCCCGAAGCAGTTGAAGAAGGCCAGCTCGGGCAGGCGTTCACGCAGCCGCCGGAGCACCGGTACGGGCATGATGGACGCACCGTAGTAGGCCTTGCGCAGACCGCTCAGGTCACGGTCGGCGAAGTCGGGCCGGCCCGCGAGGCCGATCCACACGGTGGGCGGGGCGAACAGGCTGTCCACACGGCCCGCCTCGATCAGGTCGAAGAGGCGGTCCCCGTCGGGCGCGTCCAGGATGATGCCGGTCGCGCCGACCGCGAGGTACGGCAGCAGGAACACATGCATCTGCGCCGAGTGGTACAGCGGCAACGCGTGCACGGGCCGGTCGCCGGCGCTGAGATCGAGGGCCGTGATCGCGCTCAGGTACTCGTGCACCAGTGCCCGGTGGGTCATCATCGCCCCCTTGGGCCGGGCGGTGGTACCGGAGGTGTACAGCAGCTGCACCAGGTCCTCGGTGTGCGCTTCGGGCCCGTCGTACGGCGGCGCGTCGGCCAGCCGGGAGAGGAACGAGTCGTCGGTGTCCCGCAGCGGCACCACCCTCGCCCGCTCCGGCAGCCGGCCGGCGAGGCCGGGGTCGGACAGGACCAGCGAGCTGCCCGACTGCCCGATGATGTACGCCAGGTCGTCGCCGGTCAGGTTCTGGTTGACCGGTACATGGACCAGACCCGCGCGGGCGCAGGCCAGGAAGGCGATCAGGTAGGCGTCGGAGTTGTGCCCGTAGGCTGCGACCCGGTCGCCGGGGGCGAGCCCCTCCGTGAGGAGGAGGCTCGCCGCGCGGGAGACGGCATCGTCGAGTTCCTCGTAGGTCCAGCTGCGCTCGCGGTACTCCACCGCGACGCGCGCCGGGGTGCGCCTGGCGCTGCGCCGCAGCACACCGTCGACCGTGCTGCCGTGTCCCTGCGTCATGAAAACGATCCTCGGCCCGCCGCAGGCGCAGGTCAAGCACCTTCACACCAAGCGCGTGCGGCCCTCCCAGTACGGGTCCCGCAGCCGCCGCTTGTACAGCTTGCCGTTGGGGTCGCGGGGCATCTCGGCGATGAAGTCGACGCTCCTGGGCCGCTTGTACCCGGCGAGCCGCTGTGCGCAGTGGTCGAGCAGCGCGGCGGCGAGCGCGGGGCCCGGCTCATGGCCGGGGGCCGGTTCCACGACGGCCTTGACCTCCTCGCCCCAGTCGTCGTGCGGGATGCCGAACGCGGCGGCGTCGGCGACGGCGGGGTGGGCGAGCAGCGCGGACTCGATCTCGGCGGGGTAGATGTTGACCCCGCCGGAGATGATCATGTCGATCTTGCGGTCGCGCAGGAAGAGGTAGCCGTCCTCGTCCAGGTAGCCGAGGTCCCCGACGGTGAAGAAGTCGCCGATGCGGTTCTTGCGGGTCTTGGCCTCGTCCTTGTGGTACGAGAACCCGCCGGTGCTCATCTTCATGTAGACGGTGCCCAGCTGTCCGGGAGGGAGCCGGTTGCCGTCGTCGTCGAAGACCGCGAGTTCGCTGATGGGCCAGGCCTTGCCGACCGTGCCGGGCTTCTTCAGCCAGTCCTCGGCCGTGGCGAAGGCTCCGCCGCCCTCGCTGGCTGCGTAGTACTCCTCCACGCAGTGGCCCCACCAGTCGATCATGGCCCGCTTCACATGGTCCGGGCAGGGGGCGGCGCCGTGGATGGCGTGCCGCATGGAGGAGACGTCGTGGCGCGCCCGCACCTCCTCCGGGAGCGCGAGCAGGCGGTGGAACTGGGTCGGGACCATGTGGGTGTGGGTGCACCTGTGGGTGTCGATGAGGCGGAGCATCTCCTCGGGGGTCCACTTGTCCATGAGCACCAGGCGGTGGCCGATGTGCAGGGCGGCGCTCGCGAACTGGAGGACGGCCGTGTGGTAGAGCGGCGAGCAGACGAGGTGGACGTTGTCCTCGAAGGGCCTGATGCCGAAGATGCCGAGGAAGCCGCCGAGGTAGGCCTCCTCGGGGGGCTTGCCGGGCAGCGGGCGGCGGATGCCGCGCGGGCGTCCGGTCGTGCCGGAGGTGTAGTTCATGACCCAGCCGAGGGTGCGGTCGGCGGGCGCCGACCCGGGCTGTCCGTCGAGGAGTTCGGCGTACGCCCGGAAGCCCTCGACGGTGCCGACCGCGTAGCGGTGGGTGGCCGGCAGGCCGGCCTCGTCGGCGGCCTGGCGGGCCGGTGCGGCGAAGCGCTCGTGGGCGACGAGCACCTTGGCGCCCGAGTCGGCGACGATCCAGGCGATCTCGGGGCCGACCAGGTGGTGGTTGACCGGGACGAGGTAGAACCCGGCCTGGGTGGCGGCCAGATGAGCGGTGAAGAACTCGACGCCGTTGGGCAGGACGACGGCGAAGGCGTCGCCGCGCTCGAGGCCCGCGGCACGCAGTCCGTGGACGAGCTGGTTGGCGGCGGCGTGCAGGCGTCCGGCGGTCCACTGCTCGCCGTCGGGGGCGATCAGGGCGGTGCGGTCGGGATCCTGGGCTGCCTGGGCCCAGAAGCCGGCGGGGGGTGTGCTCACGACTGGCCGCTCCTTCGGGCGATGCGGTTGATGCGGTCGACGGCCTGCTCGAAACCCCGGGTGAGGTCGTCGAAGACGGCCTGGACGCTGCGTTCGGCGGTCATCCGGCCGACGATCTGACCGACGGGGGTGCCGAGCAGCGGCTCGACCTCGTACTTCTGGATGCGGGAGACCGCCTCGGCGACCAGCAGTCCCTGCAACGGCATGGGCAGGGTGCCGGGCCCGCCCGGGTCGTCCCAGGCGTCGGTCCACTCGGTACGGAGCTGGCGGGCGGGCTTCCCGGTCAAGGCGCGGGAGCGGACGGTGTCCCCGGACCCGGCGGCGAGGAGCTTGCGGGTCAGGGCGGGCGAGTGGAGGTCCGCCTCGGTGGTGGTCAGCCACAGGGAGCCCAGCCACACACCCTGGGCACCGAGGGCGAGGGCGGCCGCCATCTGCGCTCCGCTGCCGATGCCTCCCGCGGCCAGCACGGGCAGCGGGTCGACGGCCTCGACGACCTCGGGGGTCAGCACCATGGAGGCGATCTCCCCGGTGTGGCCGCCGGCCTCGTACCCCTGCGCCACGACGATGTCGATGCCCGCCGCCCGGTGCTTGAGGGCGTGCCGGGCACTGCCGGCGAGCGCGGCGACGAGCACGTCCCGGTCGTGGGCACGCTCGACGACGTCGGCGGGCGGGGAGCCCAGGGCGTTGGCGAGCAGCTTGATCGGGTAGTCGAAGGCGACGTCGAGCTGGGTGCGGGCGACCTGTTCCATCCACCCGGTGATGCGCCATCCGGAGGCCTCGCCCTCGGCCAGTTCCGGCACCCCGTGCCGGGCGAGGGTGTCGCGCACGAACTGCCGGTGCGTCTCGGGGATCATCGCCTCGACATCCGCCTCGGAGACGCCCTCCACCTTCTTCGCGGGCATCACCACGTCCAGCCCGTAGGGCCTGCCCCCGGCGTGCCCCTCGATCCAGTCGAGGTCCCGTTTGAGCTCGTCGGGGGCGGTGTAGCGGACCGCGCCGAGCACGCCGAAACCGCCGGCCCGGCTGATGGCCGCGGCGACGGCGGGGAACGGCGTGAAGCCGAAGACGGCGTGCTCGACTCCGAGTTTCCTGCTCAGCTCCGTCTGCATGGGCGCAGGATGCCGCAGTCGCCCGGACGACGGAAGAGCTTTTCTGATACTCCGTCAGATCTATGTTCGCATTCCGGGGCCCCGCACGCCTCATTGACACGTGCCGCGGCCGACAGGACAGTTTCACGATGACCGATGAGGTGGCCACCGCACTCACCCGTCGTCGGCTGGGCGCCCTGACCCTGGGCGGCGCCCTCGCCCTCGCCGCCCTGCCCGCCGGCCCGGCCGGAGCCGCACCCGTGTCCGTCGATCACCACCCCACCCTGCGCCACGGCTCCCCCGAACGAGCCGGACTCCTTCCGGCCCATCTGCGCCGGCTCGTCACCGACGCCGAGACGTTCCTCGGCCCCTCCCCCGCGCACCCCTGGTACGCGGGCGCCGTACTGCTCGCCGGGCGCGGCGGGACCGTCGCGCTGCACGAGCCGATCGGCATGGCGGTGCGCTATGCGGGATACGACGAGAAGACCGACACCGGCATCGAGTTCCCGCCCGGCCGGCAGATCCCGATGGCCGGGGACACCGTCTTCGACCTCGCCTCGGTCTCCAAGCTGTTCACCTCGCTGCTCGCCGTGCAGCAGCTGGAGCGGGGCACGCTGGAGCTGGAGGCGGCCGTCGCCGCGTACCTCCCGGACTTCGGTCAGGCCGGAAAGGAACGGGTCACGGTCCGTCAGCTCCTCACCCACACCTCGGGTTTCCGTGCCTGGCTGCCCCTCTACGAGGCACCGACGCACGAGGAGAGACTCCGGCTCATCTGGACCGAGGCCCCGGTCGACCCGCCCGGTACGGCCTACCTCTACTCGGACCTCAATCTGATCTCCCTGCAGCTCGTCCTGGAGAAGGTCACCGGCCGCCGCCTGGACGTCCTGCTGCGCGAGGAGGTCACCACCCCGCTCGGCCTCACCCGCACCCGCTACAACCCTCCCGCCTCCTGGAGACCGGGGATCGCCGCCACGGAGGTCGCCCGACCGCCCTGGTCCGGGCTGAACCGCGGACTCGTGTGGGGCGAGGTGCACGACGAGAACGCCTTCGCCCTCGGCGGAGTCGCGGGCCACGCGGGGGTGTTCTCGAACGCCTGGGACCTCGCGGTCCTCGGGCGCACACTGCTCAACGGCGGCGTCTACGGCCGTACGCGCGTCCTGGAACCGGAGTCGGTGGACCTGATGTTCACCAACTTCAACACCGCCTTCCCCGGCCACGAGCACGGGCTCGGCTTCGAGCTCTACCAGCACTGGTACATGGGCGCGATGGCCACCCCGCGCACCGCGGGCCACACCGGATTCACCGGTACCTCGCTCGTGCTGGACCCGACGACCGACTCCTTCCTCGTCGTGCTGGGCAACTCCGTTCATCCGGTGCGCACTTGGCGGTCCGGGTCCGCGCCCCGGGTCGCCGCGGGCACCCGCCTGGCCCGCGCGGTTCCGGTACGCCCGGCCCAGGGCCGTACCGCCTGGTTCTCCGGAACGGCCGACGCCGCCACCGCGACCCTCACCCTGCCCGCGGCCGACACCTCACCCGGTGCCGCACGGCTGCGCTGCGCCCTGTGGTGGGACACCGAGCCCGCCTCGGACGTTCTCGTCCTGGAGGCCAGCACGGACGGCGGGACCAGCTGGCGGCCGGTGCCGTTCACCACCGAGGGCGGGGGCGGGGAACCGCAGGAGCACCCCGCGGGTTCGGTGACCGGCTGGTCCGGCCGCGTCTGGCACCGGCTCACCGCCGAGCTGCCGGCCGCCCGTCAGCTCACCGTGCGCTGGCGCTACACCACGGACGGGATGTACGTCGGCCGCGGCGCCTACGTCGGCACAACGCGCGTCGAGGCGGGCGGCGAGGTCGTCTTCGACGAGGCGCGGCCGGCGGACGCGGCACGGGTCCGGGCGGCGGGGTGGACGGCTTCGGCCGACTGACGCACGCTGCCGGGAACCACTGCACGTCCACTGCCGGAGGCGCCGCGCATCGGCCGTCGGGGTCCGCTGAGCGTCCGCTGCCGGGAACCACTGCACGTCCACTGCCGGGAACCGCTGCGCCTCCCGCTGCCGGGAACCCCTGCGCCCCCAGCTGCCGGGGGGCGCAGTACGCGTCCCCTGCCGAGGGCCGCTGCGCGCCGCTACGCCCCCAGCACCGCCATCGCCGCGTTGTGTCCCGGCACCCCGCTCACCCCTCCCCCGCGCACCGCGCCGGCCCCGCACAGCAGGACGTTCGCGTGCCGGGTCTCCACGCCCCAGCGTCCGGTGTCCTCCTGGGCGTACGGCCAGGACAGGGCGCGGTGGAAGATGTTTCCGCCGGGCAGGCGCAGGTCGCGTTCGAGGTCCAGCGGGGTCCTCGCCTCGATGCAGGGACGGCCGTCGGCATCGGTGGCCAGGCAGTCCGTGAGGGGTTCGGCGAGATGGGCGTCGAGCTGGGCGAGGGTGGACTTCAGCAGGTCCTCGCGCACGGCGTCGTTGTCCCGGGCGAAGAGCCGCGCCGGGGTGTGCAGGCCGAAGAGGGTCAGCGTCTGGTAGCCGCGTTCGGCGAGGCCGGGGCCGAGGATGGTGGGGTCGGTCAGGGAGTGGCAGTAGATCTCCGAGGGCGGCGCGGCGGGGAGTCCGCCGGCGGCGGCCTGGGCGTGGGCGGCGGCCAGCTGCTGGTAGCCCTCGGCGATGTGGAAGGTGCCGGCGAAGGCCTCCCGCGGGTCCACGGCGGGGTCGCGGAGCCTGGGCAGCCGCGTGAGCAGCATGTTGACCTTGAGCTGGGCGCCCTCGGCCGGCTCGGGCGACGAGTCCCCCGTCAGGGCGGCCAGCTCCTGCGGGGAGGCGTTGACCAGGACGTGCCGGGCGGCGGCGACGCCCTCGCCGTCGGCGGTGCGGTAGGTGACCTCGGCGGTGTTCCCGTCGGTGGCGATACGGACCGCCTCGTGGCCGGTCGCGAGGACCGCGCCCGCGGTGCGCGCGGCGGCGGCGAGCGCGTCGGTGAGGGCGCCCATGCCGCCGACGGGCACGTCCCAGGCGCCGGTGCCGCCGCCGATGACGTGGTAGAGGAAGCAGCGGTTCTGGGCCAGCGAGGCGTCGTGGGCGTCGGCGAAGGTGCCGATGAGCGCATCGGTGAGGACCACGCCCCGGACCAGGTCGTCGGTGAAGTTCTCCTCGACGGCGACGCCGATCGGCTCCTCGAACAGCGCCCGCCAAGCGGTCTCGTCGTCGATGCGGCGGCGCAGCTCCTCGCGGGCGGGCAGAGGTTCGGTCAGGGTCGGGAAGACGCGCTGGGCGACCTGGCCGGTCATGCCGTAGAAGCGCTGCCAGGCCTCGTACTCGCGCTCGCCGCCGGTCAGCCGGGCGAAGGCCTCCCTGGTGCGCCGCTCCCCGCCGCCGACGAGCAGTCCGGTGGCCCGTCCGCCGCGCTCCACGGGGGTGTACGAGGAGATGGTGCGCCCCCGTACGCGGAAGTCGAGACCGAGGTCGCGCACGATCTTCGACGGCAGCAGACTGACCAGGTAGGAGTAGCGCGAGAGCCGGGCGTCCACCCCGGCGAACGGGCGGGTGGAGACGGCGGCGCCTCCGGTGTGGTCCAGCCGTTCCAGTACCAGTACGGAGCGGCCGGCCCGGGCCAGGTAGGCGGCGGCGACCAGGCCGTTGTGGCCGCCGCCGACGATGACGGCGTCGTACGTCCGGGTTCCCTCGTTGGCAGGCATGGTTCTTCGTAACACGTGATGATCTACGGCGGCCAGAGGCATGCCGGACGGGTCGGAGCCCGGCCCGGTGCCCGCGGACGGTGCCCGGGGCGGGTGCCGGGGGTCAGTGTCCGCCGGACGCCCGCTGCCGGCTCAGGACGGCGACCTTCCGGTACAGCTCCACCGCCTCGGCGCCGCGGCCGAGCTGTTCCAGGCAGTGGGCCTCGTCGTTGCGGCTGGCGAGGGTGTCGGGGTGGTCGGGGCCGAGGACGCGCTCACGGGCCGTGGCGACCCGCCGGTACGCGGTGAGCGCGTCCGGCCAGCGGCCCAGCCAGCCCAGGGCGACGGCGACCTCGCGGCGGCTGACCAGCGTGTCCGGATGCTCGGCGCCGAGGACGCGCTCACGCTGTGCGCACACGTCGCGGGCCTCGGCCAGGGCCTCCTCCCAGCGGCCGAGACGGCCGAGGTTGACCCCGAGCCCGTGGCGGGCGCGCAGGGTCTCGGGGTGGGCGGCGCCGTGGACGCGGGTACGGTCCACGATCAGGTCGCGGTACAGGTGGAGGGCGTCCGCGCTGCGGCCGAGGCGGCCCAGGCTGATCGCGGCCTCGTAACGGGCGGCGAGCGTGTCCGGGTGGTCGGGTCCGAGGACCCGGGCGCGCGCTCCCGCGACCTCGCGGTAGGTGTGCAACGCCTCCTCCCAGCGGCCCAGCTGGCCGAGTGCGTAGGCGACTTCGTAGCGGGTGACCAGGGTGTCGGGGTGCTCCGGACCGAGCACTCGGGCGCGGGCGGCCGCCACGTCGTGGGCCATGCGGTACGAGTCCTCGAGCCGGCCGAGGCGACTGAGGTTGAAGGCGAGGTTGTGCCGGCAGCGCAGGGTGTCCGGGTGGTCGGGGCCGAAGACGCGCATCCGGGCGGCCAGCACCGCGGTGTAGCTCTGGTGGGCCTCGAAGTGGCGGCCCAACTGTCCCAGCACGTAGGCCGTTTCCTGACGGGCGGCGAGGGTGTCGGGGTGCTCGGGGCCGAGGGCACGCTCTCTGGCCGCGGCGACGTCCGCGTAGGCGCGCAGTGCGTCGGCGGCACGGCCGGTACGGCTGAGGATGAAGGCGACCTCGTAGCGGCTGGCCAGGGTGTCGGGGTGCTCGGGGCCGAGCAGTGCCGCGCGTTCGGCGGCGACGGCCCGGTGGATCTGGCCCGCCTGGACCCAGTTGCCGCGCCGGGCGAGCCCGAGGCCCTCGTGGTGCCGTGCGGTGAGGGCGGCGACGGCGTCGGGCGACGGCCTGGACAGGACCGCCACGCCGGCGGCCGCCGCGGCCGGGCGCGTGGTCCATGCCCCGGTCAGGGCGGCCCCGGCGTCCGGCGGGGTCGGGTGCAGTCCGGCACCGACCGCCTTGTGACCGGTGGTCATGCCCCGGGTCCAGGGCGGCAGGCGCAGCTCGCGCAGATCCTCCTCTTCGGACCGCGGCCGTCCCGTCACGACCGTCGGCACATACCCGGACACGCCGTCGACACGGGTACCGGGCCGCCCCGTCCGTCCCGCGGCCAGCAGCCGCCCCAGCTCACGTGCGTCGTACGGTCGTTCCTCGGGCCGCTTGGCCAGCAGGTCGAGAACGATCCGCTCGAAGGGGGCGGGCAGTTCGGGACGGTGCAGGCGCGGCGGGCGGGGCGGGGTGTCGCGGTGGCCGATGAGGATCGCCCAGGCGTCGTCCAGGTCGAACGGAGGGGCACCCGTGGCGATCTCGTACAGGACGCAGCCCAGCGAGTACAGGTCACTGCGCTGGTCGACCTCGGATCCGCCGATCTGCTCCGGTGACATGTAGTGCGGGGTCCCCATCGCGATGCCGGTGCCGGTCAGCCGGGCGGTGAAGCCGATGTCGCGGCCGAGTCGGGCTATGCCGAAGTCACAGATCTTCACCGTGCCGTCGGTCAGCCGCACGATGTTGGCGGGCTTCAGGTCGCGGTGCACTATGCCCTGTCGGTGGGTGTAGGCGAGGGCGGCGGCGACCTGCTCCGCGATGTCGATCACCTCGTCCACGGGCAGCGGATGCCCCTTGTTGTCCTCCAGGAGCCGGCTCAGGTCGCGCCCTTCCAGCAGCTCCATGACCAGGTAGAGGACGCCGTCGTACTCGCCGAAGTCGTGGACGACGGTCACTCCGCGGTGCGAGAGCGCCGCGGCCACTCTGGCCTCCCGGCGGAACCGTTCCCGCACGACGTGGGTGAAGGACGGGTCGTGGTGCGGGCCGAGCGGCTTCAGGCACTTCACCGCGACCTGCCGCCCGAGCGACTCGTCACGGGCCCGCCACACCTCGCCCATCCCGCCCCGCCCGATCAGATCGAGCAGCCGGTACCGGCCCTGAATCAGCCTGTTCTCCCCCATCGCGCGCCGTCGCCCCCGTCGCCGTCCGCCCCGCCCCCTGGGGGACCGGGCCACGGTGCCGGGACCGCGCGGAACGCGGCCCGATCCGTGACACACCCCCCTGCTCGTCCAGTATGGCGGCCTATCGCCCCACTTTGTACGGTGCCGGTCGCGCACCCGGTCCGAGCCTCGCCATGGCGCGCAGGATGTGTTTGGGCGGCAACTGCCAGCGCAGACGTGCGGGAACGCGGCGCAGCAGGGCGCCCGTGACCCGCAGCCGGCGGGTGACGGCCGCGGGTGCGGGGGCCGGTCTGCCGTACAGCTCGTGGGCGTATGGAGGCAGAGAGGCGTACGCCAGCTGCGCCACACGCCGCCACAACACCTCGCGCGCCGGGACGAGGAGGGGGTGCGTCGGCGGGCGGAGGAGGAAGTCGTCCACCTCGCGTGCGTCGGGCCCCGCGGCCAGCTCCGGCCGCACCTTCTCGAAGTAGGCCTCCATCTCGGCCCGGTCGGCCGGCACGGCGTCCGGGTCGAGGCCCACCAGACGGGCGCTGACGCGGTGTTCGGCGAGGTAACGGTCGGCCTGGGCGTCGGTGAGCGGGTAACCGGAGCGGCGCAGGACGTGCAGATAGGAGTCGATCTCGGCGCAGTGCACCCAGAGCAGCAGCTCGGGTTCGTCGACGCCGTAGCGCACGCCGGTGCCGGGGTCGGTCGCCGTCAGCATGCGGTGGATCTTCCGCACCCGGGCGCCCGCCCGCTCGGCCGCCTCCGTGGTGCCGTACGTCGTCATGCCGACGAAGTTCGCGGTGCGCATCAGCCGGCCCCAGGCGTCGCGGCGGAAGTCGGAGTTCTGCATGACCCCGCGGACCGCGCGGGGGTGCAGCGCCTGCAGGTACAGCGCGCGGACGCCGGCGATCCACATCATGGGGTCGCCGTGCATCTGCCAGGTCACCGAGTCGGGGCCGAAGAGGCCCGGGTCGCGCGTGTCAGTGCGGTCCACACCGGCAGTGTGTGCAGGCCCCACGGCCGGCAGCAAGGCCCGCGCGAAGACCGCGGGCCGGCCAGTGCGCGTTCTCGCCACACGGAGGGACCGCGCGAAACGGTCACGCCGCGGGAGCCGACCACCTGCCGCCTACCACCTACTACCTACTACCTGCCGCCCGCCGCCCGCCGCCCGCCACGAGGGTGGCGGCGCGCCGTCGGCGTCCCCTCAGTCGCGCGGGGCCACGTACAGGGTCTGGGTACTGCGCCCGAGCGGGCCCTTCTCGTCGTACAGGGCGGACTCGGCCAGCCCGATGCCCGCTCCGTCCACCATCGACCGGGCGTCCAGGCAGACCCACTCGCCCTCGGGATGGCGGTGCAGGCCGACGGTGAGGTCGGGGTTGATGAAGACATGGCGGTGGAAGTCCAGTTCGGTGCTGACACCGTTGCCCGAGTCGGCAGCTGTCAGCACGCGGCTGAGGGGCGTGATCTCCTCGCCCGCGACCAGGGGGACCCGCATGCGCATCCACGCCGTGGCCGGGCCGCGTTCGAGGAACGAACCGGCGGTGAAGCGGATGTCCATGGCGGTGTGGTAGCCCTGGTCCCACGGAACGGGGAAGAACGGTTGCGGCTGCGCCTCCCCGGGCCCGGGTACCTGCCGGCCCGGCGACACCTCCGGTACGGCATCCGGTGACACCTTCATCAGCAGGGCCGTCGCCCGCATCACTTCCTCGCCGCCGTCGGGTGCCAGACCGGCCTGGACGAGTTCGACGCTGCGCCCGGCCCGCAGCACGCGTGTGGTCACGGTCAGCGGCCGGATCGGGACGGGCCGCATGATCTCGTAGGTGAGCCGGGCGACCCGCATGTCCGGGCGTGCACCCGGCCGTTCCTCCACCGCCAGCCCCAGCAGGGCGGCCGCCGGTCCGGCGTGCTGGGAGTCGGGGTCCCAGGGCCCGCGGGTGGAGGCGGTGGGCAGGAAGCGGCCGGAGGCCTCCCGCTCGTAGAAGGCCTCGGCCTGTGACGTCGGCATTGCTGTCCCTCCCTGGGGCTCGGACTGTCCACCACCCACCGTACTAAGCGCTTGCTCACACTGGAGGGTCGACCCCGCCAGGGCGTCGCCCGCCGGATGACGCCCCGGCGGGCGAGGGGCACTGCGATGACAGCTCCGCGCGGCCCCGGCGTCCCGCCGGGCACGGTCACCCCTCCCCCGCTCCAGGACCCGTTCAGCGCACGGCGGTCACAACTGCTCGACGAAGTAAGGCTCGACCGTCATCCAGCCGTTGCCCGACGCGCCGTTCAGCCGGCCCGTGGAGCTCTTGGAGAGGGTGTACCAGGACTCCACGTAGTCGGGGTCGTCGGTGAACCAGGAGTCGGGCATCGCGCTCAGGACCGCGTTGACCAGCGGAATGTAGGCACCCTGGTCGGTGACGGTGAGCAGGGCCGTGGTGAGCGCCTGGGCCAGCGCCTTGTAGTTGGTGCCGTCGTCGTCCTCCATCATCACGACGTCGGCCAGGTTGTACTTGTAGTTGGACCAGTTGCCCAGGATCTGGTTCGGAGAGTAGACGGTGTTGTCATGGGCGAGGTACGGCATGTCGACCGAGTCGACGCGCGCCTTGCCGTCCGGCCCGAAGCCGGTCACCAGGGAGAACATCTCTGCGGCGCCCTTGAACCAGGGCTCCTCGTCGTCCTTCACCTCGACGGCCGTGACCTTGGTGGCCCACCAGCCCGCCGCGGCGGTGTTCGCGGACGCGGCGCCGGACGAGTCGAGGCCCTTGTCCGCGAATGCCTTGTCCAGCACCGCCAGTCCTGCCCGGTGGGCCTTGGAGACGTCGACGTCCAGGATGTAGAGGGGACGCTCGGGCACCCGGGAGGTGGACACGGAATGGGCGCGGCCCCGGCTGTCGTACGCCGTGAGAGCCCTGGCGTGGTCGTCGGCCGCAGCGACGGCGACCCAGGGGGTGGTGCCGGCACTCAGGTGTCGACGCATGGCGGGCGCACCCAGGCGCAGGCGCAGCAGCGATCCGGTCGAAGCGGGCAGGCCTTTGAGGCCCACGATGTGCCGGTTCGCGGCGGTGACCGAGGTGTGCAGATGTCCCGCCGCCGGCCCGTCGGCTCCGGCGGCCAGGTTCTGCAGGTCGACGTCACGTGCGCCGAGCGCGGCCGAGCACACCTGCGCCCGCCACCGCGGATTGCGGAGCGAGGAGGCCAGTGACCGCGCGATGGCCTGCTCGGTCTCGTGGACCGGGGACGGCCGCAACGCCGTGGACCGGCCGCTCGTGTCCGCCGCCGTCGAGGCGGAGGCCGGCTGGGCCGCGCCGGCGGCTACGCACAACATCACGCCGATCAGGGCGCCACGCCGCTTCAATGCTCTGAGCCAGGGCTCGTCACGCAGCAGCGCCACCCGCAGGGCCTGTCCGAGCGAGGTGACCTCCCGGTCACTGAACGCCTTGTCCGCCCGGTAGGGAATCTCGCCGGCCCGGATCGCGTCGGTGCGGTCGGCCGCCGCCTCCAGCGCGCGGCGGGCGAACGCCACGTAGCCGGGGTTGCCGGCCGACCTGCGCCACAGGTGCGCGAGCGGCGAGACGAACCTGTGGTCCCGGTCGATCCCGGACAGCAGTGTCCGTTCGGCTTGGGCGAGGCGGGCGATGACGGTGATCTCGTCCGCGACGATGGGACCCACCTCACGGGTGAGGCGTTCCACGGCCGCGCGCAGGTGCCCGTCGCCGGCGAGGCCCGCGACCGCGAGCAGCGCGTACGGCTGACGCACGGAGTCACGCTCCAGCCAGAACCCGACCAGGGCGCGGGCCGGTTCGGACACGTCGGGCAGCGGTCCTGTGCAGTGTTCCAGCGCGCCCAGGCCCAGGGTGAGGTCCGCCCCGCCGCGCACCCGGCATCTTTCGACGAGTGCCTCGAACATCCGGCGGCACGCGTCGGGGGTGTACCGCGGCTGCCGTTCACGAGCCGCGTCCTCGACCGCGAAGCGGACCGTCGTCCTCGGGTACGTGGCCGAGGCGTCCAGTCGGTAGGCCGCCACGAAGAGGCCGCCGAGCTCCTCGTCGGAGACCTGCGACAGGTTCACCATCGCACATGGGGACGTGGGCGTCGTGGCAGTGGGTGTTGAAGCTGCGGAGAGAGCGGGTGACATCTACGTGGTCATTACGTGCGACCGCGCCTCCGACATCGTTGTCGAAGGCGCGGCCTGTCCGGGGCGCGGGCCTACCGGATGCAGCATGCCCCGAGGGGACACCGGACGTCGTGGAAGGCGGTCGGCCTACGGCGTGTAGATCGCGTCACTGCCGTACAGCTCCCTGGTGAACGCGGAGACATCGGCGCTGCGATCGGTGCCGTCGAGGTTGTACGTCAGATAGACGCCATACCCCTCATCGACCGTGCGGCGGGCGAGGTCGGCGGCAGTGTTCTGCGAGGTCCCGCCGATCTCGACGGCCGCCGGCGACAGCTTCGACTTGGGCAGTGCGATGCCGGGAACCTGCCAGGTGCCGTAGTACGGGTTCCAGGCGTAGTCGAACTTGGACGAGACGTCGACGCCACCGTAGGACAGGCGCGACGCGGCCGGGCCGATGTTGTAGAGACTGATGATCTTGTCCGGCATGTCGACGCGCAGTGCCGACACCAGGTACACGAACGAGCTGTCGTTGGGCTGGCCGGTGCCGTTGTTGCCGTACTCGGCGTACTCGTCGTCGAAGTCGATGCCGTCGAGGCCGTACCTGGCCACGGTGTCCGACAGTTGTTTCGCGAAGGTCGAAGCCGCCTGCTGGGACGGGAAGTTGGCGAAGCCCGCGCCCTGGTGGTTGCCGAGCACCGAGAGGACGACCTTGATGCCCCTCTGCTGCAACGGCCGTATCTGCGTGGCGGCGTTGTCGAGGACGCGTTGCACGTTCTCGTTGAAGTACAGGGTCGCCGCCTTCGTGCCCGTGTCGTAGTTGATGTTCGCCGCGAAGATCACGGCGATGTCGAAGACGTTGCCGCCGCCGTCGGCGAGGGTGTACTTGCCGACGTTCAGCATGCTGTTGTTGTTCACCTCGACGTACGCCACCGAGGTCGGTCCTTGTTTCACGGGAGCGGGGGCGGGGGCCGCTGCCGCGCCGGTCGTGGCGGTCGCGCCGGAGGCGAGGGCCGTAGCGGCCGAGAGCGCGAGCACGGCTGCCCGTACCCTGCTCCGCACCAGAGTGAACATCGTTGATCGGTCTCCCATCGCATGGAGCAGCGCCCGACCTGTCCGCAAGCGCCGAGTGGGCCCCCGATCCTTCCGCTCCCGTGACCGAATCCCCAGAACCATGCGAGTACTCTTCACGACTCCCACGCACGTCGCGCCGCAATCCGACGCCTGGGCAAGGGAGTTACTGGAGCGCTACGCCGGGCGCGGCGGCTTCCCAGGCCGCCTCGATCATCCGGAAGACCTCGTCCACCGTGGCCCCGGGGTCGTCCGCCCGGCAGGCCAGCGCGTAGGCGTCGATGGCGAACCGTGCGGTCGCCCGGCAGGCCGTCGCACTCCGGGACAGGCGGGGATCGGCGGCCAGCGCCGCTGCCGGCGCCTGCGCGTGACGCAGGCTCATCGACTCCTCGTACTCCCGCAGGGCGGGTGATCCCTCGATCATGCATCGGACGGGGGCACTGCCCTCCGCCGTGCAGTGCCGCACCAGGGCCTGGACCTCGCGGTGCAGCGCCGGGATGAGCGGCTCGTGCGGAGGCCGGTCGGTCACCGCCCGCGTGAGGCGCTGCTCGAAGTCCTGGTCGCGCTCGAACCCCGGCGTCCCGCGCCGAACGGCCGGTCACCAGGACCTGTCCGGGCCATCACGTTCGAAGCCGGAGGGCCAGGGCTGCCGCGGCAGCCGTGCCGAGGAAGACATAGCCGCGCTTGTCGCATGAGCACGATCGATCCGGAAGCCGAGCTGACCGCCGCTCCGGGTGGGTGTAGGTAGTCCATCGGGGGCTGTCGGACCGATGCAGGCGGTCTGTCATCGGGGTCCGGCACCTTTCCGGAGACGGCCGCCGTAGATCACTGGACGGCCCCGATTCCGAAGGAGCCACCATGCACACGCCCGTCACGATCATCGGCGCCGGACTCGGCGGACTCACGCTGGCCCGCGTCCTGCACGTCCGAAGAATCCCGGTCACCGTCTATGAGGCCGACACCTCTCCGGCATCACGCACGCAGGGCGGGATGCTCGACATCCACGACTACAACGGGCAGCTCGCCCTCCAAGCGGCCGGCCTGATGGACGAGTTCCACACCATCGTCATCGAGGGCCGCCAGACGATGCGGCTCGTCGAGCACGACGGGACCGTCCTGCACGAGATGACCGACGACGGCACGGGCGGACGCCCACCAGGGGTGAGAACTGGGCGTCGGTCACGTCGCCAGCGTCGTTCTGCAGCACCGGAGCTGTGCCTTCGTCAGTCGCGTCGTCGATGCCCGGCCTGAAGCGGTACGCCCCTCAGAGCCTGTCGGGTGGCCGGTCGATTGCGCCGAGCATGGGCCGCTGACGACCTCGGAGTTGTCGCACTGGCACACACCAGGTGGTCATTCCGGGGCCGTCGCCGTGCCTGTAGGGCAGATCGCAACCGTCACGCGTCCTGCATGACCAGGCACTCCGACACGCTTTCAGAGGAAGACGCGCGCCGCTTCCAGCCACTTCTGAGCGTCCTCGCCTGTCGCCGTCATGTCGGTCTCGGACCAGGGACGGCGCCGGGTCACACACAGGCAGAAGTCGATGGCTCCGCCCTGTACCCGTTGCGCGGCAGCCTCGGGGCCCCACACCCAGGTCCGTCCGTCAGGTGCTGTCAGCTCGACGCGGAAGGGATCCGCCGGCTCAGGCAGTCCGGCGGCGGCGAAGGACAGCGCCCGTCCCAACACCCCCAGCGATGCCACGTGCTGCAGTCGATCCGTCGGACGGTGCGCCACGCCCACAGCATCGAAGACGTCCTGCCCGTGTGCCCAGGTTTCCATCAGACGAAGGGGCGCCATCAGGGCCGGGGTCACCTTCGACATGTACCAGGGAAATGCGTGGTCCCATGGCGTGTCGCGCAGTGCCGCCGCCAGTTCCGCTCGACCGGCCCGCCACTCGTCCAGGAGCACCGACCGCGGTTTGGCCGCTCCCGCGGCTGCGGCCTTGTCTGCGTACTCGCTGCCTTCGGCTTCCGCCCGCCCGAGTTCGGCGCCGAACGCGTCCGGAGTGCGTAAGGCGCTGAGTGCGTTCGCGTCCGCCCACGCGAGGTGGGCTATCTGGTGGGCGACCGTCCAGCCCGGTGCCGGTGTCGGTACGGACCAGTCGTCCACTGCCCTGACCAGGACGTCGAGCTCGTCGCCCTCAGCCACCAGCGCGGACAGGACACCGGCGTCATCCACATCGGGGACGGCGAGGTTGTAGTTCAGCATGGGCGCCATGGTGCCACTCCTTCCTGACCAACGGTGGAGACGAGATGTGCGGGCGGACTCCGGTGCGGCGATGCCTCGCGGGATACCTGATCACCGACGCGATTCTGGTGCGCATGCCCTACGCGGACGTCAGCGAGCAACCCTCGGGGGCGGCCCTCTGGCGGTCCCTCCTGGGCGACCATGCGCATACCCTCGGCGAGGACATCGTCAGTTGATATCGACTGTCGGCTCGTCCGTGGTCTTTGCCGCCGTGTGTGCCTTGGTGAGGGTGCAAACGCCGTCCACGCACTGGCGCTTCAGACGGCCGAGGGAGATGGTCTGTGCCAGGCCGACCATCCAGCAGGTGGGGCAGCCGCGGAAGGCAATCAGGGCCAACGGGGCCGCCAGCAGGGTGGCCGGCCCGGCGACGGGCACCAGGGCGATCGAACCGATGATCAGCCCGAAGCCGATGGCGCCGCGCGCCAGATGGCGCGGGACGGACTTGCTGGCGAAGTTCATCCCGGGCGCTGCGGCCTGGGCCTTCGCGCCCTGCGCGGGCTTCACTGTGTTCGTGACGTTCACGGTGTTCACGGTGTTCACGGTCGTGAGACTCCTCCGACTGGTTGGTCGATGGCTTGATCGCGCGCCTGATCGGCGGCTTGACCGAGTGGTTGGTCTGTCACTGCCAGAGAGTGACGCAGTGCTGCGCGTGCTCTGTACAGCCGCGACTTCATCGCGGCGTTGCTCAGACCGAGCGAATGGGCAACGGTCTTACCGGGCAGGCCCTGTACGTCCCGCATGATCAGAACCTGCCGCTGGTCATGGGGAAGGACGCTGACCGCAGCCGCGATCCGCTCCGCCTCCAGCCTGTGCAGCACCGCGTCCTCGGCGGACGGTTCCGCGGTCGCCTCCGGTTCGGCTGTCGCCTCTTCGCTCCGTGAGACGAGCAGCCGTACCTGCCGGAGGCATTCGTTGCGCACGATCCGGAACATCCATGAGGCAAGCGCGCCAGTGGCCCGCAAGGTGCCGATCTTCCGGTAGAGGATGATCAGCGCCTCCTGCGCCGCGTCCTCCGCATCCTGCGGTGATGCGCACAGCGACATGGCGAACCTGCGCACATGAGGTTGCGATTTCATGACGACGGTGGTGAGCGAAGTGACGTCGCCGTCCTGAGCGGCCTTGATCAGCCGCTCGTCCGGCCAAGTGAAGCGTTGGTTCATCTGGGACTCCTCCCCGGAAAGGCGCCCTACGGGCAGGTGCTGGTCAGCTTCGGCTCTTGTAGCGCCGCATCAGATGCCGGCTGCACGCACCCACGAGCAGGGCTCCGATCACTACGAGGCTGGTGACCATCATGGGTGGTTCCTCCCGGTTCTGTCGGCCCGTTCGGCCGGTACACAGACAAGAGGCGGGGAGATCCGAAAAGGATTCACCTCCGGCCGGAGTCTCTTTTGAAACCCGCTCCCACAGCCACGGCACGCGAGGCGCAGCGGCCGGGAGACGACGCGCGCGCCGCGGCACGTCGTCGAGCCGGCCGCTCAGCGGCACAGCCGGGAGCGACTGGCGGATGCGGACGGGGCCGGCCCCGGTGTCCGCGGACGGGGCGCCCAAGATCATTCCGTGACGAATGAGCCGGACGCCCTGCTGACCGACCTGTACGTGAAGATCGCCGACGAGATCGGAGGTACCCGATGGCTGGGCCGTCCGACCCGGCTGACCGACTCCGGGCCGGCCTGCCTCGCCGTCGCCCAGGCGCTGCCGGGGTTCACGTCCGGGTCCCGCTCGCTGCGGTTCGTACACTCCCGACTGCGAGCGATGTTCCCGTACGTTCCGAAGCAGCCGGGCTGGAACAGGCGGCTTCGGGCCGCGTTGCCGCTGGTCCAGCACACGCTAGTCATGCTGGCGCCTGATAGCGACTTCTGGTTCGACAACCACTGGATCGTCGACTCCACGCCGTTCGAGTGCGGATGCTCGCGTCCGACGGCGAAACGGTCGGGCATGGCCGGCTGGGCCGGTTACGGATGGTGTACGCCCACGGGCAACCTCGGACGCGGCGCCAACGGAGAGCTCGCGGCTCGACAGGCAGTAAGTTCTCAAGCTTGGACTGAAGCCGCTCTCGCTGCGGAGTCGGAGCCGATGGCGTTCCAGTGCTCGTGGCGGAGTGCCGACTGCCATGTCACGGCTCAGCCGCCATCTCGATCTCACCGAGTCGCGGCGGCAACCATCCTTCTTTGGTGCCAACCATGAATCTTCGTCACACGGTCCCTCAGCGCCGTACCCGGGGCATTCCCAGGCCGATCCACGAGATGATCTCCCGCTGGATCTCGTTGTTGCCGCCGCCGAAGGTGAAGATGACCGCCGAGCGGTAGCCGCGTTCCAGCTCACCGTGCAGGACGGCGCCCGCCGAGCCCTCCTTCAACGGTCCGGCGGCGGCGACGGTCTCCATGAGCCAGGCGTAGGCGTCCCGGCGGGCCTCGGAGCCGTAGACCTTGACGGCGGAGGCGTCCTGCGGGGTGAGCGTGCCCTCCTGGACGGCCGTGACCATCTGCCAGTTGAGGAGCTTCATCGCGTCGAGCCGGGTGTGGGTGCGGGCGAGCAGGCGGCGCACCCAGGGGAGGTCGATCACCCTGCGGCCGTCGGCCAGCTTGGTCTCCATCGCCCAGCGCTGTACGTCGTGCAGGGCGCGGATCGCCATGGTGCCGTGGGCGGCGAGGGTGACGCGTTCGTGGTTGAGCTGGTTGGTGATCAGCCGCCAGCCCTGGTTCTCCTCGCCCACGCGCCGGAAGACGGGGACGCGGATGTCCTCGTAGTAGCTGGCCGTGGTGTCGTGCGAGGCGAGCGTGTTGATGACGGTGCAGGAGTAGCCCGGGTCGGCGGTGGGCACCAGGAGCATCGTGATGCCCTTGTGCGGCGGGGCGTCCGGGTCGGTGCGGACGGCGAGCCACACCCAGTCGGCGGTGTCGCCGTTGGTGGTCCAGATCTTCTGCCCATTGACGACGTACTGGTCACCGTCGCGTACGGCCCGTGTCCTGAGCGCCGCGAGATCCGTGCCGGCGTCGGGCTCGCTGTAGCCGATCGCGAAGTCGATCTCGCCGGAGAGGATGCGGGGCAGGAAGTACGACTTCTGCTCCTCGGTGCCGAACCGCATGATCGTCGGACCGACCGTGTTCAGCGCCATCAGGGGCAGCGGTACGCCCGCCTGCGCGGCCTCGTCGAAGAAGATGAACTGCTCCATCGCCGTCATCCCGCGCCCGCCGTACTCCTTCGGCCAGCCCACGCCGAGCCAGCCGTCCACGCCGAGGCGCCGGATGGTCTCGCGGTAGAACCGCTTCTGTGCGGCCGGGTCGGTGTACCGGGCGTAGGCGCCCGCCGGCACCAGCTCCGCGAAGTAGGTGCGCAGCTCGCTGCGCAGTCGCTGCTGCTCGGGCGTGTGGTCGAGGTGCACGGCGCCTCCAGGGTCCCCAAGGGCGGTCCTGACGGCGCACACCGTAGAACGTGTTCCAGAAATTGGGAATGGCGTGTCGCCGCTCAGTTCAGGCTCGCCATGAAGTCCGTGCACGCTCCGGCGCAGGCCCGGCAGGCCCCCACGGCCGATTCGGCGCCGGACTGCTCGTCGAAGGCGTGCGCACACTCCAGGCAGACCGAGCGGCACCACTGCAGCTGGAGCCTGATGCCCTCCTCGTCCTGACGGTTCTGCTCGGACAGCATGCGGCAGGTCGTTTCGCACACCTCGGCACACATGATGCCCAGCCTGCGGACGCGGTCCCGGTGCTCGGTTCCGTCCGGATCCAGGAGCCCCGCACGCACCGCACACGCTCTGGAGCACTCCGTGCACGCCTGGGCACACAGGAAACGCTCCTCCAGGAACCGGTAGAGCTGCTGCTGCGAAGTCGGAGGTGTCACGGCGCCCGGGTAGCCGGGAAGAGGGCGAGGCAAACACCCGCCGAAGGGCACCGAGGCGCCGCTGGCAGAGGCGTGTCGCCGTGCGTGGACCTGCAGTGACACAAGGTGTCCGGTTCGTCCGGTTCTGGGTGGGGTATTCCTGTGCTATGAGTACCGCACAGATGCAGCTGGCCGCGGCAAGCGGCCTGATGAGCCTCGTGCTCTTCGTGGTGGCCGCGGGCGTCCTGGCGCTGCTCGCCGGCGGCTTCTGGATGAACTCCCGCGTCAAGTACCGCGAGCCCCCTCGACCGCGCCCCGAGGAGCAGCCGCACCTGCCCCCGGAGGGCGCGGTGCGCGAGATCATGGAGAACAGGGAACCCGACGAGGTTCCGCAGGTCCCCAAGGGCGGTCGCGCGCTCACCCCGTACGAACTGACCAACATGCACACCAGGCCGAGCGCCACGAAGGACCGCCCGCGCTGGAGCAGAGGGTCGAGCGGCTCGTTCGGCGGAGGCGGGCTGGGCGCCCACTGAACCCGACCGAACACGGGACACGACCCGACACGGGACACGACCCGTCACCGGACGCCCTGCAGCGCCGGCCCCGGACACGTCCCAGGACCAACCGACGCATCGGGCAGCACCGCAAACGGCATCGAGGGAACGACCGGCTCCGGGCCACACGGGGCTGCCCGTAAGTCCCCGGCCGAGCTTCGTCAGGTTCTGGCCCTCATGAGTTGACTGCCCGAGCCACACGGGCCGACGAGCCGCATGCTCGAACGAAACCGAGCCTCGCCGGTCCACGCCTGCTGCGCTCACCGAAGGGGCGGTCGGCACGATCGGAACCGACCACGGACCGAGTCCACCCGCGAACGGCGTGACGGCAGCGCACCGGCACCTGCCCGTGCATCAGCACCTGCACCGCCTGCGGCCGGCCGGGCTGCCTCCGGCGACCTGCGGAGACACAACCCTGCCGAAGCGCTACTCCGAGTCCGTCCTGGCGGCGTCGAGGTGGCCGATGCGAGCCATGTTCAGCACGTCGTCGGGGTCCTCGCTGGGCTCGGCCGCGAACCACGCGTCGAGGATCTCCGTCAGCACCGGTACGGAGGTCAGCCGCAGGCTGAGGGCGAGGACGTTGGCGTCGTTCCACCGCCGCGCTCCCTCGGCGGTGGCGGCATCGGTGCACAGCGCCGCACGGACGCCCGGCACCTTGTTCGCTGCGATGGAGGCACCGGTACCGGTCCAGCAGCACACGACCCCCTGGTCCGCCGTGCCGTTCGCGACGTCGCGGGCGGCAGCTTCCGAGCAGACCGCCCACTGCTGGTCGGCACCAGGGCGCAGCGCGCCGTGCGCACGCACCTCGTGGCCGCGCCGGCACAGCTCCTCGACGAGGAGGCGGGCTACGGGTTCGTCCATGTCGGAAGAGACGGAGATCTTCATCCGCGGCTCCATCCTCCCCAGGTCAGTGAACCTCGACGGCTCGGTGACAGCAATGGTGGACATCGGTTTCGTCGGCCCTCAGCAGTGACCCGATTCTATCCAACGCCCCACGCTGTGCTGTGCCTGGAGGGCAGCGTATCCAAGGGCTGTCCCGTACCGAGGGCTGTCCCTCAGGGCTCCTCGACGGCCGTACCGCCACCACCCACTGGGCCCTGGCCGAGGAACTGCAACGCGCATTCCCTGCGGTGCGCGTGAACGCGGACCGGCTGTTCGCCGAGGAGGGACAGATCGTCACCGGTGCGGGCTCGGCCCCCGGGATCGACCTGTGCCTGCACCTGATCAGCTCCGACTACGGCGCGGCCGTGGCCAACGCGGCGGCCCGCGCCGCCGTCGTCACCCCCGTGCGCCACGGCGGGCAGGCGCAGTTCGTGCGGACCCCGCTGCCGGCCGAGACCGACTCCTCCTTGGACGCGGCCCGCATCTGGGCGCTGCAACACCTGGACCAGCCGATCTCCCTGCACGACCTGGCCGGTCAGGCCAAGGTCAGTGTGCGGACCCTGACCCGCCGCTTCACGGCCGAGACCGGTGTGACCCCGTTCCAGTGGCTGCTCCAGCAGCGGCTGCTGCGGGCCCGTGAGTTGCCGGAATCCACCAACCTCACCGTCGACCACGTGGCAGCCCGCAGCGGCCTCGGCTCCGGCGAGTCGCTCCGCCAGCACCTGAGCTGCCAGATCGGCATGACCCCGGCTGCCTACCGAGGCGCCTTCACTCACCGCCCGAGGGCGAAGACCGGGCAGTGACCGCGCTTGACTCGGCCGGGACATGGCGCTTCACAGGCGCCCCGTGCCGCACCGGCAAGGGTCATCCGGTCAGGCCACCGGGCGGATCCGATCGCCGGTCTTCTCCCGGAGTGCGGCCTCCAGCCGGTCGCGGGCCTCGGTTTGGGCGGCGATCCGTTCGTTGAGGACCGCCAGCCGTTCCAGCGCGACCCGCAGCCCCTTCTCCGAAGGCGGTGCGGCAGCCACATCGCCGTCCAGGCACGGCAGGAACGCGCGCACGTCGTCCAGGGTGAGACCGGAAGCCAGCAAGTAGCGGATGTTGCGGACCCGCACCACGGCGTACTCGTCGTAGATGCGGTAGCCGTTGCAGGCCCGTTCGGAGGAGATCAGCCCGGCCTGCTCGTAGTGCCGCAGCGCACGCGCGGTCGTCCCGGTTGCCCTGGCCAGCTCACCGATGCGCACCCGTCCCACCTCCCGAGCCACTCCTATCACGCCACGACCGCTCCGCCGTCGACGGGGAGCACCACTCCGGTGACGAACGACGCAGCCGGTGCGGCAAGCTGGGTGATCGCCCAGGCCACCTCCTCGGGGCGGCCGGTCCGAGCCAGCGGGGTGTGTGCCAGCTGCCACTCTCGCACTGCGGCCATCCGCTCCGGCGTCAGGCCCTGGTGTTCGCCGATGGGGGTGTCGACCGCGCCGGGGGCGACCGCCACCACCCGGATCCCACGGGGTGCCAGCTCGACCGCCCAACTGCGGGTCAGCAGTTCCAGGGCGGTCTTGGTCGCGGCGTAGACCGAGCTGCCGGGCCAAGCCCGCTGCCCCACCGACGTACTGACATTGACGATCACTCCGCCCGATGTCTCCAGGAACGGCAGGGCAGCCTGCGCCAGCAGGATCGGGGCGACGAGGTTGGTGGCAAGCTGAGCCGAGATCATATTCGGTGTCAGCGTGCCGAGGGCGCCGCTGCGCACGATGCCGGCGTTGTTGACCAGCACGTCCAGTCGGCCATGTGTCTCCAGCACGGCTTGGATGATTCGCTCGGGCTCACCGTCGGCGGTGATGTCGGCGGCCAGAGGTGTGATCCGGTCGTGCCCGGCAGCGGTCTCCTCGAGCGGTTCGGTGCGCCGTCCGATCGCGACCACGTGGGCGCCCTCGGCGGCGAAGGCGCGGGCGGTGGCCCGACCGATCCCGGTGCCGGCCCCGGTGGTGACAACGACCCTGCTGCTCTGCGGTGCGGTGCTGTTCATGCCGGTCATCGTTCAACCCTGCCGCCAGCGGCAAGGTCAAGCAGCGGTCTTCATGCGATCAGCGGTCAACGGCTCGCGGAGGACGAAGCGTTCGGACCTTGGCGTATGGGGCGGACTCCAACTCCCTTCGGAGCATGGTGATCTCGTCGTGTTGAGCTGCGAAGCGGGAAAGGGCCGTGGCCTGGAACTCCTTCAGCGCGTCCACTTCAGTGTTCTTCCTGCCGAGGCGCTCGCGCAGAGCGGCGACCTCGGCCTTGAGAGGTGCGATCCGAGGAAGGCGCTCCGCGGCCCGAGGCCGTCGATCAGTAGAGAAACGGTGGGGTGGGTAGCTCCGAAGCTCCGTTGACGACAAGGTCGGGGCCTTGGGCGCGTCCCATCAACCAGGCCAGGAGTGAGGTCTGTGGGCCGTGGATGATCGGCGCCGGTCGTGCGGTGCCGATGTCGTAGCTGATCTCGGAATCGGTGGTGTGCAGCCGCATCGCAGGAGCGTCGCCGCGAGCGCCGAAGGACGCCACTACCCGGCCCAGCATGTCCCGGACGAAGCCGGTTGGCCACTGGGCAGGCGTGTAGCCGGCGTTCAGGTCGACGTGATGAATCAGCACCTCGCACAACCGGGAGTCGGCGGCACGCACGGCGGCTCGCTCCTGGCCGCGAGTCCAGCGAACCATCCGGTTCCACGCCTCGGGCGGCATCTTGCGGTACTCCATGGCGAACCGGGCGGCGGCACTGCGCAGGTCGGCCACGAGTTCGGCGGTACTACGGCCCGCCCCTGCCTCGATCTGCTCGTCCCGGGCGGCCGGACTCGGATACTCCGGCGTCTCCACTCCGGTCCGGGCCCAGATCAGCAGGTTCCGGCCGCCGTCGGCATTACGGGCCAGGTGGGTCAGCACGTGCCCGCGTGACCAGGCCGGCAACAGGGAAGGCGCGCGCACGTCGGCGTCAGTGAACCGGGCCGCCGTCTCCATGAGGTGCTCGGTCGCGGCATTGATCTGATCGAGGGTGGTCGCGGGGTCGAAGCCCGTGTGGTCATCAGCCGTCATACTGCCTCCTGGATTCGTTCGACGAGCCGACCGCGTTCGAAGCGGGCTCCCGCGCGGGCTTGATCGCTGCCTCGGCGCGGTCGCGGTCCTCGGCGTTGTGGATGTCCTGGATGGCCCTCTTCGCGCCCGGCTGCGGGCTTCGGCATCGAGTCGACCACGCCGGCCGCGGTGGCGACCTGCCAGGGCCGGTCATAGCCGTTGCGGACCACCAGGTGGCGCCCCGTGCCGTCACGCTCATCGACCAACTCGGCTATATACGCGTTGACTTCGGCCTCCAGCGCGGCGGCCGGCATCCGCCGGGCACCCTCCCGAACAATCCACGGCACAACCTGCACACACCGACATCGTCGTGTCGCCATGGAACCGACACCGTCGTATCGCCATGGATGTGCCCCGAGACAGGGTCGGCGTCCCGTGCGGCTGTGGCGGGAGCAGCTTCGCCTCCCGCGAACGGGTCGGCCGTCGAGGCGAAGGGGCCCTACGGCTCAAGGAACGGGTATGTGTGTTCCCCGCCCGGCGGCACCGGTGGCTCGGTGAGCTCGATGGCCGCGGCGGGACCTGACAGCACACCTCCGGCTCACTCGGAGATCTCGCTGTCGGGTCCCCCTGCGCGTGTCGTACCGCAACCGCCGGCCGTCAGGCTGACCCGTCGTCCATGCCGCGCAAGGACAGCAGGACAGGGAGCATGAAGGCGTACTCGGACAGCTTCGCGTTCGGCGGGTAGCCCAGGCCCTCCCGTTGCGGAGGGGTCCGCTGGGGGTCCGACTCCGATGGGGCTTCGCCGCCGCCGGACGCGGTGTCCGGAATATCGGCCCCCTGCGCGGAGATCGGCAGGAAGTAGACGTCCTCCGACCGGAAGACCGACTGCAGCCGTTCGATCAGGCGGGCACGCACCAGGTCCGAGAGCGAACGCACATCGGCATCGGACGCCCCGTCCCCGAGGGCCTCACCGATGGTTCCCAGTGCGGCTCGCGCCTGGTCGGAAATGCTGCGGACCAACTCGAGCTGTCGCTGGATCGTCTGCCTCGCCATGGGGCCGCCCACCTCGCCCTGGCCGCTGCTGCCGAGCCATCCGTAGCCGGCCGTCGACCGGTACCACTCGATGGCCCCGCTCGGCGATTCGGAGACCTGCGACTCGGGACCGTTCGCGGAGGGCGACAGGATCTGCTGGCCGATCAGCCAGTCGTAGAACTCGGTGAGGAACTTGATGCGGCTCTCGTACGGATCCTCGTCGCCGGCGACCGAGGCGACGTAAAGGTCCGTCTTGGGGATGATGCAGATGAAATTCGGTCCTCCTGTACGCAGATCGTCCCCGCGAATCTCACGCAGGTCGGAGATCATGCGTTCCAGCAGGTCGAGCTGGCTCACCCGTGCGCGGCTGCGCCGAGCGGTGCCCGGTGTCACGTCATTGCGGTCCGGGGCGGATCCGTTGTCCTGGCCGGAAAGCCGGTTCCGCATGACGATGTCGGCGTTGCGCAGGAGCGCCGCCCAGCTCTTGCGGGCGGGAGAATTCGCCAGCTGGCGCTGCACGGCCTGCTCGATGGACAGATCGAAGAGGAACACCACCGTCTCGGCGTGTTTGAGGACGCCCAGCACGATGGGATCGGCCCCCTCGCCCCTGACGCTTCGGGACGTCACTTCACCGGGGACGTCGGTGAAAACGAAGTTCGCGCCGCGAGTGGGGTCGACCGTTGATTCCACACGTAATTGAATACTGTTGCGCGAACCTGCGGGAGTGGGATCGGGCAGGGCACCGTTCCAGTAACGGTCGACGTAATTGTCGTACTCGCGCAAGTCCTTGTCCGACTGGAATCCGACGGTCGCGCCCAGGGCCTGGGCGTTGTTGTAGAACTGCAGGAGCCCCGTCAGCATGAGCGTGGACTTGCTGGTTCCGGGGCTGCCGATGAACACGACCGGGTGCGTCTCGTCGGATTTCGGGTACCAGCCGCAGTAGTCGGGTTCATCAGGCGCATAGCGCCGGTCTGCCAGGATCTGTTCGCGTGCGTGCTCCGCGGAGCGTCCGGAAGGGCCGCGGCACACGAACGTGAACACCTTGTGGGTGTCGTCCCCCAGCTGCCGTACGAGTTCCCCGATGAGACGGGCCTGCTGGTCCTGCGTCAGCGGTGCGGGATCGGCGGTGAGTCCCTCGCCCAGCAGGAGGTTCTTGTACTCGTCGGAGAGCCGGAGTCCGGTGAGATCGGTGATCGCCGCGGACTCGAGCAGATGGGGCAGGAGTTTCGGCGCCACCACGACGCGCCGGGGCAGGGTGAAGGGCACGTAATGCTCCACCAGGCCGGGAAACTCCTTGGGGACCAATTCCGAGGCATGGCCGAGGAGTACCACCAGGACCAGCCGCGCCCGCCTGATCTCGTCCAGCAGTGCGCGGCGCCTGTCGGCGTACTGAGGCCCCAGCAACGCGGTGAGGAGACCGGGGTCGTCCAGCACGGTCTCCAGCAGGTCGAGGTAGTGTGCCAGGCTCGGCGCCACTTCCGGCTGCGCGGCCAGGGACGCGAGCCCGGACTTGCCGAGGGCCTCCCGGCCGGCCTGGAGGCCGGAGCCGACGGTGTCGCTGAGCCAGCGTCGAACGTGCGGCTGGTCGAAGACGAGCGACATGATGTGGCCTGCCATGCGCATCGGTTCGAAACCGCCGAGCACGACGCACAAGGCGGCCTCGAAGGGCTTCTCCGCCGTGGTCTCCCGGGGCGGGGCAGCCGCCGTCCCCCGTTCCCCGGGGAGCCTTCGGGAAACGGCCTGCCGGGCGGGCCTCGTGTCCGCGCGGGGCGCGGTACCCGCAGCCTGCGCTTCGGCGAGCACGGCCTCCAGGTCCGCGTGAGGCAGCAGGTCTTGATGTACGAGACGGTAGAACGCGTAGTGGTCGAACCTGTTCCACCAGTACTCGCGGACCTCGTCCGCGCCCCTTGTGCTGTAAATTCCCCGTACAAACTCGGACGGGCCAAGACCGTCGCGCTCGGCATGGGCGTAGGGGGCCGCATCGCTCCGGGTCGAACTCGGGATGTTCCGCGCCTGGGCCTCGCTCTCGAAGTAGGCGAGAAAGGACGCGTAATGGCGTATCGCCTCGTTGAATTCCTTACGGGCGTTGACCGTGAGGTTGAGTTCGAAGGATCCGGGATTCGTCAGACTCATCGGTACACCGCAGGCCGGGCAGACAAACTCCCGAGCGCCTCCGGGCACGATGGTCCCCAGGAAATCAGCAGTGGTGTTTCTCGGCATGGTGCTCCCCCCCACGACGTGCCTGCGTGAACGCATCCCGATTTCGAGCACCGCAGGCGGCGTATCGTCCGGCGCGAGTATGGCAGTCATGGATCGGACACGGACCATGTGTTCCTTTGACTCGGGACACAATGACTTCTGTCGCTCATGCATGTGTCGTAGTGCCCACCCCCGCACCGCTACGAGTCGAACCCGGTTGCCGCGGCGCCGAATTGCCTCACTCGCGAAGTGCCTCCGATCATGGTGTGCGGTCTCGGACCGCGGTATGTGCGAGATGCGCGATCCCTCGGCGTCCTCCCAACGGCTTCGCACACACGGAAGCGGACGGAGAGCCGCGGTCGCCCGCCCCACGCCGGCGCTTCAGCGCCGTCCCGCGCACAACGCGTGGTCGGTGAGGTTCTGCACCGCCTTGTCGAGCCGGTCCTCGTCGACGAGCGCGGTAGTGGACGTCACCGACACGGTCACCGCCCGTCGGCCGTCCGCGCCGACCGCCGGCCGTCCGTACACGCCAAAGCCGTCACCCTCGTGCATGTAGGAGACGCCCCCACAGGTCAGGGGCACGACCCGCAGTCCGAGCCCGTATCCGCCCCGCTTGCCCGCGGGCGGTACCGGCAGGTCGTCGTAGGGGACCGTCTCCCGCATCAGCGCCCACTGCGTGGCGGGCAGCAGTCGCCCGGCTGCCAGGGCGCGGAAGAACGTGTCGAGGTCCGACGGGGTGCTCACCACTCCGGAGTCCGCGGTGTGCTGGTAGCTCTCCTCGGTGAGGTCCGCGGGTTCACCCCCGGGCCCGTCGATGGTCACCCGCTCGTGCGGGCCGATCAGATACGGGTTCTCACCGGGGATGTAGGTGTGCCGCAGCCCGAGCGGTGCGATGATCCGGTGCTCCACCAGTTCCCGCCAGCCTGCGCCGCCCGCCTTCTCCGCGATCATCGCCGCCAACAGGTAGTTGGTGTTCGAGTACGCCCAGCGGCGCGGCGCACCGTGCGACGGCGGGGCGAAGACCGGGGCGTGTCGCATGGCGATCGCGACGAGCTCGGACGGCGGGGTGGAGTCGTACCGGTTCTCGTCGAAGTGGTTCTGCAGCCTGTCCTGTACGCCGGGGTCGGTGATGTAGTCGTAGATCCCGCTGGTGTGCTGGAGCAGGTCGCGTACGGTGATCCGCGAGCCGTCGTTGCCGTTTCCGCGCACCACCCCGGGCAGCCACCGCTCCACCGTGTCGTCCAGTGAGAGCCGGCCCTCAGCCGCCAGTTGCAGCACCACCACCGCCGTGAACGTCTTGCTGGTGCTCGCCACCCGGAACTCCGGGTCCCACGGCACGGGCGCGGTCGAGCCCACGCCCGCAGTCCCGTACCGCGCCCGCAGCACAGCGCCGCCCGGCCCGTCCACCCGGGCCACCACGTTGACATCGCCGCCGCCGGCGGCCCGGACCGCGGCCAGATCCCGCCTCAACTCCCCCGCCGAGTAGCCGCCGCCCACCGCGCGCGCCCCGCTGCCCGCCCCGTGCACCCCGTGCACCCCGTGCACCCCGTGCACCCCGTGCACCCCGTGCACCCCGGCGGGCGCCTCCCCCGCCCCGCACGCCACGAGTGCCGCCATGCACGCCACGACCGCCGTACGCTTCCCCGCCACGCTGTCACCTCTGTGATCGACCCGACCCGCTCCTGACCCGTGTCAGTAAACTCGCCGCCGCTCCTCCGATCGATGGAGCTACCACCCGGGCGCCAGGTGGGGCCGGCCCCCAGCGTGGACCCGTGGGACCGACGGGGTGTGCGACACCGAGCGCCGGTGCACACCCCTGCGCCGCCTGCACCGTTTCGTCCATGATCGGGCCTGGGTAGAGTCGGCCCGGGGACTACGGAGGAGAGTGGCATGGGTCACGAACAGCCGGTCGGTACAAGCGACTTCGTCAAGTTATCCGCGCAGCTGACGGGCTTCGACGCCGGTCGGCTGCATGCCACGGGTCTGGCCGGTGAGTACCGCGACACGGTGGTCGCCCAAGTGGGTTCCGCCCGGCTCCGGCTCCTCGTCGCGGCCGGAGGACAGCGGGAAAGCACCCTCGACGAGGCGCCGCACGGTGCATCACGGGAGCTGGCCCGGTCGATCGCGTATCTCTGGTACACGGGAAGCTGGCCGGGGCCGCCCGGCGGCGAGGCGTTCGTGGTCTCGGCGCAGGCGTACGTCCAGGGGCTGGTCTGGGCCGCGTTCGGCGGCCGGGCCCCCGGCACCGCCCCCGCGGTGGCCGGCCGGTGAGCGTGGACCGGACATCGCAGCATTACGACGTCATCGTGGTGGGTGCCGGTATCGCCGGCTCGCTGGTCGCCAAGCGGCTGGGTGAGCACGGGCACCGGGTGCTGGTCCTGGAGGCCGGGGTCGGCGCCGCGGAGCCGGCGGGCGGACACCGCGACGCCCTGCGGGCCTACTACACCGCGGCCGGGAAGGGGCCCAGTGCCCCCTACGCCCCGAACGCCGCGGCGCCCTGGCCGGAGGTCTCCGATCTCGCCGGCCTGGAGGGCGGCGGCTTCCGTGCCGACGGCTACTTCCGCCAGACCGGACCGCTGCCGTACGCCAGCGGATACCTCCGGGTCAACGGTGGCACCGGCAATGTGTGGACGGGGCTGACGCCGCGCATGCATCCGGAGGACTTCCGCACCGCCACGCTCTTCGGCTACGGCCGCGACTGGCCAATCGGCTACGACGACCTGGAGCCCCACTACCGCGACGCCGAGCGCGAGATAGGCGTCGCGGCCGACGCCGACGAGCAGCGCGTCCGGGTGGGCCTGCCGCTGCCGGAGGGCTACGTATTTCCCATGCGGGCCATCCCGCCGTCCCGCCTGGACCGGACCGCGGCCGCCCGGCTGAACGGCCGCAGCATCCCGGACCCGGCCACCGGCGAACCCGTGGAGCTGCAGGTGTGCGCCACTCCGCAGGGCCGCAACGGCGAGCCTCATCCCGGCTATGACAGCGGTACGGGCTACCGTCTGGTCGGCGTCGACGGCCGGCCCGATGCGCACAGCCGCTGCACCGGCAGCGCCAGCTGCATCCCCATCTGCCCCACCGGGGCCAAGTACACGCCGCTGAAGACCCAGGGCCAGTGGAGCCCGCGCGTGACCCTGCTGGACAGGGCCGTGGTGAGCCGGGTGCTGGTGGCCGGCAGCGGCCGGGCCCGCGGGGTCGAGTACCTGCGCTACGGGGACACCGGCACCCCGGTCACCCGGCACACCGCCGACGCGCACGTCGTGGTGCTGGCCGCGCACGCCGTGGAGAACGCCAAGCTGCTGCTCCACTCCGGTCTGGCCGACCGGAGCGGACAGCTCGGCCACAACCTGATGGACCACCCGGTGCTGCTGACCTGGGGCCTGATGCCCGGCCCCGTCAGCCCCTACCGCGACCCCGGATCCACCTCCGGGCTGGAGGGCTTCCGCTTCGGTCCGGCCCGGAGCCACCGCGCGCCCTTCCGCATCGAGATCGGCAACTGGGGCTGGGTGTGGGCCAAGGGGCCGGTGGACGGGGACGTGGCCGAGCTGCTCGACGCGGGCCTGCTCGGCGACGGACTGCGCGAGGCCGTCGCGGACCGCATCGGACGGCAGTTCGCGCTGCAGTTCGAGATGGAGCAGGGGGCCGACCCCGCCAACCGGATCACGCTCGACCACGACCGCACCGACCCGCTGGGCCTGCCCCGCCCTGCCGTCCACTACGACCTCTGCGACCACGTCAAGGACGGCATGGCGGCCGCCAAGCAGGTCTCCGACCGCATCTTCGCCCTGCTCGGCGCAGAGGACCACACCGACTACTCTCCGGGCCCGGCGTGGCCCGGCCACTTCGAGCACCGGGGCCGCTCCTACGCCTTCCGTGGCGCCGGCCACGCTGCCGGCACCCACATCATGGGCACCACTCCCGCCGACTCCGTGGTCGACCCGTGGCAGCGCTGCTGGGAGCATCCCGGCCTGTACGCGGTGGGGTGCGGCAGCCTGCCCACCGTCGCCACCTCCAACCCCACCCTCACCATGGCGGCTCTCGCCCTGCGCAGCGCCGACCACATCGCAGCCGAACTCACCGGACACGACCGCCTCGCCGCCTTCCCCGCCCCTGCTGCCTCCGGAGACATCGCGTGAGCCCGCACCCCCTGCCTCCCGTCCCCGACCCGTACCAGCTTCCCTTCCACTACGGGGCCCTGCACCAGATCGGTCTGGACTTCCTCGTCGAGCCGGGCCCGGCACGCGAGCTCCTGAAGCGGCACCACCCGGCGCTCTCTGCCGCGGAGTTCGCCGGAAAGGCGCTGCTGTCGGTGAACTACCAGCTGTACTTCGCCCAGTACCCCGGCGGCGGCGGTATCACCGAGGAGGTGGAGGTCAACGTCGTCGCGCACCCCACGGCCGCCGCGGACCGGCTGCCGGAGCTGAGCTACGAGCAGTACGCCCTCGGCTGGGACCAGACCAGGCAGCTGGGCATCGCCCGTCTCCACGTCCTGTGCGACAACCCCCTGGCCATCGGTGCCGGACGCGCCCTGTTCGCCGAGCCCAAGTACCCGGGCTGGTTCGAGACGGCCTTGCCGTCACTCAACGGCCCGGCGAGCGAGACATGGTCGGTGACCTGCCGGAGGGCGGAAGAGGACGGCAACGGCAGCCTGCGCCGCCTGGACCACGCCCTGTTCTCCTTCACCGCCGACCTGGCCGACCTGCCCGTCACCACCGCCAACAACACCCCGGTCACCGGCTACGGCACCGACGGGCAGGGACGTGCCCTGGCCGGCCCCATGAACCTGTACCAGCCCTACCACCTGCGCACCTTGTCCACCGCCACCGCCGAGCGCATCAGCCTGACCGTCCACGATCCCGCGTCCGAGGTCTGTCAGGACCTCGCCGGCCTGCTCGGCGACGCTCCGGCCACAGGCGCCTGGACCTTCCAGTCGCCTCCGGTGGCCGCCCACAACCGGGCCTACTACCTCCCCTGAAACAAGCTCCCCGCCGTGCCGCCTCGCCTCACCTCGCCGACCACGGTGTTCGGACCGTCCTGCCGCTCCGCCCCGTTGTCGTCGAGTCCACTCGGTTCCGGTTCACTCGGTTCCGGGCCTGCTGCGAGCGGCGCGGCCTCAGCGCAGCCGACGCACGCGCAGCACCAGGTCGTCGGTGTGGTGTGCGCCGGCACCGCCGTCGGGCACCCTGCGTGGCCGCTGCTCGTCCACCTCGATCTCCCAGTCGTCGTTGAGCCGGGCCGCGACCATCGAGGGCCAGACGTAGTCGGCCGGGTCGAAGCCGCTGTCGTGCGCCTGCTGGGTGTGCATCCCCGCGTGGTGTACGAGCAGCAGCACGCCGCCGGGCGCGACGGCCGCGAGCAGCGCTCGCTCGGCCGCGGCGTCGGGGGTGCGCAGCAGGGCCGGGTACTGCGCGGAGACCAGGTCGAAGGAGGAGGGCGCAAGCGCCGCCTCCGTCAGTGCCGCGTGTACCCAGCGAATGGCGAGGCCGGCGTCCCGTGCGTGTTCGGCCGCCCGCTCCAGCGCCACACCTGAGACCTCGAGCGCGGTCACGTCCCAGCCGCCACGCGCGAGCCAGACGGCGTCCGCGCCCTCGCCGCAGCCGACGTCGAGCACGCGCCCCGGAGCGAGTCCGGCGACCTCGTCCACGAGGGCACCGTTGGGCCGGCCGCTCCACAGCTGTTGCCGGTCGGCGTACCGCTTGTCCCACTCCGCCCGTACTGCGGGGTCTCCGACGTAGCCCTCATTTCCGTCGGGAGGCGAGGGGGCGTCGGACGTCGGCGATCCTGCTGCGATGTTGTCGGTCACGGGCCCACCGTCGCCCATCGCGTCCCGGTCGGGCCACTCCTGTTGCCGGTCCGGCAAAACGCCGCCAGGGCTCCGGGTCCGCCAGGGCTTGATCGGCGAGATCGACGAACTCATCGAGGATCGACCCGGCTGCGGAGGGCTCAACGTGGCCCAGATGTATGCCCGGCCGGCCCTCGATCTCCGCACCGGCTCACACCGCGTTCCAGAATGCGAGGCCGGTCTGCGGCTGCACCGAGTTCTTGACGCGGTCAGGCTCACGCCGGCGTCCTGCCGTCGCGGAAAGTGAGTAGAGGGCGTGTGGCCGGCTCTGTTACGGTCCGGTGGCCGGCCGCGGGACTCCGGTGCGACTTCCGGAACCTGCCTGTAAAGCAATGATTCGCAGCTCGTGCCCCCATTCCCCGGCCGGCATCCACACCTTTGGGGAATGAATGGATTCGTACGAGGACCTCCTCGCAGCCGACGACGTACTGCTCTTCGTCAACGCAGCGATCACCTCCACCGGCCAGCGCGAATTCCACAGTCACGCGGGCGAGCAGCAGCTGTCCTTGGACTTTCTCCACGCATACATGCTGGGGAACTACCGTGACCTGTACGCCAGGGTCCTTGCGCTCGACATCAACGACCACAACGCAGTCCTCATCATCCGACGGCTGCTGGCGACTGCCGGTGAGGCCACTGCCGACCAGCGTCGCAGCGAGGGCCGTCTGATCGCGTCCCGTCTGGCCACGCTGCCGCCACAACGCGTGTACGGGCTGTTCGCCGCCCTGCGCCGGGCCGGAGTGAACAACCGTCGCAGCCGCGCGATCATGCGTGACTGGCTGTCCGCCCGCCCGGACCTCGCGTTCGATGCCGTGAAGTACCGCAGCGGCCTCAAGCGTGCCCTTCGCCACGCACACCTGGCCCCGGCCTCCGAGGAGCTGGGGACGTTCGTGTTCGCGCCGCTGACCCGCAAGCACTATGCGACGCCGCTCCTGGAGACGTGGCGCCGCGCGCACTACGAGCAGGCCGCCCTGTATGAGCTGCCCTATACGGCTGCCGAGGGCTTCGCCGCCAAGCACGCCATCCCCCGGGACGCGTTCCTGGAGCGCATGGCCCCACGGATGACACGCCTGGAGAGCCTGCGGCTGCAGGATTCCGCGCACAGGACCGGGGCCACAGGGGTACGGGCGGACCTGTCCGGGATGCCGCTGACCCGGTTGGCGACCTATGTGCTTTCGCTGCCGGTCGAGGACCGCCTGCGCCGACGTGCCGAGCTGACCGACGCCCTGGAATCGGCCGCCGCCCGGGTGGCCGGCTCCCACCGCGGGACCTGGGGCAAGGTCACCGCCGTCCTGGACGACAGCTTTTCCACCTTCGGTTCGGTTCACAAGCGTCGTCGACCGCTCGCCGTGGCCCTGGCCTGCCACTATCTGCTCGCGGCCCTGGCCGCCGACTACACCGGCCTGTGGACGTCCGGGCGGACCGACGCGCTGCTCACCCATCCGTACGGGCCGACGCCGCTGGGCCGGCGGATCCTCGACGCGCTGGACACCGCCCCGTCCAGGCTGGTGATCGTCTCCGATGGATGGGACAACGCGCCTCCGGGCATGGCCGGCGAGGTGCTGCGCATCTGGCGGACCCGTCTCGACCCCGAGCGTGCCACCGGCATCGTGCATCTCAACCCCGTTTACGACGCGGCCGACTTCGACGTGCGCCGGCTGTCCGCGACGGTGCCCACCGCGGGTGTCCGTGACGCCGAAGATCTGCCCGCACTGGTGGAGCTCGCCCAGTTCGCGGAGGGCCGGACCGGCCTGGCCGAACTGATCACCTACATGGACACCCGAGCGGCACGCATGCTGAGCGGCCACGACCGGGAGCGCGCACGATGACCACACTGGACCTGACCGGCCTGGCCACCCGCCCCTCGCAGGTCTGGGGTGCCGTCCGCCTGGTGCCGCTCGTGCGTGACGAACCCGTCGACGATCTCCGTCTGCGCCCGCAGCTCTACAGCGACGCGACAGGTCTGGTCGAGGTCGGTCCGCGCCATGCCTACATCTCCTACATCCCGCACGGATTCGTCGCCACGTGGACGAGTGACGGCACGCCGGCGGCCGCCTACGGCACCCAGATGTCCGCCGACGGCAGCTCGGCTCCCACCGCGACGATGGGCCTGCGCATCCACCGCAGAATGGCACGGCGTCAGGCCAAGGACCGGCTGCGGTTCCTCCCCATGCACCTGGCGCTGGAAGGCTACCTGGCACTGCACTTCGGCGGCCCCTCGATCGCCTGGGAGGAGTGGTCGCAACGCGCGATCCGCCAAGGGCTGTCCCCGCGCGTCGAGGAAGCCTATGCAGGTGCCGAAGTACGCGGACTCGCCGACGCGCTGCGCACCTTCGAGATCCACCCCGGCCAGTGCGGCGTGATGCTCTACGTCGCCGACACACTCGCGGCCGCGTTCGCGGTGCCGCATCCCGACGACTACCGCGCACTCCACCCGACGCTCCTGCAGGACCTGTACGGCGAACTGATCCACCACTACGCCGTGTTGATGCCGCCGGTGCAGGACTTCCGGGCCCGCATCCCTGACGCGCAGATCCGCTCCCTGGCCCACCTGCGTACGGCCGTTGCCGAGCAGGAGCACGCCTGGACGCATTTCCACGACTCGACCATGGCGACCGGCCTGCGGGAGCACGCGTACACCTGGCAGTCGGTCCACCGGATGGGGCGCTTCACCCTCTCCCGCTTCCTGCCGTCCTTCCGTCTCAAGCAGGAGAACCACATCGGTGAGGCCATCACCGACGACAGGGGCAGGATCACCTACCTCAAGACATTTCGCCTGTCGGAGAACCAGGTCCGTCGCGGTCACCTTCTCAGCAGGCTTGCCGCCAACGACTGGCACCTGGCGGACACCGCATCCGACCTCGGCGTCGATGTGGCCCAGCTCGGCCTGCGACTGGAGTCCGCCGGCTTCGGTTTCCTGCTCCGCCAGGACATCCTGGACGGATACCGCAAGCAGGGACGGACCCGGACCGGATGAGCACGGCGCGATCAGCTTGTCCGGCCGGTCACCTGACAGAGGTAAACAGAGGTAAGTACAGAGGTAAGTGGAGACTGCGGTCCCGCCTGTCCGCCGAGGGCGCCGAGGGTTACAGAGGCGCCACCTCCACCCTGCCTGTGTTCCGTGCCCGCTGGACGGTGATCGCACACCTGCTGGTGGCCCTCCTGGCATGCGGATCACTGACGACCGCGCACCGCGAGTGGAATCACAGCCACACCCCGCCATCCGGATGCGTCCGCTACAGCGCGAACTGCTGAGACAGCCGGGCGCGGATCGTACGACGCTGTCGCCTGTCACCTGTCGCCGAGGCATTGCGGAACCACTGCACCTGCGACGTGCTCCCTGCATCCGTTCCGGCCCATCCCCGGGCGTGCCCGTGCGCGGCGGAGCAGACCAGGTGGACGGCAACCGGGGGTTCGATACGCCCTGCGGCTACCGCCTGATCTCCCGGTGTCCATACGACCGGCGCTGATCACCAGCGCCCGCTGCCGTCTCCGCACCGGCCTCGACCAGCGAGATCACGGTCGACGGCTGGGGTGCCGAGCAGTGGTTCCAGCGGCGCGGGCCAGTACGCCGGCGGTCCTCGACCCCGCCTCGACGGCATGGTCCGTGGTGCTGGGCAGACAGCGGCCGCGCTGAGGGACGAACTCGGTCATGATGACGCCGGCATGATCCGTCGCGACCTCGTCGAGCGACGCCGGCCAGCCCTGTTCCTCCAGAGCCGTGTGCAGCTCGCGCGAACGCCGGATGTCCACCACCGGATCGGCGGTGCCGTGCACCAGCCACACCGGTATGGGCGGCGGCAGGCTGCCTCCCCGGCGGAGGTCGTCGATCGGGACGGTGCCGGTGGTCGGTGCCGCCGTCCCGTACCCACCGGCGATGCCCACGACGGCTTGCGGCCTCCAGTCGCCGAACGCACCGGGGTTCAGGGCGACACCCACCGCGGCCTTCCCGCCCAGCGACCAACCGGCGAGCACGATCCGCTCGGGGTCCCCGCCGAAGTCGCCCACGTTCCGACCCACGAAGTCGGCCGACTCGCTCAAGTGCGTCCGTCCGCCGTCCGGCGCGTCGGGTCGCCAGTCCGGCACCGCGACGACGACGCCCAGCTCCGCCGCAGCGCGGGCGACCGTCGCGAGGACGTCGCGTTCGTCGGGGCCCCGACCGTGCCAGAGCAGTACCGCAGGCAAGGGCTCCGACACACCCGTAGGCCGATAGACGTCCATGGCCTTGCCACTGGCCCCGTACCTGAGCCCCGCCCTGACGACAACCTCTGTGGCCACCGCGACACCTCCGACTGATCACACCACGAACCACGTCACGCTACCGACGCGGGTCAACTCGCCTGACTCCAGGTCAACTGGTTGAAATGACGACTGACTCAGCCTCCGGTCGCGCAGCGGGCGGAGCCTCGAGAGCCGTGCCCTCCCGCGACCTGGGACGAGAGGGAATCACCGCATGCAACCCCCCATCCGCAAAGCTGCGGCTACGGGTATGAATACCGTGATTTCACGGATACCCCGGCGGCGCCGCAGGGGCAGGCTGAGGCTCATCGCCAAAGCCCTGGCCACGCCCCGGGTACGGAGCGGGACCGGTCCCGCCGCGGCACGCGGGATCGGGGAAAGGCAGGCCCATTGCCCACCAGATGCCGAGCCGGCTCTTCAAGGATGCGGAGCACGACGAGCATGACGGATCACCGTGGCCATCTCTCCGAGCGCAGCCTCCCGGTCGGCGGGAGCGGCCGGCGCCGCAAGACCTCGGAGCCGTACACGCGACCCCTGCCACCGGCCCCGGCACAGCCGGCGCCGAGTCCCGTCCCGCGAAGGTGAGCCGCCTCTTCTCTACAGTGCGTTGCCTACTGCCCCGCAGACCCTCGGCCGACTGCTGCAGGCGGCTGAAAAACTCTTTATGGAGCAGACATATGTCCATCGGTACGAATGTCGCCGGTTTCGTGGATCTCCTGGAGGCTGTCCCGGGGCCCGGCCACTCCTCGCGCGGAAGAACACTGCGGTTCTCGATCCTGGGTCCGCTCTCCGTCGAGTTAGGAGGCCGTGAGCTTCCTCTGGGGCCACTGAAGCAGCGTCTGGTCCTTGCGATGCTGCTGTGCCGTCCCGGTGCCGTAGTGTCGGTCACATCGCTGACCGAGGCGGTCTGGGACGACGAACCGCCAAGGACTGCTCGCAAAAACCTGCAGGTGTATGTCTCGGCCCTGCGGAAAATACTGGCGGAGGCGGACGGATCACACCGGATCGAACTACGCCCAGGCGGTTATCAACTGCGCGTGGACAAGCGGGAATTGGACTCTCTGCGCTTTCTCTCCCTGGCCCGGGCGGGGCGCAAGGCCGCCGCGGACGGCGATGCCGGGGCAGCTGCGCACCTCCTGGGCGAGGCCAGGCGGTTGTGGGGTGGCCACCCCTTGTTCGACCTGTCCGGTTCGGAATCCATCCGCGTGGAGGCCGAGCGGCTTTCGACTCGTTACCTGACCGTGTGCGAGGACTGGGCCGAAGCGGCCCTTGAAGCCGGCCGGCCCCATGAGGTCGCGGAGAGCTCGGGCGAGTTGGTCGAACAGCACCCGCTGCGGGAGCGGTTGCGTGCTGCCCAGATGACCGCACTGCACCGATCGGGCCGCCGAGCGGAAGCCTTGGCCTCGTACGACGAACTTCGCCAGTGCCTTTCCCGTGACTTGGGACTGTCGCCGAGCCCGGCCCTGGAGTCCGTGTACCGTCTCATTCTCTCCGGCGAGAGCGCGAACCCGCTTGCACCGACCGTGCGCAGGGATGCGCCGGTGGAACTGCCCGCTGATCTGCTTCATTTCGTGGGGCGCACGGAGACGATGGCCGATCTGGTGGAGAGCGTCAGGGCCGGCGGCACCGTCCATGTGATCACCGGGCCGACCGGCATCGGCAAGACGGCTCTCGCGACACGTGCAGCACATGAGTTGGGGGATGAATTCCCCGGTGGGCGACTTTTCGTGCGGCTCCATGAACCGGACGGCTCGCCTCGTTCGTCGGACTCGGTGGTGAAAGAACTTCTGGCATACACGGGAAGGCCGGGTCCGCTGCCGGAGGATCCGCAACGCGCCGCCGCGCTGTGGCGCGGCTGGCTGGCGGAACGCAAGGTGCTCGTGGTCCTCGATGACGCACCGGACGAAGGCAGTGTGCGACCGCTGCTGCCTGCTGCAGGACGCAGCTGCGTGGTCGTCACCGCTCGTGCCCAGTTGGCCGGCCTGGCCCTGGCCCGCCGATTCCAGCTTCAGCCGCTCCCCCTTCCCGAGGCGTTGAACCTGTTCGGACGGATCGTCGGTCGTGCCCGTCTCCTGTGCGACCGAACAGCGGCAGAGCACATCGTCAGGTCCTGCGGATTCCTCCCCTTGGCCATTCACGCGGCGGCGCTCAAGCTCGTCGTGCTGCGTCACCTGCCTCTTGCCGAGTATGCGGCCCGGCTGTCCGACCCCGACACGGTCATGGAAGAACTGGCGGTCGGCGACCTGGACGTGCGCGCCCAGGCGGCCACGGACTGGCAGCGCTTGGCGGACCGCCACGGAGACACTCTGCGGAGCCTTTCCGCGCTCCCCGTATCGGCGACGTTCTCGGTGGAAGAAGCAGCAGCCGTGCTGCGGCAGAAGCCGGACCGGGTACGACGGCAGATCGAGCTGATGATCGAGGACGGCGCGGTGGTCTCGCCCGGGAGCGAAGTGACCGCCCACGCGGCGGCGTACTCCCTGCCGTATCTCACCCATCTCTACGCCCGCGAGGCAGCCTCGGCCGGCCGGGGACTCGGGGAGCCGTGACGGCCGGCCACCGCTTCACGGACGGTTGAGGGTGCGCGAGCCGTCGACCCACCGTTTCGCGCGAGCCCTGAACCGGCCGTTTCGCACGAGCCGTCGACCCACCGTTTCGCACGAGCCCTGAACCGGCCGTTTCTCGCGAGCCGTCAACCGGCCGTTTCGGAGGTAGCAACGGCAGGGGCGGCGTGAGCGTGGTCGGCTGCACGGAGAGTGCGTGCTGACCGGAGGGCTTGTGGGGTGGCCAGGGCGGCCGCGGCGAGGGCGCCCGCACACAGGGCGAACAGGGCGGGCCGTATGCCGAGCCAGTCGCCGAGGGTGCCGCCCGCCAGAGAGCCGAGCATCGCCGCGCAGGCAGTGATGACCTGGAGTGCCGCAGTGATGCGGCCCATCTCACCCGCGGCGACATCCGTGGCGAAGATCGAGGCCAGGGCGACTTCGGCGATCGCCTCGAAGAAGATGGGGAGTCCGATGCCGAGTGCGGCACAAGTCGCCGCCAGCGGGAGCGGTCCTGAGGCCATGGGCAGCAGCAGGCAGCACACCATGCCGCCGATGAAGGCGACGATGGTGACGCGTCGCGGATCACGGTAGAGGCCGAGGACACGGGCGGCAACGGCGGACCCGGCCAAGCCTGCTCCCCCTGACAGCACGAAGGCAAGGCCGTAGTACGCGGCCGGCAGGTGGATGGTACGCAGCAGGAACGGGCCGGTCAGGGTGGACACTCCGGTCATGGCTGCGGCCGGCAGGACGATGAAGACCAGAAGTGCCCGGTGGAAGGGGTGCCGGACGAGGAAGCGCAGCCCCGTGGCCGCCCCGCGGAAGGTCCCTGTTTCGCCCTGCCCGGGCGTGGTCGGCCCGGGGTCGGCGGCGCGCATGCCCAGAAGCGCGGTCGCGCCGAGCAGGTAGCTGACGGCGTCGATCGCCAGTGCAGCTGGACTGCCGAGGGCCACGATCACCGGGCCGGCGAGGATCCGGCCGAGGAGACCTGCCCCGTACTGCCCGGCCTGGAGGCGGGCCCAGACCCGTCCGATGCCGTCGGCATCGACGAGCCTGCGCAGGTGGACGAAGTACAGGCATCCGCTCAGGACCGACAGCAGGCCCTGCAGCACCCCGAAGCAGATCAGCCAGCCGATGGAAGCGACCCGGCCGGACAGCCCCAGGGCGACGGTGCCGACACCGAGCGCGGAGATCGTGTCCAGGGCGAGCAGCACCCTGCGCGGCCGTCCGACCCGGTCGGCCAGTGCCCCGGCCGGGAGCCCGAGCAGCACCCCGGGCACGGTGGAGGCCGCGGCGATGAGGCCCATCTGGCCCGGGGTGGCGCCCAGTTGGACGATGGCGATGATGGGCAGCGCAACCGAGGTGAAGACCGAACCGAAGGCGGAGGTGGTCTGACCCCACCAGAAGAGACTCAGATCTCGTCGCACGGCAAGCTCCTGGTCGAGGGGACGTCCGGTCGAGTCCTGGCAGAGAGGGTGCCGACCTTGGTCTCCTCCGCAGACGCGTCCTCTGTGGCCGACGCTCCGCCGCCGCCACAAGATCCCCGGCCGAGCCGCCGCATGCTCCTCCGTGGACCACACCGTGGACGGACGGACCGCGTGAACTCCGGTCCGGTGAGGTCTTGCGGCTCGCTTGCTCCCGAAGCAGCGGGAACCGCACGCCAAGTGCTGAAGGGTTGGAACCCGAAACCACCAAGTCCGACAGGCCGCAAAGCTAGGCGAGTGGAGTTGGGCCATGGTCCGGCATCGGTATGGAACCGGTATCCGGATCAGCCGTCGGTTGCCCCTTCGGTCCCGTCACGGTCGTCCTGCTCCCGCCGACAAGGCGCGGCAGGCTCACCACGCCGTGGCTGCACCTGGCCGACCGCCCGCCGCCAGGCGTCCTGCACGGCCGCGCGGGCGTATGCGGTGGCGGTGGCGATGTCTCCGCCGAGCTGGATCGGATCACCGATGTGCACGTGCAGGGCCGGGCGGCGCAGCGGTGCGGTCAGCACGCCGAGGATCTGCTTCGGTCCTCCCCCGGAGATGATCCGGCGGGCGCCGGCGTGTCCGAGCGGCACGACCGGAGCGCCGGTGGCGAGCGCGAGTCGGGCCAGGCCGGTGCGGAAGGCCCCGGGTTCGCGGTCACGGGAGTCCCGGTGGCGGGGCAGACCGCCTTCGGCGTAGATCACCACGGTCCGGCCGGCAGCGATGGCCTGTGCCGCAAGGTCCAGGGCCTCGGCTGCACGACGGCTGCCCCGGTGGACCGGGATATGGCCCTCGCGGGTGAGGCAGTTGCCGAGAACGGGGATCCTCCACAGGCCCGCGGTGGCGAGGACGACCGGCTCGGCACCCAGGCGGTGCAGAGCCGCAAGGACGATTCCGGGGTCGGCCAGTGCGCTGTGGTTGGGCGCGACGATGCTGCCGGGTGCGATGGCGCGGATCGTGCCGGTGGTCACCGTCAGTCGGCCGAGGGCGGGAACGACGGCATGGGCCAAGGTGGTGAGCATGGTGCTTACTTCCTGATGTGCCGGTTCTCGGCCGGCGTGTGTGCTGCCGTCATCATCGTTCGGCCGGCGGCGGAGTTCATGAGTACAGGTACTCATCACGGCTCAAGTCCGGCCCGGGAAGGTGAGTTGATACCCGGACCGGCGGCAACCGGGCCGCCACCAGCACGCCGGTGTCACCGGGTGCATGCCCCTCCGCATCAGACCCGGAGTACGTGGCAGCACGAACTACGTAGTTTCCCCGATGCCCTGGGCGGATGCGATCAACGACTCTGGAGCGATCGGAAACTCAAGGTCTGACTGCCACGGTCTGGAGTACGCCTCTGTCATGGGTGACGGATCATCGCTTGCCGACCGTCTGCCGGCCGCCCTCTCACCATCCTCTGTGCCGGTCTTGCCGGCCCCTCGGCCGCGGCCGGTCAGGCGGTCGGCCGGCGTGCCGGTTGGCTGAGGGCGTGCAGCAGACCCGCCCGGGAACGGATGCCGAGCTTGCGGTAGATGCTGCTGAGGTGGGCTTCGACGGTCCTGGTGCTGACGAAGAGCTGTTCGGCGATCTCCTTGGTGCGTTTGCCCGTTGCCGCCAGTTCGGCGATCTCACGTTCTCGGTTGGTGAGCAGGGCCGTGGCCATGTCGGCAGTCGTGTCCGCCGCCACCGCGGCCGGCGTGCCGTCCGTACGGGTCGCCGGCAGCTGGGTCCGGGCCCTTGCGACCTCCTCCAGGATCCGCCGCGCGCCACGGGCCCGGGAGACCTTCGCCGCTGCGTCCAGCCACTCCAGTGCCTGGTCCGTGCCCTGGGCCGCATGAGCGGAGCGTGCACCGGCCACCAAGGTCCAGGCGTGTTCGATCGGCAGGCCGGCCCGGCGGAACGAGTGCGCGGCCTCGTGGAACAGTCCGGCCGCCACGTCGTGGTTGCCCGCCGCGGCGTGCAGCTCCGCCTGTGCCCTGCGCACATGCTGCTGCTGCACCGGCAGGCACAGTTCTCCGGCGGCGGCTTCGGCTTCGTCCGCCCATCTGTGTGCGGCGTCGATGTCACCGCAGCGCAGGGCCGCGGTGGAAGCCAGGGCCAGCAGCGAGGGCTGCCAGGGGCGCAGCAGCCGTCGCAGCTGCGGGCCGCCTGCCTCCACCAGGGTGCGCAGACAGCCCGCGGGGTCTGCGCCGTGGAACTGAACGTGGGCGAGCAGCCCGACGGTGACGTCTGCCCGCAGGCCACGGCCGCTCAGGGCCAGGGAGAGCCCCTCCCCGGCGATCTCGATCAGCCGGGCCGAGTCACGGCGCGGCCGTATCCACAAGAGTCCGTTCGCCCGGAGAGTCATTGCTATGCCGACGGCTTCGTCGGCGCCGATCATCCGGGCGAGCTGCTCCGCCTCGTGCGCCCGTCGGCGGAGTTCCTCCAGGCGTCCCGTCATCTGGTCGAGGTGGCAGAGAGCCACCAGTTGGTTGATCCGGATGTATCTGCGGGTGGCGCCCGTGGTGGCCTCGAGACCTCGTTCCAGATGCCGGTAGGCATCGTGGAACCGCTCGTGGAACAGCTCCGCGCAGCCGAGCATGCCGAGGACCTCGGGCATCGAGGAGGCAGTGGCGTCCGGGAGGACGTCCACGGTGCGCGCGCACGCGGTGATCTCCGGAGCGGCCTCGTGCAGCCGGCCGAGCTGGGTCTCTCCGAGGGCCGCCATCGCCCGCAGGTAGGGCGCCATGGGATCGGCGCTGTCCACCGCCTGTACGGCGTCGCGGACCAGATCGCGTGCACGGTCGTAGGTCTCGCGGAATATCTGAACCCGCCCGTGTGTGGTGATCAGCTCGGCAGCCGGCCCCGGCAGCGGGACCGGCAACGGGTGGGGCAGCAGTTCGAGAGCGGCCTGGACAAACGCTTCGGCCTCCTGGTAGCGGCCCAGCAGCCGCTCCACCTCGCCGCAGACGGCGTAGACCCTGGCCGCCAGCTCATCGGACAGGTCGGACCGGTGCCGCAGCAGGTCGTGGGCGAGGGAGCGGGCTTCCTGGAGGCGGCCCACGGCGGTCAGGGCCCGGCAGCAGTCGAGCGCAAGGACGACCCGGGTGGCGTTGATTCTGGTCCCGGCCGGCACGTGGTCCAGTGCCAGGCGCAACCAGCGGGCAGCGGTGGCGGGCGTTTCCGCCATCGCCTCCTCTGCCCCCTCGATCAGGGTGTGCAGGGCTGTGCCGCTGCCCGAGCCCACCAGGTGCTCGGCGTGCCGGGCACGCTGGGCGGCCGGGGCCTGGCGGGTGGTGAGCAGGTCCAGGGCGGCTCTGTGGGCGTTCAGACGCAGGGGCGGTGAGGCGTGTTCGAGGATGACATGGCCGAGGACCGGGTGGCGGAAGGCATAGCGGCCGCCCCAGGGCAGCGGACGTATCAGGTCGGCCGCGGTGAGTTCCGCGAAGGCGGTGAGCGTCCGTTCCAGACCCAGGCCCGAAATCTCGGCGACCTCGTCGGGGAGGAAGGGATCGCCGAGGACGGCTGCGACTCCGGCCGAGGTTGCCGCGTCAGGGGTGCGGGAGGTGAACTCGGCGACGAGGGGCCGCGCCGCGCGGCGCAGACCGTCACGGTCCGGGCCTGCGGTCAGCGGCCACTCATCGGGATCCCAGCGGGCGGCAGCGAGGACGAGCACCATCCGCGGGTTGCCGCCGGAAGCCGCGTGCAGCTGCTCGGCGTACGTCTCCTGGTCCATGGATGGCCGGAAGGCCCGCCGCTCGGTGAACTGGTGGTCCCGCAGCGCCGTGCCCGAGAAGGCGTCCGGCGCGGAGCTGTCGGCTCGGGCCCGCCGGCGGCCGAGCAGGGCGGAGACTGCCGGAAGGTCCAGGGGGGAAGGAGCCAGCCGGATGACTTCACCGGTCTCGACACCGTGCTCCAGTGCCTCCATCAGCAGGGGGCTGCACTGCCTGGGACGGTGGGCCAGGACCATGACGAAGGGACCGGGCGGAGGTGTCCGCAGGAGTCTCGTGATCAGCGCGGCGGACTGCTCGTCGCACAGATGCACGTTGTCCAGGAGCAGCACACCCCCTCGCGCGGCCGCCCAGCCCCGCAGTACGCCACGCACCTCGGAATCCGCCGCGAGGCCGGAGTCCGACAGGACCGGGCGCTGCCGTACCTCGGGGGCGGCCGCGATCTCCTTGATGATCAGACCGCGCTCCGCCGTACCGTGCACCGCGTGGCCTCGTGCCACTCGTGCCCCTGCCGCGGCTGCCTGCCGGGCGAACAGTCCCAGCAGGGTGGTCTTGCCGATCCCTGGATCACCGGTGATCTCCAGCACGGCGCCCCGACCGGTACTCAGCCGTCGCACGACGTCGGAGAGACACCGCATCTCCCTGCGCCTGCCGACGAGCTCGGCGCCGTTCTCCTGTGGCGGATCCTCGAGAAGCAAGCAACTCCCTCTTTCCCCACCGGCGTTCCCCCGCCTGACGGAACCGCGCATATCATGCCGGAAGATACAGGACGCAGCATCTGGGCCGCGTTCCGGATCCGGGCGAAGATGATGGGTCCGCTCGTTCACCGTCGGGGACGTCTCGACGCCTGCACAGGAGACCGGCCACCGCGCTTATGGAGGTCCGCTGCCACCGCGCCCATGCCCGTGTGCGACAACCTGCAGGTCATTGCCGTGGCGTTGTGCTCTCGGTGGGCGCACCGTCCTGCAGCCTCACCCGGACCACGTCAGATCGAGCTGCGGGGGCTCGGCCACACCGGGCCAGATCCAGTTGCGGGGCCTCGGCCACACCGCATCAGATCGAGTTCGCCGGCAAGGGCACTCCGCCAGGATCGCATCGCGGGCTCCGTGGCGGGGCGATCAGTCATTCCGCTGCGGCCGGCCGGGGGCCGGGCCCGCGGGGCCGCCCGGTCGGCTCGACGGCTCGACGGCTCGACGGCTCGACGGCTCGACGCGAAGGAAGAGCACCGCGGTGGAGGACGGCGGTACCCGGAGTGACACAACCGGCGGCCGGCCATCAGCCCCAGCATTGGTGATCGTCTTGCCGACCGGTAGTGCGTCGAGAGGTCGGCGGGCCGCGGGGAGATCCCCGCGGCCCGCCAACGGTCACTCAGTTGCGGCTCTGGTGCTCCAGGCGAAGCTGGCGCAAAAAGCGGAGATCTCCTCCTGCTCGGCATCGAGCTGCTGAAGAGCGAGAATCTGGGCCATTCCGAATACCCTTCGCTTTCCGTACGGTCATGACGCGACGACGGCTGTGCAGGACCGCGAACACCGGCGGAACCGCGGCGTCCGGCCTTCCGTCGAAGGCGTGAGCGCCGACTCCGCCGACGGTCATTCCGTCGTCGTGGACGGGTTGGTCAACTTGCTCGCATAGATGCTGAAGCAGGGAAAGTAGGTGTCTTCCTGCTCGGCATCGAGCTGCTGAAGAGCGAGAATCTGGGACATCTGATCAACCTTCTTTCTGTGGGTGGTCACGGCGCGACGACGCCGCGCTGGATCGCGACCATTTCCAAGTCGGCCGCCCAGCCTTCCGCTGAAGGCGTGGGCGGCGCCGCCGACCAGGGCCCCTGCGATGCAGAAAGCCTCGATCGGTGGTCGATCTCACGACTGTGATGGTCAGTCGAGAGTGATCGGGGCGACAGACCGCCGGCGGGGAGCCCGCGGCCCGCCACCAGTCGGTGCGTTGCGGCTCTGCCGCTCCGGGCGAGGCCGGCGCAGGTCCCGGAGGTCTCCTCCTGCTCGGCACGGAGCTGCTGAAGGGCAAGGATCCGGTCCATCCGATCTGTCCGGGGCATCCGGTCCATCCGGGTCATCAGGTCCATCCGGGTCATCAGGTTCGTCAGCTCTGTCCGGTCCATCGGGTCATCCTGATCGCCCTTCACTTTTCGTGGAGGAAAGGCACGACGTGTGTGCGCCGCGGCCCAAGGTGAACAACTCGTCGTCGGGGCCGTGCAGGACGCGTTGCACTGCCAGGAGCACTCCTGCGGCGCCCGCGGACAGATCAGCGGAGTACCGGAACCCGCCCGCGCCGAGGTAGCGCACTCCGCGGCCGTGGGGGACGGCGTGCTTCAGCAGTCCTGTCGCCACGCGTACGGCGGTTTCGCGATCGCTCGCGCTGCCGGTGAGTTCGGCGTGGTCGGCCAGGAAGTAGGCCAGTCCCGCGAGTCCGGTGTACAGGCCCGGTTCCAGTGCGCAGGTCTTCCGGGCATCAGCGACGAGAAGTGGCAGTGCCGCGCTGCAGCGGTCGTCCGGGGCGATCGCCGTGCAGCGGGCCAGTGCTGTGGCCACGCCTGCGGAGCCCACGGCCAGGTAGGGCATGGCGCGTTTGATCACGGCGTTGTCGGCGTACGACAGGCCGCCGTCGGGCAGCGTGACCGCGCGGTCCAGTTCCTCGTGGAGCAGCCGGTGGCCGCCTTCGAGGTATTCCGTCTGCCCTGTTTCATCGGCCAAGTGGAGGAGGAACAGGGCAAGTCCGGCACGGCCGTGGAACAGTCCCCTCGCATCATGCTCGCCGAGGGTGGGCAGCAGGTCAGCGGTACCCAGGATCGCGTCCCCGGCAGCCGCCGCCCGCTCCAGGTGCCGGGGGTCGTGTGTGCGACGGTGCAGGGCAAGCAGGCTCAGACCGATTCCGGCCCGGCCGCCCGCCAGTGTGGTGCAGGTGCGGGCAAGGGGATGGTCCTCTGCGCTCTGCAGCAGATCGACCGCCTCCTCCAGGCGGCCCAGCTGCGCCAGGACCCTGGCAATTCCGGCCAGTCCGACGTCCAGACCGGGCGGGAGTTCGTCACGCAGCGCCAGCGCGTCCAGGACCAGTCGCTTCTCCACCTCCTCCGGGATCGGCACACCTGCCCGATGCAGGGCGTGCACCACTCCGGCGGTGCCGTAGGCCACGCAGACAGTGTTGGTCTGGAATGCTCCGGGCGACGGCGGGAAGACCCAGTCGGGCCGGTCGGTGTCGGCCGCTTCGAGCAGTCCGGCGGCCACCTGCTCGACGAGAGCGGCGAGACAGCCCTCCGGATCGGCATCGACCTCCGCCGGCTCGGGGCGAGGGGCAGAACCGCCGGCACGAGTGCTGTCCGCACGGTGGAAGGCGGTCGCCCGCGCCCAGATGTCCGCCGGCGGCACGGCGGTGACGGCCAGATCGCGCCGCAGGAGCGCGAGACGGGACGCAGTCCACTCGACCTCCCCCTGGAGGCAAGGGGCGAGCAGCGCCAGGGCGAGGGCGGCCATGCCGTACTGGTCGCGCAGGCGGGGATCGGTGTCGGTCCCGTTCACTTCGCGGGACGGCGTGAACCCGTGCGTGCCCATGGCGGCCGGTGGCGCGGTCAGCGGTGTCGCGGACTCGAAATCGACCAGTCGGGCGCGGCCTTCGGCGGTGACGAGGACGTTGCCCGGGCTCAGGTCTCCGAACCGGTAGCCCAGGCCGTGCAGATGCCCCAGGGTCTCGTCCAGACTGTGCAGGATACGACGGCATGCCTCGAAGTAGCCGGCGGGATCCGGTGCGGGCCAGTCGGGCTTGGCGATGGGCGAGTTGCTGCCCACCCAATGCTGCAGCCGCGTCCCGTCGACGTGTTCGGTGACCAGGAAGTCGTGCTCCCACTCGGTGAAGTGGTCGAGGGGTTGCGGGCACACTCCGGGGGCTCCGGCGTGGACGGCCGTGAGGACCTCGTACTCGCGACGCAGTCTCTCCTGCGCACCGATGCCGTCCCAGGTGTAGCCGTTGTGGGCGCGTGCTTCCTTGATGAACACGACGCGTCCGTCGCGGGTGTCCACCGCCTGGTACGCCCCTCCGGCGTTGCTGGGCTGCAGCACCTTGACGATCTCGTAGTGGCGGATCACGATCGGCCCGGAGTGCTGTGCGGGCTCCTCGGTGACGAAGGGGTCGGTGACGCCGTCGGGGAGGATGAAGGCGGGCTGACGCAGGTCGGGCACATCGCGTCCGAAGCCGTCACGGATGAGCGGTTCCCTGGTGCCGTCGGGCAGCAGCCGGCTCTTGCCTCCGAATCCGCCGTAGCGATAGTGGACGGTCCGTGAATCCCGGTAGCGGCGATCGGACAGGATGTAAGGGCCTTCCTCGCCGTCCAGCACGGCGGACAAGGCGTCGAGGAGCCGGCGCGCCGTTTCGGTGTCGTGCGGATAGACGGCGCAGAATTTTCCGGCCTGTGCCCGGTTGGCGTGTTTGTGATGCAGGGACAGGAAGAACCGCCGGGCAGCGATGTGCTTGAACGGGACTTGTCCGGCGAAGCAGGTGTCCGCGACCGTATCGAGGACGTGCTGAGCACGGTCCAGACGGGCGGACACATGGATCTTCCAGCCCTGCGGGGCCCGTTGGCCGCGCGGATGGCTCCAGCCCGTCCAGATGTCCCTGTCGGTGCGCTGCCATCCATCGGGCACCCGCGCCGGGACGTACTTCTGCCCGGTGTCGCTGGTGGTTGCCAGCGGGGCGTAGTAATCCTCGTCCCCGAGGGCTATGTCGAGAGCGTCGAACAACGGATTCTCCTCAGGGACCGCATAGGGATGAGCGGGGCGCCCGCAGGCCGTCAGGGAGCAGAGGGAGCCTGCCGTCCGAGACCCGGGACACCCACAGGGGCGAGCCTGAAGGTGTGCGCCTTGTCTTCGGCCTCCTGTCGCCTGGGAAGCGGTATGTGCGCTGCTACGGGTGACGATCCCCCGGTGAAGCGGAGCATCGTGGCGGGCGGCGGTGATGTGGTGGTGCGGCAGTACCTCGCGAGCGCCCGCGGCGGCGGCCGTGGAGGTCGACCCGGTCCTGGCATTGGGGGGTTTTCCCCAGTGAGGGCTGGAGAGTGGCTGCGTAGGATCGCGGTGACCGATCAACGATTCGACTCGCTCCACACGGGGGATTTCCATGCGACGCCCACAGACGCGCGCTCTTACAGCTGTGGCTCTGGCCGCTCTCACGGTCAGCGGGCTGTCCGCGTGCTCGGCCCTGGGCCAGAAGACCTTCAAGGACGACGCCAAGGTGGCTCAGAGAGTCACCTCGATCCGTCTCGACAGCGGTAATGGGGATGTGAAGGTGAATGCTTCGGCCGGCACCTCCACGATCTCCGTGCACCGGAAGGTCAACTACCGCGGTGACAAGCCGGGGGGCACGTCCTTCCGCGTCAGGGACGGGGTCCTGACGCTGTCCGGCTGCGGCAGCGAATGCGGCGTCGACTACGTCGTCACCGTGCCTGCCGGTCTTCCGGTGACGGGAGGCACGTCCAACGGTGACCTCACACTGACCGATGCAGGCGCGGTCGACGTGCACACGAACAACGGTGAGATCGCGGTGACCAACGCGACGGGCCCCGTGAAGCTGCGCACGTCCAACGGTGACGTCGACGTCAAGGACGTCAAGGGCGGTGGCATCGACACGCAGACGTCGAACGGCGACGTGACGATCCGGGTGGCCACACCGCAGGACGTCAGGGCTCGCACGACCAGCGGCGACCTCACGGTCACCGCACCGCCTGCCAAGTACCGGATATCGGCGGACGACTCCAACGGCGACAGGAGCGTGGCGTTCAAGAATGACCCGTCGGGCAAGTACCGCCTGGATCTGTCGACGACGAGCGGTGACTTGACCGTGGAGCCGGCGGCCTGAGGGCTGTCCGTCCCCTGACTGATCCTTGGCGTGAGGGTGGTTGGCAGGGAGGGCCACCCTCTCGTCAATATGCTTGAGATCAAGGGGAATTGAGCAGCAGAGTCCCCTTGCTATGGTGGGCCGATGGCATCGATCAAGCAGTTCCAAGTCACCTTCGACTGCGCGGAACCCAAGCGCGTCGCTCGCTTCTGGTGCGAGGTGCTGGGGTACGTCGTACCGCCGCCACCGCAGGGGTTCGCCACTTGGGACGATTACGATCGCTCGCTGCCGCCTGAGGACCAGGATTCGTGGTTCGCATGCGTCGATCCCTCAGGTGTGGGCCCGCGACTGTATTTCCAGCGCGTTCCCGAGGGCAAGGTCGTCAAGAACCGGGTGCATCTCGACGTACGGGCCGGCACCGGACTCGTGGGTGAAGAGCGCCTGGCCACGCTCGAGGCCGAATGCGCACGACTGGTCGCGCTCGGCGCGGTACGCGTGCGACTCCTGCCTGCCGACGACGACAACGAGTCGTGCATCTCTATGCAGGACATCGAGGGCAACGAGTTCTGTCTCGACTGAGCGTCCCCCGAGACGGCGAGGTGGGGCCGTCTCCCACGGGCCGCTCTGAGGGCCGGCCCGTAACCGATCTTCAAGGTCGCCGGTTCCGGGACCGGCGCACCGCTGGCGGCGCGGGCACAGTCCGACTCGGCCTTCTCAAGTGGCCTGGACGCGTCGCTGCGGCCTGAGGGTTCTTGTTCGCGGTACCCAGCTTCGTCCGGGCGACCGGCTGCACCTTCGGCGCGCGGTCCACGGTGTCGCCGCAGACTGCGGCTCCGCGGGGTTGCAGGCGCGCTCGGCGCCTTGGCCCTGTCTGTGGCCTCGACAGCTGCCGGCATCGGTTGAGAGCCGCACCGGACCTACTGGTCACGCCCGCATGCACCGGCCTGTAGGTCCTCAGGTCGACGAGCGCCCGCGCGCCCACGGGCCGCACATAGTGATTCCATACCGGTGCTCGTCCGTAAGCGAACCTCGGGTGCCTAACTTCTGGGTCAGCCGGTCCGACCGCGCCGGCCGCGCTCGGCAGTCGTGTCCGCCTCTCCCTGAGCGGGCGCGCCGCCGGCGGACCGCGGAAAGCCGAGGGGGAGGCCGTCGTGGCCGGCGATGTCCGGACCGGGTTTCCCCGCCGATACGGAGGACCGCCGGCCGGAACGCGAGGAGAAGGCGTCGTCTCCCCTCCCGGGTGAGGGGTGGACCGACCGCCGCCGGCGACTCCGGCCTTGCCGTTGCCCCTGTCCCGAGCAAGGAGTTCCCCATGGGCGATCCCGTGCCCATCACCGTCGTGGCCCTGGATCCGCTCCTGGAGGCCGGAGCCGTGAGCACCCTGTCCGGCAGCCCGGACATCGCTGTGGTGACCCCGCCGGAGCCGGCCCGGGTGACCGTCGTGGTGGTCGACCTGCTGGGCCCGCAGGAGCTGGACCTGGTGGGGAGCATCCGCAACGCGGCCCACCGGCCGGACGTGGTGCTGATGGCATCGGACCTGGGCCCCTCCGAAGCCCTCGGCGCCATCACCATCGGCGCCCGCGCGCTTCTGCGTCGTCGCGAGGTCACCGCGGAACGTCTGGTGCGCACCGTGCTGGCCACGGTCGGCGGCGACTGCACGGTGCCACCGGACCTGATCGACCGTCTGCTCGAAGACCTCGGCGCCGGCCCCGACGCAGCGGGCTCCGAAGGACAGTTGCACGGTGCGGCCCGGGGAGTGCTGGACGACCGGGAGCGCGCGGTGCTTTCGCTGGTCGCCGACGGCCACGAGACCGACGAGATCGCGAAGCGGCTGTGCTACTCGACCAGGACCGTGACGACCGTGCTGCGGGACATCACCCAGCGGTTCAGACTGCGCAACCGTGCACACGCCGTGGCCTTCGCACTCCGGGCGGGGCTGCTGTGACGGCTCTGTCGACGATGACCCGCCCGCGCGCACATCTCGGTACGGCCGGCGGAAGGGTGGCCAAGGTCGTCGCGACGAACCTGCGGCGGGCCGGCGTCGACCTGGCCAGGACCTGGTCCGAGGACGCCGTGCTGGTGGCAGCGGGCCGCACGGTCGACGAGGCCCTCGACGACTGCCCGGCGGCCGATCGTCCCGGCGGGCGGCACCTGCTGCTCGTCGTCGACACCTTCACCGCCCCGGGTGTCCGACGCGCCCTGCGCGCCAAGGCGTCCGCGATGCTGCAGACCTCCGAAGCGGCCCCCGAACGGCTGCTCGCCGCCGTCCGCTACGCCCATCAGGGGGAGGCCCGGATCCCGTACGCCGTCCTCCTCGGACTGCTCCGCGGCGAGGGCGAAGGGGCCGACACCCCGCCTCCTTGGCCGGTCACCGACTCGCCGCTCACCGGCCGGCAGACGATGGTGCTGTCGTTGATCGCCGAGGGGTACGACAACGCGGCGATCGCCCGGGCCCTGTCCTGCTCGCAGCACACCGTCAAGAACGTGATCTATGAACTGATGAGCCGGCTGCAGGTCCGCAACCGCTCCCACGCGGTGGCGCAAGCCGTACGGTCCGGGCTGATCTGAAGCCCCGGCCGGGCCGGCGTGCGGGTCCCGCCGACAGAGACGTCGGCGCAGCGCCCCCGGCATCCGCAGGACGCGAACGCTGCCGCTTCTTCCCTACTGCCCCGCACACGCACCCGGCACGCTCGCGGAGTGTCCCCCGCGACCGCCGGGGGTTGAGCGCCCCGTTCCCTACCCTGGAGGTGAGCCGGTGAACCGCGGTAACAGTCGGACCACGTCGTTCTCGCAACAACAGCTGTGGTTCCTCGACCAACTCCGGCCCGACTCGACGGAGTTGCTGCTCCCCTTGGCCCTCCGCATCCACGGCGCGCTCGACCCGGACGCACTCGCCGGCGCCCTGGCCGCCGTGGTGGACCGGCATGAGGTGCTGCGCACCCGGTACACCGCGGTGGACGGGGAACCCGTGGCGCACGTCCACGAAAAGGCCGGGACGCCGCTGCGGCGCATCGACGCCGTCGGAGCCGGCCGGCAGGACATCGCGGCACTCGTCGAGCGTGAGCTGCGCGACCCGATCGACCTCTCGGCGGCCCCGCCCCTGCGCGCGACGCTGGCGCGGATCGCCCCCGACGATCACCTGCTGGTCGTCGTGGTGCACCACATCGCCTTCGACTTCTCCTCCTGGACCGTGCTCATCCGCGAGCTCGCCGCCGGCTACCGGGCGCGGGTCGAGGGGACCGTCCCGGATCTGCCCGAACTGCCCTTGCAGTACGGCGACGTCGCGGTCGAACAGCGTCAGCTGCTGTCCGGCGAACGGCTCGCCCGGCTCTCCCGGTACTGGCGGTCCCGGCTGGACGGGGTCGGCCCGCTGGAGCTGCCTGCCGACCGGCCCCGACCGGCGTTGTGGGACGGCGACGCCAGGAAGTCCTGGTTCACCGTGCCGGCCGAGCTGGTCGCCGGCGTCGACCGGCTGGCCCGCGCCCACCGGGCCACCAGGTTCATGGTGCTGCTCGCGGCGTTCCAGGCGCTCCTCGGGCGCTACAGCGGCCGGACCGACTTCGCCGTGGGGACCCCGGTGGCGGGCCGGGGCCGGGCGGCGGCCCGTGATCTGATCGGGCCGTTCGTCAACACCGTGGCCCTGCGCGCCGATCTCTCCGGCCGGCCGTCCTTCGAGGAACTGGTCCGCCGTGTCCGCGACTCCACCCTCGCCGACTTCTCCCACGCGGACGCCCCGTTCGAACGCGTGGTCACCGAGCTGGTGCCGGAACGGGATCTGGCCCGCAATCCGCTGGTTCAGGTGTCCTTCCTGCTGCTGAACGCCGAACCCGAGGCACCCGCGCTCCCGGGACTGGTCACGAAGGTCGTCCGGACCCCGCTGCCGGGCATACCGTTCGACCTGGTACTGGATCTGATCGGCCGTCCCGACGGCGGCCTGTCCGGCCGTCTGCAGTACGCGACCGCGCTGTTCGACCCGGTGACCGCCGTGCAACTCGCCGGCGGTTACGTGGATCTGCTGCGCCACGCGCTGGCCGCGCCGGACGGACCGCTGGCCGAGGCCTTCGGCCGAGTGGCACCACTGCCCGGCAAGGAGCGCCGCCGTCTGCTGGAACTGGGCACCGGTGCCACGGCCGCCGTGCCCGAGCCGACCGTCGCCGACCTGTTCGAGCGGCAGGCCCGCGCCACCCCTGATGCGATCGCCGTCCGGTCCTCCGACGGAACGCTCGGCTTCGCCGAACTGGACGCACGCGCCGATCGGCTGGCCGACCGGCTGCGGGAGCTGGGCGTCGGTCCGGGCGTGCCCGTGGGTGTCCACCTGGAGCGGGGCACAGGAGTGCTGGTGGCCCTGCTCGCGGTGTTCAAGGCGGAGGGCGTGTACGTCCCGCTCGATCCGATGCACCCGCCCCTGCGCCTGGCCTACCTGCTCGACGACACGGGCGCCCGGGTCGCCGTCACCGAGCCCGCCCTCGCCGGGAACCTGGCCGGGACACGGGTCGTCACGGTGCTGCTCGGCAGCGGGCACCCGGAGCCGGCCGCGCCGTCGCCGCATCGCCCCGTGCGCACCACCGGCCCGCGTGATCTCGCCTACGTCTTCCACACCTCGGGGTCGACCGGCAGGCCCAAGGGCGTGCTGATTCCGCACCGCGCCCTCGCCAACTTCCTGCACGCGATGGCCCGTCGACTGGACGCACGCCCCGGGACCCGGATCATGGGCCTCACCAACGTCTCTTTCGATCCCTCGCTCCTGGAGCTGTGCCTGCCTGCCCTGACCGGGGCCGAGCTGGTGCTGGCCGACGCCGAGCAGGCCCGGGACCCCGAACGTCTCGCACGGTTGATCCAGCGGACCCGTCCGGCCGTGCTCCAGGCCACTCCCTCCGTGCTGCGCATGCTGACCGACGCCGGCTGGACGCCGGGACCTGACATGACGGTCCTCTCCGGCGGAGAGAAGCTGCACGCCGATCTGGTCCGAGCGCTCGCCGCGGACGGCGCCGCCGTGCAGGACCTGTACGGGCCGACCGAGGCCACCATCTGGACCAGTGCGGCCCGGCACGCCGCCGACGGCCGGGTGCTGGACTGGTCGGCCCTCGACAACACCACCGTCCGACTGCTCGACGACCGCCTGGAGCCGGTGCCCGCGGGTGGCACCGGGCAGATCTGCATCGGCGGCAGCGGCCTGGCCTGGGGCTATCACGGACGCCCGGGCCAGACGTCCGACGTCTTCCTGCCCGATCCGCACGCGGACACCCCTGGCGGCCGGCTCTACGCGACCGGTGACCTCGGCCGGCTGCGCCCCGACGGTTCCATCGAGATCCTCGGCAGGCGGGACCACCAGGTCAAGATCCGCGGTCACCGGATCGAGCCGGGTGAGATCGATGCCGCCCTGCTCGCACAGGACGGCATCCGCGCCGCCGTGGTGCACCCCACCCCGGACGGCTCCGGTGAACTCCAGCTCACCGCGTACCTGGTGGCGGAGGACGGCGGCCGGACGCCCGATGCCGCACAGCTGCGCGCCCTCCTGCTGCCGTCCCTGCCCGAGTACATGGTCCCTGCCGCCTTCGTGTGGCTGGACGATCTCCCCAGAGCCGTCAGCGGCAAGGTCGACCGGCACGCACTGCCGGCGCCCGGGCCACGGACCGCCGCGCACGCCTCGACGGTCGAACCCCGCACTCCGCGGGAGCGGACCGTCGCCGACGTCTGGCAGGAGGTCCTCGGCGTCACCGGGGTCGGTGCCTACGACGACTTCTTCCGGCTCGGCGGGCACTCCCTGCTCGCCACCCGGGTGTCGGTCCGGCTGCGGGCCGCCCTCGGCCTGGACGTACCGGTGCGCGCGCTCTTCGACCACAGCACGGTGGCCGCCCTGGCCGCTGCCCTGGGCGACTACCCCCGCATGTCGGACAGCGGTCCCATGCCACAGCTTGCCGCCAGACCGAGGGCACGGCGCGCGTCAGGCCGGCCGATGCCCCCGTCCGACCGTGAAAAGGACCTCCGATGACCATCGCAACAGCTGACGACGTCTCCGTCTTCGAGAAGCTGGAGTCCGAGGTACGCATGTACTGCCGTACCTTCCCAGCCGTGTTCCAGCGGGCCAAGGGGGCCCAGCTGCTCGCCGAGGACGGGCGGACCTTCATCGACTTCTTCTGCGGAGCCGGCAGCCTCAACTACGGGCACAACAACGACTTCATCAAGCAGCGGCTGCTCGACTACCTGGGTTCCGACGGCATCATGCACGGCCTGGACATGTACACCGTCGCCAAGCGGGACTTCCTGACCCGCTTCAGTTCGGTCGTGCTCGAGCCCCGGGCGCTGGACTACAAGGTGCAGTTCTGCGGCCCCACCGGCACCGACGCCGTGGAGGCCGCGCTCAAGCTCGCCCGCAAGGCCACCGGCCGATCCGGCCTGATGGCCTTCACCGGCGCCTACCACGGCATGTCGCGCGGCTCCCTGGCGGTCACCGGCAGCCGCAGCGCCCGCCGGGCCGGAGGGGTCGGCGGACAGGACGTGACCTTCGTCCCCTTCGAGGACGGCCCGCTCGGCCCGTTCGACTCCATCGGGCTCGTCGAGAGGCTGCTGGCCGACCCGTCGTCCGGCACCGAACCGCCCGCCGCGGTCATCGTCGAGCCCCTGCAGATGGAAGGCGGTGTCTACCCCGCCAGCCGGGACTGGCTGCGCCGGCTGCGAGCCGTCACCGAGCAGTACGGGGTCCTGCTGATCCTGGACGAGATCCAGTCCGGCTGCGGCCGCACCGGCACCTTCTTCAGCTTCGAGGACGCCGGGATCGTCCCCGACATCGTCACCGTCTCCAAGTCGATCGGCGGCTACGGCCTGCCGCTCTCCCTCACCCTGTTCCGCCGTGACCTCGACGTCTGGGAGCCCGGTGAGCACACCGGGACCTTTCGCGGCAACCAACTCGCCTTCGTCGCCGCCACCGCGGCCTGCGAACTCTGGCAGCAGACGGGATTCCGCACCGGCCTCGCCGAGGCATCGCAACGCCTCGACCTGTTCCGCGCCGAGATCGCCGGACTCGACCCCGATCTCGGTCTGCGGGGCCGGGGCATGGTCCTCGGCATCGACACCGGGCGCTGCGGCGGGACACCCCGGGCGGAACGGGTGCAGCGCTACGCCTTCGGCCACGGCCTGATCGTCGAGCGCTGCGGCCGTTACGACGAGGTCATCAAGGTGATGCCGCCCCTGACCATCGACCGCACCCAGCTCGACAAAGGGCTGCGCGTCCTGCACCGCGGACTGCGCGCCAGCTGACCGCCCGACACGCCCCGCCGGCAGGAGGACCACGATGCCTCGCACCATCCGTCATTTGATCTCCATAGACGACCTCACCGACCAGGACCTGCGGTGGATCGTACGGCGCGGCGCCGAGTACTCGGCCGGTGAGTGCGACGACGCCCGCCCCCTGAACGACGCCGTCGTCGGTGTGCTCTTCCGCAAGACGTCCACCCGCACCCGGACCGCCTTCTCGGCCGGTGCGCTGCGCCTGGGGGCACGGCTGATCACGTACGGGCCGGGGGATCTGCAGGAGAACACCGGCGAAACCGTGGAGGACACCGCCGCGGTGCTGTCGCGGATGATCGACGTGCTGGTGGCCCGCACCGCGGGACCCGAGCAGGAGTTGCGTGCTTACGCGGATCAGCAGTGGATGGCCGTGGTCAACGCGATGAGCGCCGGTGAACACCCCACCCAGGCGCTCACCGACCTCACCACCCTGCTGGTCCGGTTCGGGCGGATCGAGGGCCTGCGGGTGCTGTACGTGGGCGAGGGCAACAACACCGCCGCCGCGCTCGCGCTCGCCCTGTCCCGTTTCCCGCGCACCGAGCTGCATCTGCGCACGCCACCCGGTTACGGCCTCGACCCGTCCTGCCTGAAGCAAGCAGGCGTCCAGGCCGAAGCCGCCGCGTCGCTGGTCGAGGAGCGTCACGACATGACCGGTCTGCCGGCGGCCGATGCCGTCTACACCACGCGGTGGCAGACCACCGGCACGGCCAAGTCCGACCCCGACTGGCGGCGCGTGTTCGCCCCGTTCCAGGTGACCACCGACGTGCTGGCCGCCAGTGCGGCCGGCGTGTTCCTGCACGACCTGCCCGCCCACCGCGGGGAGGAGGTCACCGCCGATGTGCTCGACGGGCCACTGAGCATCGCGTTCCAGCAGGCCGAGAACAAGTACCACAGCGCCCGTGCGGTCCTGGAGTGGTGTCTCAACGGTGTTCCGGCAGACCGGAACTGACGGGTCTCGTCCACCGGAGCGCCCTTGGCGCACCGCATTCCTTGGGAGGTAACTCAGCGATGTCTCGCACCATACTTCTGCCCGGGGGCGAGTGGCGGCTGTGGCCGCAGTTCGCCCTGCGCGGGCCGGGTTTCCCGTCGTCGGGGGTGCTCCGGCTGGCTCCGGAGGGGCTGGCCGGGGCCGCCGACAAGTTCGGTGAGCGGGAGGAGTTGGCGGGGGCGGACTGGGAGGCTTTCGAGGAGTTCTTCGGCGAGTCCGCCGTCCGCACCGCCCTGGTCCTGCAGGAGATCGCCGCGTCCAAGCCGTTCCGGGCCGCCGTGGCCTGGCAGAACCGGACCGTGCTGCAGACGGGGATCAAGCCCTTTCTCGACTGGTCGCCGTCGGTGACGGGACGGTCCAGCATGCCGCGTCAGCGCGAGGAGTTGGTGGCGCACTACTGGCAGCGGTTCTGCGTCAAGAACGACACCATCGGATTCTTCGGGCCGGTCGGCTGGGGCCGCTTCGACCTCACCCGGCGCGGAGTCGACGTCGATCCCGGCGAGGGTCTCGTCGCCGAGTCCCGTGTGTACTTCTCCAGCTGGTCCGTGGACGCCCTGGCCAAGGTGATCGACGGCGATCCCCGGGTGCGGGAGTGGATCGCCCCGCGGCGGCTGCCGTATGTGCGCCTGGGGACGGACTCGGTGCGTGCACCCGGTCGGCCCCCGCACCCGGTGCCGGCGGACACGTTGTGTGTCCTGCGCCTGTGCGACGGGCGGCGGACGGTCGCCGAGATCGCGCGGGAGGCGACCGGGGGCGCGGGACGGGAGCTGTCCGTCGCCGAGGTGCGCGCCGCGCTGGAGTGGCTCGTCGCCCGGCGCTGGGTGGCCTGGAAGCTGGAGGTCCCGGCCGGCACCTACCCCGAGCGCGAACTGCGCACGGTGCTGGAGAGGATCGGCGAGGCCGCCGTACGCGAACCCGCCCTGGCCAAGCTGGAGGTGCTGGAGGGGGGACGCGAGCGACTGGAGCGGGCCGGCCTCGACGCGGACGCCCTGTGCGAGGCGATGGCTGCGCTGGAGGCCGACTTCGCGGAAGTCACCGAGGTCTCGGCACGGCGTGAGAAGAGCGCCCGGGCAGCCCCCAACCGGGCCCTGGTCTACTCGGACTGCCGCCGGTCCGCCACGGCCACCGTGGGAACGGCCGTCCTCCAGCAGCTCGCCCCGCTGGAACTGTGCCTGACCGCCGCCCGCTGGATGACCAACCGCTACGCCGAGTCGATCGGGGCACGCATCCGGGAGGAGTACCGGCGGCTGTGCGAACGGCAGGACACGGTGGACCTCGGCTCGCTCTGGTTCGCCTGTCTGCCGGCCCCGCACTCGGAGTCGACCGCCGACATCGAGCTGATCCAGGCCGAGCTGCGCGAGCGCTGGGCCCGGATCATCGACGCGCCGGCCGGCGCCCGACGGGTCGAGCTGTCCTCCGCCGGGATAGCCGCGCAGGTGCGCGAGGCGTTCGCCGAGCCCGGTCGGGGCTGGTCCCTGGCACGTTACATCAGCCCCGACCTCATGATCATCGCCGATGACCTGACGGCGGTGGAGCGTGGTGAATTCCAGCTGGTGGTCGGTGAGTTGCACGTGGCGATGAACACCGTCGCCCAGTCGCTCTTCGTCCACCAGCACCCGGACCCCGAGCAGCTGACCGACGAGACCGGCACCGACTTCACCGGGCCGCGGCTGGTGCCGATGCTGCCCAAGGAGATGCCGCGCAAGTGGTCCGCGCGCAGCCGGCAGTCCCTGGGGCGCCCGCAGGACTACCACGTCGCCCTGGTCGACGACACGGCCGACCCGTACACGGCGCGTACCGTGCGCTGCGCCGACGTGCACGTCGAGGAGGACGGCGAGCGGCTGGTGGCGGTGCTGCCGGACGCCTCCCGGTTCGATCTGCTCGACGTCTTCTGCCACGCCCTGACCAACCGCGTGATGGACCGCTTCACGCTGCGGCCCGACGACGACCACACCCCACGGGTGTCCGTCGACCGCATGGTGGTGGCGCGGGAGACCTGGCGGTTCGAGGCCCCGGCGCTGGACTTCGCGGAGGAGAAGAACGAGGCACGCCGCTTCGTACGGGCCCGCCACTGGCACCGCCGACACGAGCTCCCCCGCCACGTGTTCGTCGTCTCCCCCACCGAACCACGCCCCTTCTTCGTCGACTTCGACAGCCCGGTCTACGTCAACATCCTCGCCAAAGCCGCCCGGCGCCTGGCCCGCAAGGACCCGGACGCACGCATGACCGTCACCGAAATGCTCCCCACCCCCGACCAGGCCTGGCTCACCGACGACCAGGGCAACCGCTACACATCCGAACTACGGCTCGTCGCCGTCGACCGGACCGTCGAAGCCGGGAGCCGGACATGAGCGAGAGCGGCCTGCGTGTCTTCACCGACGCCGTCCGCGGCCACGCGGACCGGGCTCCGGACGCCGTCGCCATCGTCACCGAGGACCGCCGGGTGACGTACGGCGAACTGGCCGAGCGGATCGACCGGCTCGCCCGCCTCCTGGTCGCTGAGGGCACACAGCCCGAGCACGTCTGCGCGGTGGCTGTCGAACGCGGACTGGACGCCGTCGTCGCCACCGCCGCGGTGACACGGGCCGGCGGTGCGTTCCTCACCCTGGACACCGAGCTCCCCGGCCCGCGGCTGGCCGCGCTGACCGCCGGCGGCGGGGCACGCTGCCTGCTGTCGCACGCGGCACCGGCCGAACGGCTCAGCCTGCCGGTCGACGGTCCGACCGTGCTGCTCGACCGGCTGCCCGAGGTGAACGGCGTGCGCCCGCACGACACCGGCGAGCCCTTCCCCGCCGTTTCCCCACGCGCCCTGGCCTACGTCAGCCACACCTCCGGTTCGACCGGCGCTCCCAACCCGGTGCTGATCGAGCACCGCGGCCTGGCCGCGTATCTGCAGTCCCTGACGCGCGACCTGGGGCTCGGCCCCGACTCCGTGACCCTCCAGCTCGCCCCGCTCGGTTACGACGCCTCCATCCGGGACACCTTCGCGCCGCTCGCCGCCGGCGGACGGCTCGTGCTGCTGAGCCGCTCCCGGCTGCTGCGCGCGGACGCGTTCGCCGACGCGCTCGTGGAGTACGGCGTGGACACCGTACTGAGCACGACGCCGTCCTTCCTGACCTTCCTGGCGCGCTCGCCCCGTGCCGCCGAGGAGCTGCGCGGACTGCGGCTCGTGGCCACCAGCGGCGAGTCCCTGCGCCCCTTCCTGGCCGCGGGCGGACGAGCCCTGGTCGGCGGCCGGCTCGTCAACCAGTACGGGCCCACCGAGTGCACCATGACGTCCACCCGCTTCGACGTGCCGGAGCGCCCCGACACCTCCGCCGACATCATCGGCACCCCGATCGACGGCACCGATGTCCTCCTGCTCGACCGGGAGTTGCGCGTGGTGCCGGACGGGGAGACCGGAGAGGTGCACATCAGCGGCCTCGGGGTCGCCCGCGGGTACGGCGGGCGGCCCGGACTGACCGCCGAGCGCTTCCTCCCCGACCCCTGTGGCCCACCGGGCACACGGATGTACCGCACCGGCGACCTCGCGCGGCGCCGGTCCGACGGGGTGCTGGAATTCCTGGGCAGGTCCGACCGCCAGATCAAGGTCCGCGGCCACCGTGTGGATCCCGCCGAGATCGAGGGCATGCTGCTCGGGCACCCCCACGTCACCGGCGCGGTGGTGACCGCCGATCCCGACGAGCGGGGCCGGGTCTGGCTGAAGGCCCACATCACGGGAGACCTGGACGGCACCACCGACAGCCAGCTGCGCGCCCATCTGGGTGCCAGGCTGCCGCCCCACATGCTGCCGCACCGGTTCACCCGGCTCGACACGCTGCCCGTCCTGCACAGTGGCAAGGCCGACCGTCGTGCGCTGCAGTCCACCGTGCAGGACCCGGAGCAGACGTCATGACGACCGTCGGCACCGGTCTGGGGCCGGCCGACGTCCTCGCCGCCGCCGAGCGCATCGCGCCGCGGGTGCGGCGCACTCCGCTGCTCACCCTGGACGCGCTCCCCGGCCTGCTGCTCAAGGCGGAGCACCTCCAGCGCAGCGGCTCGTTCAAGCTGCGGGGAGCCGCCAACGCACTGCTCGCCCTGTCCGCCGGCGAAGTCGTCACGGGCTCCTCCGGAAACCACGGCATCGCGGTGGCCACACTCGGTCGCGAGCTGGGCGTACGCGTCACGGTGGTGATGACGGCCAGTGCGGGCGGGGCGAAAGAATCGGCCATCCGCGCCCTCGGTGGCCGGGTGACCCGGGTTCCCGGCGGCGTCATCGAACGCGAACGGTGTGCCAGGGAGCTGGCTGACCGGCGCGGGGCGGCGTTCATCCCCTCGTCGGACCACGAGCTGGTGATCGCCGGGCAGGGCACCGTCGGTCTGGAGATCCTCCAGGACGCCCCGGACCTCGACACGCTCTTCGTGCCGACCGGCGGCGGGGGCCTCCTCGCCGGCGTGTGCCTCGCGGCGACGGCTCAACTGCCCCGGCGGGTGCGGATCGTCGGCGTGGAGCCGGAGGCCGTACGACGCTACGCCCGGTCGGTCGCCGTCGGCCACCCCGTCGATCTGCCACCCAGCGATACGGTCGCCGACGGTCTGCGTGGTCAGCGCCCCGGCAGGCTGACGTTCCCGATCATCCGCCGCGGCGTGGACCGGCTGGTCGGTGTCAGCGACGCGTCGATCATCCGGGCGATGCAGTTGCTGCACGGCGTCGGCGTCGCGGCCGAACCGAGCGGCGCCGTCGCCCTTGCCGGAGCCCTGGAGGCGGAGTCCGTCGGCCGGGCCGCGGTCGTCGTCTCCGGCGGCAACACCCCTTCCGCCCTGACCACCCGCCGTACGTCCGGCTCCGACGACGGCTGAGAGGCCCGGCCGGCCGGCGGTTCTCGCCCTGGTGGCGGACTACGAGCCGGCCGCCCCGACCGCACACAGCACCACCACCGTATGCCGACCCGCTCCCAGCAAAGGAACTGTCATGACCACCAGGATCGGTGCCGCCGAGCTCTCCGGCCACATCACCGGCTTCTACCGCGAGGCGCTCGGCGACGACACCCTCGGCGACGACAGCGATTTCTTCGAGTGCGGTGGTGACTCCCTCGCGGCGTTCCAGATCATCGACAGCCTCCAGCAGTTGCTGGGAGCCGAGCTGTCCGTCGCGCTGGTCTTCACCTACCCGTCCCCCGGGGAGCTCGCGGAGGTCGTGCTCGACGATCTGGCCGCCGACGCCTCCGCGCTGCGCTAGGAGCACGCCGGATGCCCGAGACACACGAGGATTCCGTGGATCTGAGCGCACGGTGGCGCCTGTGGGACGAACTCGCCGTGCGGGGGCCGGGCTTCCCGGCCTCGGGGGTGCTCCGGCTGGCGCCGGGGGGCCTGGCCGAGGCCGCCGACAAGTTCGGTGAGCGGGAAGCACTGACGGGGGCGGACTGGGATGCGTTCGAGAAGTCCTTCGGCGAGGCCGCCGTACGCACCGCCCTGGTCTTGCAGGAGATCGCGGCGTCCAAGCCGTTCCGGGCCGCCGTGGCCTGGCAGAACCGGGGCGTTCTCGACTCCGCGATCAGGCCCTTCCTCGCCTGGTCCCCCACCGACCGGGGAAGGGTCTTCAAACACCGCCAGCGGGAGGAACTGGTGGCGCACTACTGGCAGCGGTTCTGCGTCAAGAACGACACCATCGGATTCTTCGGCCCGGTCGGCTGGGGCCGCTTCGACCTCACCCGGCGCGGAGTCGACATCGACCCCGGCGAGGGCCTCGTCGCCGACTCCCGTGTCTACTTCTCCAGCTGGTCGGTGGACGCCCTCGCCGACGTCATCGCCACCGACCCCCGTATACGCGCATGGACCGCCCCTCGCCGCACACCGTACGTACGTCTCGACAGCGACTCCGTGAGCACACCCGGCCGGCCACCGCACCCCGTGGAACCAGGGGTCCTGCGCGTCCTGCGGCTGTGCGACGGCACCCGGTCGGCCCGTGCCATCCAGCAGGAGGCCGGCCCCGACACCGATGTGACGGCCACCCTCGAAGAGCTGGTGGGACGGCGCTGGATCCGCTGGCGGCTGGACCTCCCGGCCGACACCTGGCCCGAACGGCGGCTGCGGGAATGGCTCGACGGCGTCGGGGACCGCGAGGTACGCGAGGCCGCCCTGGCCAAGCTGGACTTGCTGGAGCGGGGCCGGGCGGCCGTCTGTACGGCCGCGCACGACCCCGACCGCTTGGTGGCCGCGCTGACCGCGTTGGAAGACACGTTCGAGGAGCTGACCGCCGCGGACGCCAAACGGGAGAAGAGCGACACGACCGCACCCTGCCGAGGGGTGGTCTACTCCGACACCGTGCGCTCCGCGCGGGTCCGCATCGGCGGCCAGGTGCTGACCGCGCTGCAACCACTGGACCTGCTCATGACCAGCACCCGCTGGCTGACCTCGAACCTCACCACCCGCATGCTGCGCCAGGCGGACGAGACGTACGACCGACTCAGGGCCGAAGCCGAGGCCGGGGCCGAGGCCGGAGCTGGGGCCGAGGCCGGAGCCGGGGCCGGCCGCTCGATCGACCTGGCCGCCTTCTGGTTCGCCTGCATGCCGCTCCTGCACGGCACCGTCGTCGCCGACGCGGCCGAGGTGCAGGAGGAGTTCGAGCGCCGCTGGCGGGAGATCCTCGGGCGTGCGGACGGTGCCCGCCGCATCCAGGTCCGCGGCACCGACATCGCCGAACAGGTGGAAGAGAGTTTCGCCGCGCCGGGGGAGCAGTGGACGGCGGCCCGGTACACCAGCCCGGATGTGATGATCGCCGCCCGGGACACCACGGCGGTGGAGCAGGGCGATTTCGAACTCGTCCTCGGCGAACTGCATCTGGCCGCCAACACACTGGGCAACTCGCTGTTCGTCAACCAGCACCCGTTCCCCGAAGGGCTGTTCGCCCGGACCGACCGCGACCACCCGGCACCGCGACTGATACCGCTGCTGCCCAAGGAACACAAGTCCCGCCTGTCGGTCCGGATCAGGCACTCTCTGGTGCGACCGCAGGACTACCACGTCGCGCTGCTGGACAACACCGCCGACCCCGGTCGTCCGCGTACGGTGTTGAGCGCCGACGCAACGGTCGAACGGCGGTCGGGCCGGCTCGTCGTCGTCCTGCCGAGCGGAGCCGAGTTCGGCGTCGCCGAGGTGTTCTCCCATGTCCTGACCACTCTGGTCATGGAGCGGTTCCGCATCCTGCCCGACGACGACCACACCCCACGGGTGTCCGTCGACCGCATGGTGGTGGCGCGGGAGACCTGGCGGTTCGAGGCCCCGGCGCTGGACTTCGCGGAGGAGAAGAACGAGGCACGCCGCTTCGTACGGGCCCGCCACTGGCACCGCCGACACGAGCTCCCCCGCCACGTGTTCGTCGTCTCCCCGACCGAACCACGCCCCTTCTTCGTCGACTTCGACAGCCCGGTCTACGTCAACATCCTCGCCAAAGCCGCCCGGCGCCTGGCCCGCAAGGACCCGGACGCACGCATGACCGTCACCGAAATGCTCCCCACCCCCGACCAGGCCTGGCTCACCGACGACCAGGGCAACCGCTACACATCCGAACTACGGCTCGTCGCCGTGACCGACTGACATCGACCGGCGCCGACGGCCGGGCACGGACCTCCCCGGAGGTCTCTGCCCGGCCGTCGGCGTATGCGGTCGCGGCGACCGCGCGCACCCTCCGGGAAAGGGCCGTGGGTGGCGGGAGACCTTCCGTCTCCCGCCACCCACGGCCCGGGTCTTCAGTGTGCGGTGTCTCCCGCGCCGTCGATCACGCTGGTGATCACCCCGGCCAGCCGGCCCACATGGGGCGGCTTCATGACCCCGAAGTGGTCACCGGGCACGCGGTGCACCTCCAGGGACCCGGTCAGTTCCCGCCACCGGTCGAGGTAGTCCGCGTACCGCTGCCCCCACGCCACCTCGTGCTCGCCCTGGGCCAGTTCGTCACTGGCGATGAGATGCAGGCGTCCCGCGAAGCGCCGGTGCCGGTAGGCGAGGTCCATCTCCATGACCTCGCGCCAGATGCGCGCCGCGCGCGGCCAGGCCGTGCCCACGCCCTTCTCGGGCAGAGTGATGCCGGTCTCCTCGTCGACGTCGTCCACCAGGTGCTCCAGCAGTTCGAGGATCTCCGTCCGGCGGGCCGGCGTGTCCGCCGCCTCGCCGCCTTCGGCGACCTCGTGCAGCAGGCGTTCCAACCGCCGCATCAGGGCGAGTTCACGCCAGCCCTCGGCCCTCTGATGGGCGTCGAGCCCCGGGTCGAGCAGCATGAGCGTCACCTCATCGCCCGCGTCGAGCAGCCGATGGGCCAGCTCCGAGGCGATCCCGCTGCCGCCGCACCAGCTGAACAGCAGGTAGGGACCATGGGGCTGGATGCGGCGCAGCTCGGTGAGATAGCGCTCGGCCATCTCCTCGGCGCCGGGCGCGGTGGCCGTCGAGTGCGGCCCCGGCCACTCGAAGGCGGCCACCGGACGGTCCGGATCCAGGTGCGGGGCGAGGCGGAGGTACCAGTGCGCACTGCCGCCGCCCGGGTGAACGCAGAACAGCGGTCTGCGTCCGCCGCTCCGGCGGATCCACACCACCGTGTCGGGCGCCTGTCCTGCTTCCCCGGCCGCCGCGAGGGACTCGGCCAGCGCGGCGACCGTACGGTGCTCGATGAACGACCGGAACCGCAGTTCGAGACCGTGCCGGTCGCGCAGTGTGGAGACGATCCGCATGATGGCCAACGAGTGGCCGCCGAGGTCGAAGAAGTCGTCGTGCACCCCGACCCGGTCGACGCCCAGTGCCTCGCGCCACGCGGCTGCGATGACCCGTTCGGTTTCGGTGCCGGGTTCCTGGTAGGGGGACGTCAGCTCCGGCCGGGAGCCGTCGGGCCGTGGCAGGGCCGCCCGGTCGACCTTGCCCGAAGGGGTGAGCGGGAAGTCGTCCACGGCCAGGTAGTGCGTCGGGAGCAGGGCCTGGGGGATGCGCCCGCGCAGGTACTCGCGCAATTCTGCGGGGGTGGCGCAGCAGCCGGGCACTGTCTTGACGTGGGCGACCAGGGTGGCGTCGGCTGCTCCGGGCCGGTGCACGGTGATTACGGCGGCGGCCACGGCGGGATGGCCGAGCAGCAGGTTCTCGATCTCACCCGGTTCGACACGCAGACCACGCACCTTGACCTGGTGGTCGCGGCGGCCGTGGAACCAGAGACTGCCGCCGGGGCCGCGCGAGACCAGGTCGCCGGTCCGATACAGCCGGGCCCCCGGCTCACGCCCGTACGGGTCGGGCACGAAGCGGTCGGCGGTCAGTCCCGGGCGGTTCAGATAGCCGCGGGCCACCCCGGCGCCGCCCACGTACAGCTCGCCCCGGAAGCCGTCGGGCAGCGGCCGCATCTCTTCGTCCAGGACGTAGGCCTGAACGTTGGCGATCGGTCCGCCGATCGACGGCGGCTCCGGGTCCGTGGTGGCCGGGATCTCGGTGTGGGTGGCGCAGACGGAGGTCTCGGTCGGCCCGTAGGCGTTGACGAAGAACGTGTGCTCGGCCCAGCGGGCCGCCTGCTCGGCCGGGCACGCCTCGCCGGCCGACACCACCACCCGCAGGTCCGGGAAGTCGGTCGGCTCCAGCCGCTCCAGCAGCGAGGGGGGCAGCGTCATGTGGGTGACGACGGCGCGGACTTGGCGCAGGTCGCCGGGATCGGTGTCCGGCGGCGGCAGCAGCAGCTCGGCGCCGTTGGTCAGCGCCATGAGCACCTCTGAGACGGAGGCGTCGAAGTTGGGCGACGAGAACTGCAGCACCCGGTCACCGGGCCCCACGTCGATGAGAAGGCGCTGGCCGTGCGGCAGGTTCCTGGCGCCCCGGTGCGGGACGCCCACGCCCTTGGGGAGGCCGGTGGAACCCGAGGTGTAAATGACGTAGGCGAGGTTGTCCGGACCCGGTCGCCGTGAGGGCGGCCCCTGGTCCGCCGGCAGCTCCGGGTAGCCCTCGGGGTCGAGCACCTCGACCGTACCGGGCGGCTCCGCGGGCAGTGTGTCCCGCAGCGCCGCGGTGGTCAGCAGCACGGCGACTCCGGCGTCGTCGAGCATGTGGCGCAACCGCTCGGCCGGATAGTCGGGGTCGAGCGGCAGGAAAGCCCCTCCCGCCTTGAGCACGGCCAGCTGGGCGACGTACAGCTCCGGGGTCCGCGGCAGATGCAGGCCGACGATGCTTTCGAGTCCCACGCCCAATGCCCGCAGCCGGTGGGCGAGACGGTTGGCGCGGGCGGCGAGGGACCCGTAGTCGAGGGTCTGTGTGCCGTACCGGAGGGCCACCGCGCCGGGCGTCTTCTGTGCCCAGCCGTCGACGAGGTCCTGGACCAGAAGGCCGTCCGGGAAGGTGACTTCAGGTCCCCGCGCGGCTCGCACCGCCGACCGCGCGTCTTCGGACGGCAGGGTCAGGCCCCGGGCGTCCCCGTCGGGATCGGCGGCCATCGCCTCCAGTACGTGCCGGTAGACGCGGGCGAGCAGTTCCAGCTGCGGACGTCCGACTCGGCTGGGCAGACCGCCGAGTCGCAGTACACCCGGGAAGGTCCACACTTCCAGCGGCAGTTCGCTGGGGCTGAAGTCATCGAGCAGACCGACGGTGCCGGACTCCCAGTCGAGCACATGGAAGTCGAGGTAGCCGAAGGCTACGTCGACGAGGTTGCCGGCGGTGCCCCACTCACGTTGCATGGCAGGCATCGGATAGCGGCGGTGCGGCCACAGCTCGGCCTCCGCCGCGAAGACTGCGCCGACCAGGCCCCGCCAGGTCGGAGCGGACAGATCGGCGGCGAAGGGCACGGTGTTGAGGTACAGCCCGCGCACCTCGTCGCCGCGGAGCATCTCGGGCCTGCCGTTGGAGACCAGGCCGGTGAAGAAACCGGTACGCCCGCTGACGATGCTCAGCGCCTTCAGATGGGCGGTGTGCAGCACGCTCTTCATGGAGCCGCCCGCCGCCTCCGCGAGCCTGCGCAGTCCCGGCACCAGGTCCGGGTACGGCACGTCGACGATGGTCGCCTTCTCGTCGTGGTCCGGGCTGCCCCAGGCCGCCGGAAGCTCGTACTTCTCGTGCCCCTCGATGATGCCGGCCCAGAACGCCCGGTCCTCGGCCGACTCCAGGGCTTCCCGCTCCAGGGCCACGAAGTCCGCGAAACGCACCTCGGGCGGCGGCGGCAGGTCCGGTGTGCGGCCCTGCCGGATGTCCCGGTACAGGGCGATCAGCTCGGCGACCACCGAGGTGTGGCTCCAGCCGTCGAGGATGGCGTGGCACTCGGTGTGGGTCAGCCACCACTCGCGGTCACTGGTCTGGTGGACGTGATACCGCAGCAGACACGGGCGGTCGAGGTCGAACGGCTTGCGCCGCTCGCCGACCAGGAACCCGTCCACGATGGCGCGCTGGTCGGGCTCCGCCATGCCGCGCAGGTCGTCGTAGCCGACGGGCAGTTCGGCCTCCCGGTGCACCAGCTGCACGATCTCGCTGAAGCCGGAGAGGTCGAAGGAGGTGCGCAGGATCTCGTTCCGTTCGACCAGCAGCCGAGCGGCCTCACGGAGCGCGGCCCCCTCGAAGGGCAGTTCGTCACGCACCCAGTAGCAGGAGACGTTCTGGTAGACCGCACGGTCGGTGGCGGCGAGCATCTCGTAGACCATGCCGGCCTGGGTCTGTGCCATCGGGTAGGCGTCGACCAGTCCGTCCGGCAGCCGGCGCCGGTCCTCGGCGCTGAGCAGCGCGAACGGTGCCACGAAGGTGTCTGCTGCCGAGGTGGTCCCCGGGGCGGAACTCAGCAGAGCGGCGAGGTCCGCGACCCGCTGGTGGGCGAACAGATCGTGTACGGCTACGTCCAGGCCTTGTGTGCGGAGTGTTCCGATGGCGCGGATGGCGCGCATGGAGTCGCCGCCGAGTTGGAAGAAGCTGTCGTGGATGTTGATGGTGTGGGGGT